>NZ_JMQK01000008.1:0-309012 GCF_000705355.1 Pseudorhizobium marinum
GCCAGCGACGAGGAGGTGCGGCATGCAGCAAGGCGGGCGCGTCTCGACGACATGATCGCGGCACTGCCGGAGGGCTACGACACGATCATCGGCGAGAGGGGCGTGAAACTGTCCGGCGGCCAGAAGCAGCGTCTGGCGATCGCCAGGATCTTCCTGAAGAACCCGCCGATCCTGATTCTCGACGAGGCGACCTCGGCGCTCGACACGGAGACCGAGCAGGCGATCCAGGCGTCGCTTGCCGAGCTTGCCGAGGGCCGCACGACGCTGGTGATCGCGCACCGGCTGTCGACGATCACCAAGGCCGACCGCATCCTCGTGGTCGACGGCGGCCGGATCGTCGAGCATGGCTCGCACGATGCGCTGCTGACGGACCGGAGCGGTACCTTCTACAGGATGTCGCGGGCGGGACTGGTCTGATGGAAGAAGATCCAGCACTGCGTGTCCGACGTCGAACGGTTTGATGGGGATGAAGGCTTGCAAAGGCCCGGTATTCCGGCTTCGGTAGCGCCATCCATTCCACGCCTGTCGCCGAGTCTCCCATGTTGAAAGACCTTTCTCCGCAATCCTTCTTCATGGGCGTGCTGACCGCCTTCGTCGGCTTTGCCAGTTCGTTTGCGGTCGTGCTGCAGGGGCTGAAGGGCGTCGGCGCCACCGATTACGAGGCGGCCTCGGGGCTGATGGCGCTGTCGGTGTCGATGGGCGTCTGCGCCATCGTGCTCAGCGCCTGGACGCGGCTGCCCATCTCGATCGCCTGGTCGACGCCGGGCGCGGCACTGCTCGTTTCGGCGGGGACCGTCGAGGGCGGCTTTCCCGCCGCGGTCGGCGCATTTCTCGTCTGCGGTGTGCTGATCGTCATTGCGGGCCTCTTTCGTCCGCTCGGCCGGGCGGTCGCCGCCATTCCGGCGCCGCTGGCCAACGCCATGCTGGCGGGCGTGATCCTCGGTCTCTGCTTTGCGCCGTTCAAGGCAATCGCCTTCGATGCATGGCTCGGGCTGCCGATCCTGATCGCCTGGGCGGTGGTGGCCACGGTGAAGCGGCTCTATGCGGTGCCGGCGGCGCTCGTCGCCTTCGTTGCGGTGATGATCTTCGGCGTCGACCTGCCGGACGGTGCGATGGCAAGCTGGACGGCCGGACTGGCGCCGCCGCTGGCGCTGGTCTTGCCGGTCTTCACGCTGCCGGCGCTGGTCTCGATCGCGCTGCCGCTCTTCATCGTCACCATGGCCTCTCAGAACATTCCCGGCATCGCGGTGCTGAAGGTCCATGACTACGATCCGCAGCCGGGGCCGCTGTTCGCCGTCACTGGTTTCTTCTCCCTGCTGTCGGCACCCTTCGGGGGGCATGCGGTCAATCTGGCGGCGATCACGGCGGCGATGTGCGCGGGCGAGGATGCCCATCCCGATCCCGCCCGACGCTACTGGGCGGCGATCATCGGCGGTGCCGGCTATATCGTGCTCGGGCTTTTGGCCGGCGCCGTCACCGCCTTCGTGTCGCTGGCGCCGCCGGTGCTGATCCAGGCGGTGGCGGGGCTGGCGCTGATCGGCGCCTTCTCCGGATCCGCGGTGGCGGCGTTCCGCGAGCCCGAGACGCGCGAGGCGGCCGCTGTGACCTTTTTGATCACCGCCTCGGGGGTCTCGTTCGCCGGCATCTCCGGCGCCTTCTGGGGGCTGATCGCCGGCGGGTTGATGATGGGGCTGCAGCGGGTCGCGCGGCGGGGTTGAGGCGCCCTCGATTTCGCAAAGAAACCATGCTGTGATACGGTATGGAATTCGAATTCGATCCGGCGAAAAGCGAGGCGAACAGGGCGAAGCACGGGATAGATTTCGTGGCGGCGCGGGAGTTGTGGTACGATCTGTTCGCCGTCGATGCGGATGCCGGATACTCTGCAGAGCCAAGGCGGATCCGAATAGGTCGAATCTTTGGTGTCCTGTGGACTGGTGTCTACGTGCTGCGTGGCGAGCGCATTCGGATCATTTCCGTTCGGCGAGCGAGAATTCAGGAAAGGCGTCGTTATGAAGACAATCAGCGCTGAAGAATTCGATCGGAAGTTCGATGATGGCGAGGATATCAGCGAATACATCGACTGGAGCAAGGCGACGCGTCCCAACCTTGAGCCGGTAACGATGACCGTGACTGTCACACTCGGCACAAAGCTCAGGCTGGAGCGACAAGCGCGGGAGCTTGGTGTCTCTGCAGATTCTCTTCTGGAAGAGTTGTTGCGTGAAAAGCTCGATACGGCATCTGTCTCAGCCGCCGAATAACGCTCTTGCGCGATTCATTCCTGCGCGCTACCAGTTGTGCCATGAAGATCAACGGCTCGACCATTGCTGTGACTGAGATGACGGCCCGCACTGCGGCCGGCGTTGTCGCGTCGGTGCCAAACTCGCTTCTTACCCTCGACCTTACGCGCGGTTGCCGGGTCCGTTGAGGAGCGCCCGGCGGCCGAGAAGCCTGCCGGCGTAAGAGCTCCTCTCATCACCATTCACACCTGAATTTTGAAAGACCCCCGGGTCTGCGCCTGCGACGGCACCTGTGCTGCGGCGCGTGAAGCGAGACGAGACAAGACCATGGACGCGAAGACCTCATCCCCCAAGAACGGCATGCCCGATGCGGCGACAAAGTATCGGCCCTATCCGCAGATCGACATTTCCGATCGCACCTGGCCCAGCAAGACCATCGACAAGGCGCCGATCTGGTGCTCCGTCGACCTGCGCGACGGCAACCAGTCGCTGGTCAACCCGATGGGGCACGACCGCAAGGCGCGCATGTTCAAGCTGCTGCTCGACATGGGCTTCAAGGAGATCGAGATCGGCTTTCCATCGGCCTCGCAGACCGATTTCGACTTTGCGCGCTGGTGCGTCGAAGAGGGCGGCGTGCCGGACGACGTCTCGCTGCAGGTGCTGGTGCAGTGCCGGCCGGAGCTGATTACCCGGACGTTCGAATCGCTGCAGGGTGCGCGCAATCCGATCATCCACTTCTACAATTCGACCTCCGAACTGCAGCGCCGCGTGGTGTTCGGCAAGGATGTCGCGGGCGTCAGGCAGATCGCCGTCGATGCAGCGAAGATGATCATGGACATGGCGGCGAAGGCCGCCAATGGGGGAAATGGGGGCTACCGCTTCGAGTATTCGCCGGAAAGCTTCACCGGCACCGAGCTGGAGGTGGCGCTGGAGATCTGCAACGCCGTGATCGCGGAAGTGAAGCCTACGGCCGACAACAAGCTGATCCTGAACCTGCCGTCGACCGTCGAGATGGCGACACCGAACATCTATGCCGACCAGATCGAATGGATGTGCCGCAACATCGACAACCGAGAGAACGTGATCATCTCGCTGCATCCGCACAACGACCGGGGCACCGGGATTGCCGCCACGGAACTGGGCCTGATGGCCGGCGCCGACCGTGTCGAGGGCACGCTGTTCGGCAACGGCGAGCGCACCGGCAATGTCGACATCGTCACCCTGGCGCTCAACATGTACACGCAAGGGGTCGATCCGGAGCTGGATTGCTCCGACATCGAGCGGATCAAGGCCGTCTACGAGTATTCCAACGAGATGGTCATCCCGGAGCGTCACCCCTACGTCGGCGAGCTGGTCTACACGGCGTTCTCGGGATCGCACCAGGATGCCATCAACAAGGGCATGAAGGCGATCAAGGTTGCCAACCACCCGGTATGGGAGGTTCCCTATCTGCCGATCGACCCGCAGGACGTCGGGCGCACCTATGAGGCGATCATCCGCATCAACTCGCAGTCGGGCAAGGGCGGGATCGCCTACATCCTGCAGGCGGACTACGGCATCAATCTGCCGCGCAACCTGCAGGTGGAGTTCCGCGAGGAGATCCAGCGGATCACCGACGAAGAGGGCGTGGAGCTTCCGTCGAAGCGCATCCACCAGCACTTCCTGAACCACTATGTGGAGCAGCCGGACGCGCGGCTGAAGTTCGTCGACCACCACACCTATCCGGCCGGGACGGATCATAAGGGCGTCCGGGTCGTGGCGGCGGAAATCACCGACCGCGGCGAGACGAAGCGGATCGAGGGCAAGGGAACGGGGCCGATCGACGGCTTCATCGATGCGCTGTCGAGCTACCTGGGTGTTGCGCTGTCGGTCGCCGACTATTCCGAGCACTCGCTGCAGCACGGCTCGAATGCTTCGGCCATTGCCTATGTCGAGGTCGAGCACCCGGGCGGCAAGCTGTTCGGTGTCGGGATCAACACCAACATCGTCGCCGCCTCGCTGGAGGCGATCGTCTCGGCGGCAAACCGCATCATCGCAGAAAAGAAGGCCTGATCGTCAGATCAGGCCGGCAGCCTTCGCCGCGATCTCGTCGAGAGAGGCGGCGGAGGAGGGACCCACGGCAACATAGGTTGCCGTCGCACCCTTCCACGACATCAGCGCGATGTTGTCGCGGATCAGGTCGGAGAAGCCGTCATCGTCCGGCTGGATCTTTCGAAACAGGATGGCGATGACCTCACCCTCGCCGGATGTATAGAGGAGCTCGCCGACCGGCATGCCGCCGGCCGTGAGGAGCCGGGCGCCCTGGAAGGTGAGATCGTTGTCAGCAAGGTCCGGGATGCGGAAATTGACGCCGGTGCTGGTGAGCAGCCATTCGACGATGGCGGCGGGATCAGAGGCCGGCATTTCGACGAGGCGATCCGGCTGGCGCGAAAAGACGCGGTAGTGGGCGACGATGTCATCAAGCCAGTCACCGCCGGCTTCCGCCACGGCGGACTGCGCCGCAACGCTCGGCTGCTGGCCAAGCGTATAGCCGAAGCCGCCGCCGAGCGCGAAGAGCACGAAACCTGCGAGAGCCGCCTGGGTGGCCGTCGGCCTGAAGGAGAAGCCGGGCCGGTGCTCTGACGGCAGGCGGACCGCCCGGCGCGGCGGCGGGGCGGTCTTGATCATGCGGACCAGGTCGAGGGGAACCGGCTCCTTCAGGAGATCGTCGAAGACATCGCGTCCGCAGCGGCTGCCAAGCCGCAATGCTTCATGAAGCGAAGATGCGTCGGGATCGCCGCGCAATGCCGCTTCGACCTCCTGCTGTTCGCGGCTGTCGAGCTCGCGATCCAGAAGCATGCTCACCTTCAGGTCCATGGTCTCCCTGTTCGATGCCATCAGGCTCTCCGTTTCGCGCTCGTGGCGTCGCGTGCGGCAAAGCTCAGGCGGGCCGCGCAGAGGTGGGAGGCCAGACGTTCGGTCGGGATGCCCAGAATCTCAGCCGCCTCGGTGTAGGAGAAGCCCTCGATCTCGACCAGCAGGAAGGCGCTCGCCTGACCCGCGGGCATAGCCAGTACCGCATGCTGCTGCTCGGTGCCGGCCTTATCCCTGGTTTCTCCGGCAGGCTCGCGCGGCTTCGGCTTGCGCTTTTTGGCCATGTCAGAGGAGACGCGGCGGATCAGCTGGAAGAGCCATGGTGCCGACGGATTGTCGTCGGTTGGACACTGGCCCTTGATGATCGCCTTCGCGCAGGCGGCCCGCACCAGCTCATCCGCATCGTCCACGCTCGCGCTGAGCGTGAGCGCAAAACGGCGCAGGCGTGGCAGAAGAGCGACGAATTCGCGCCGTATGTCGACCGGTGCGGTTGATGCAGCTGTCAAATCGAGGAGGCCTTATAATGCTGATAGGTTTCCCTAACCCCAAGATATGAATCGAATAAGGCAAAGGTGCAAGTCGGCTGCCTAAATCAACCGGGCAGCTTCCGGAATGGACACGGAAGAGGGCGCTTCACCGTAGAAGACATGGCTGTTGTCGAGCTCGACACCGTCGCCAGCCTCGGTCAGCGCGTGGCGGTCGCAGCTGAGGTTCCAGGCCCCCGGCTCGCCCGAGAGGGTGAAGAGATTGTAGGCGGCCCGCGGCTTGTGGCCGCCGGGACCCTGGGATGCCGAGGCTATGCCGACCACCGGGATCTGACCGTGGTGGCTCTTCAGCCAGTAGACGGTGTTGAGGTGGGTGTGGCCGTGGAGGACGAGTTCGGCCCCGCCCGTGGAAATCGCGGCCGCGAATCGGCGGATGCCGATCATCCGCTTGTGGGACGACGCGGCGCCGCGAATCGGCGGGTGATGGATCAGCACCACCCGGAAGAGACCTTCGTCGCCGGCCTTCCGCAGAAGATTGACCGTTTCGCGGGCCTGACGCGGGCTGAAATAGCCCGAGGCGGAAAACGGCGGTGTGGCGACGGAGGTCGAACAGCCGATGATGGCCAGCGGGCCGCGGCGACGGATTGTCGGGAAGATCTTCGTCTCGTCCTGCCAGCTGCGGGTGCCGTCGTCGCCGATGATATAGGGGTACCATTCGTTGACCGAGCGTTCATGCGCACCTGGGACATAGGCATCATGATTGCCGGGCACGACGGTGGTCTCGTTCGGATCGCCCACCGTCTGCAGCCATTCTCCGGCAAGCCGCGTCTCGATGGTGGTCGCAAGGTTGACAAGATCGCCGGTGATCATCAGGTGGTCCGGCTGGCGGGTCTTGAGGTCGCTGATCAGCAGATCCAGCGTGTTGACGAAAAGATGCTTGCTCCGGTTGCGGTGCCAGTTCACAAAGCCGGTGATGCGCTTCGACATCAGTTCGCGAAGCGTGAGCCTCGGGAGCGGGCCCAGATGGATGTCGGAGATATGAGCGAATTTAAACATGGCGCAGACTTAACGCACGAAGCCATGAATGGTTATCTAATTTCTTCGTCGCGGAGATGTGAATAGTGGCCACCGGTATCCCCGAAGTCAGCGGGCTGCGCAGTCGCGTGGCGGTGTGGCTTTTCCATCGTGTCTTCATCCTCACGCGCGGCATGACTCTCGGCGTGCGGGCCGCCTGCTTCGACAGCGAGGGCCGCATCTTCCTCGTCCGGCATACCTATGTTCCTGGCTGGTATATGCCGGGCGGCGGCGTGGAGCGCAACGAGACCGTGCTGGAAGCCCTGGAGAAGGAGATTCGGGAGGAGGGCAACCTGGTGATGACTTCGGCGCCGTCGCTCTTCCACGTCTACTACAACAGCCGCATCAGCAAGCGCGACCACGTGCTTCTCTACCGGGTCCAGGTGGAGCAGACGGCTCCGAGATTGCCGGACCGCGAGATTGCCGAGTCCGGCTTCTTTTCTCTCGACGCGCTGCCGGAGAATACCACGACGGCCACGCTTGCCCGGGTCCGGGAGCTTTCCGGTGCCGTGCCGCCCGCCGACCTCTGGTAATCAGGCCCCCAACCGCTCCCGGCCATGGGGGGACTGAAGATCCATCTCCGGTCCGACCGGCACGACGCCGGTCGGATTGATGGTCTTGTGGCTGCGGTAGTAGTGCTGCTTGATGTGGTCGAAATGCACCGTCTCGGCAATGCCCGGGACCTGGTAGAGGTCGCGCAGGTAGGCGCTGAGGTTCGGATAGTCCGCGATGCGGCGGATGTTGCACTTGAAGTGGCCGACATAGACCGGATCGAAGCGGACCAGCGTGGTGAACAGCCGCCAGTCGGCTTCCGTCTGCCGGTCGCCGACCAGATAGCGCTGCGAGGCCAGCCGCTTGTCCAGCATGTCGAGTGTCTCGAACAGCGCCGTGACATTGCCTTCATAGGCATCCTGGGTGGTGGCGAAGCCGGCCTTGTAGACGCCGTTGTTGACGGTGTCGTAGACGGTGGCGTTGATATCGTCGATCTCGTTGCGCAGGTCCTGCGGGTAGAAATCATCCGAGGAGCCGGTCAGGCCGTCGAAGGCGCCGTTGAACATGCGGATGATCTCGGCGCTCTCGTTGGAGACGATCGTCTCCTGCCGCTTGTCCCACAGGACAGGCACCGTGACGCGGCCTGAATAATTGGGGTCGGCCTTCAGGTAGACTTGGTAGAGATAGTCCGAGCCGAAGAGGTCATCCTTCGTCGCACCATCCTTGCCGGAGAATTCCCAGCCGTTTTCCACCATCAGCGGATCGACCACGGACACGGAGATCAGGTCCTCCAGTCCCTTCAGCTTGCGGAAGATCAGTGTCCTGTGGGCCCAGGGACAGGCGTAGGAGACGTAGAGGTGGTAGCGCCCGGCCTCGGCCTTGAAACCGTCGCGACCGCTCGGACCGGCGGAACCGTCCGCGGTCACCCAGTTGCGGAACTGCGATTCGGACCGCTTGAACTGGCCCTTGGTCGATTTCGTATCGTACCAGACGTCCTGCCATTTTCCGTCGACCAGCATGCCCATGTGTTTCTCCTTCACCTCTTGCCGACTTACTTACGGCAGCGCCGGGGAATTGCGAGACGTCAAAAGACGAACGCTGTGTTTTTCCTGTTGGCGGCGGATTTCTTTCCTGATATTGCGCTTGTCACCTTTTGAGGAAGCCCGATGACCGAAGCACGGACACTGCGACGACGCTGATCCTGGCAAGATGCTGACCCAGCATCTCGAGATCCCTTTGTCCTGTCTGTCCTTTTCACGGTTTCGGTTCACCCATGACTGCGCAAATTCTTCCCAAGCATGACCTCGTCTATCTCACCGAAGACGCATCCTATGATGCCGTCATCGAACTGATCAATGCCGAGGCCTTCGGTCCCGGTCGCCACACGCGCGCGGCTGCCCGCATCCGCGAGCAGGGGCCGCATGATCGTGCGCTGTCCTTTGTCTGCGCCGATGACGGGGAAACCATCGCTTCCGTGCGCATGACCCCGATCGCTGCAGGTGAGGTCAAGGGTCATCTTCTCGGCCCGCTGGCGGTGCGTCCCTCCCACAAGAACAGGGGGATCGGCCGGGAACTGGTGCGGATCGCCATCGAGGCGGCGCGCCGGCAGGGGTCGGAGGCCGTCATCCTGGTCGGCGACCCGCCCTACTACATGCCGCTCGGCTTCGAGAAGGTCGCCTACGACGCCCTGCAGTTCCCGGGGCCGGTCGATCCCGGCCGGGTGCTCGTCGTGCCGCTGGCCGAGGATGTGCATCCGCGTCTCAAAGGAACAATCTGCTGGCGCGGATGAGACAAGTCATCTAATCAGGCGATAGGGTCCGGCGGTCGCCGGCATCCCTTTCCTGAGCTTGGGGGACGGTGGAATGGCGGCAATCACGATCGACGAAGCGCTCGACCGCGCCGGGACCGGAACGTACCAGAAGCGCCTGGTGGGGATCTTCGGGCTGGTCTGGGCCGCGGATGCGATGCAGGTGCTCGCCGTCGGCTTCACGGCCGCCTCCATTGCCGTCACCTTCGACCTCACGGTTCCGCAGGCGCTGCAGACAGGAACGCTGTTCTTTCTCGGGATGCTGCTTGGTGCGCTCGGCTTCGGGCGCCTCGCCGATCGGATCGGCCGGCGCACCGTCCTGATCGTCACCGTCTCCTGCGACGCCGTCTTCGGCATTCTCTCCGTCTTCGCTCCCGACTTCACGATCCTCCTGCTGTTGCGCTTCCTGACGGGCGCGGCCGTCGGTGGCACCCTGCCGGTCGATTACGCGATGATGGCCGAATTCCTGCCGGCCAAGAACCGCGGACGCTGGCTCGTCCTGCTGGAAGGCTTCTGGGCCGTCGGCACGCTGGTCGTGGCACTCGCTGCCTGGGCGACCAGCCTGGCCGGTGTCGAGGACGCCTGGCGCTACATCTTCGCCGTCACGGCGCTGCCGGCTGTGATCGGCATCGGCCTGCGCTTCCTTGTGCCGGAATCTCCCTTGTACCTGATGCGCGCCGGCCGGAGCGACGAGGCGAAATCGATCATCGACGAGATCCTCGTCGTCAACGGCAAGCCTGCGCTGCCGGCGGGGCAGCAGCTGGAGACGCCGCCCTCCGTCGGCGAAGTCCGGATCTTCTCCGGACCCTTGCGCCGGCGCAGCCTGATGATCCTGGCGATCTGGTTCCTGGTGTCGGTCTCCTATTACGGCGTCTTTGCCTGGATGCCACCGCGGCTGGCGGGGGAGGGCTTCGGCTTCGTGCGCGGCTATGGCTTCCTGGTGCTGATCGCGCTTGCACAGCTGCCGGGCTATGCGCTCGCCGCTTACGGGGTGGAGAAATGGGGTCGCCGGCCGACGCTGATCGGCTTCTGCCTCTTGTCCTCGGCCGGCTGCCTGCTGTTCGTCGTGGCGGGCAGCGCCATCGTCGTCGGCGCCTCGCTGCTGATCATGAGCTTTGCGCTGCTCGGCACCTGGGGCGCCCTCTATGCCATCACGCCGGAACTCTACCCGACCGCCTCGCGGGCGACGGGCATGGGAGCGGCGGGTGCCATGGCACGCTTCGGCGGGCTTCTCGCCCCTTCGCTGGTGGGGCTGATCGTGGCGCAGAGCTTCGGGCTGGCTGTGGCGATCTTTGCCGGGCTACTGCTGCTGGCGGCCATCGCCGCGTTCCTGATCGACACGGAGACGCGGGCCGCCTCGCTTGCGTAA
This sequence comes from Pseudorhizobium marinum, assembly GCF_000705355.1. NCBI lineage: Bacteria > Pseudomonadati > Pseudomonadota > Alphaproteobacteria > Hyphomicrobiales > Rhizobiaceae > Pseudorhizobium > Pseudorhizobium marinum. The sequence continues at coordinate 10,318 of NZ_JMQK01000008.1, forward strand.
GAGAAGCGTCAGAAGCGCTTCTTCAACCAGCTGATGGTGTGGCCTCCGGCGAGGTCTTCCAGCTGCCCGATGATCTCGTACCCCTGCTTCCGGTAGAGGCCGAGCGCCTGCGGGCTCATCGTGTCGAGATAGCTGCCGAGGCAGCCGCGGATCTTTGCCTCCCGTTCCGCCATCTGCAGCATCCGGCTTGCCAGCCCCTGGCCGCGTCGGTGGCCCGGCACGAAGAGCATCTGGACGTAGAGCCAGCCCCGCGCTGTGCGGCCGATCAGGCCGCCCTCCGGATTGCCCATTGCGTCGTACAGGATGATCGCCAGCTCTCGGCGATCGCTGGTGCCGAAGTTCTTGTTGCTGTAGGCCTGAAGCCTTTCAGAGATTGCCTTTTCTTCTGCCGGCGTGGCGTGATCCGTCACCCTGAGTTCAGATGTCATGCCCAGTCACCATGGATACGTTCAATCCGATAGCCGCGCCCTTGTCGCGGAGGACGCCAAGGCAGATTGCCTCAGCGGCCTTCGCGCCACCACATGGCGGCGACCGCAAAGAGCAGGGCGGAGAGGCCGGCGAAGCCTGCAAACAGGGGAAGAGTGTTGACGCCGCGCAGAACCGTCTCGTCGGTCAGGCGGATCACCATGCGGTCCGGATCGTTGATGCGCACTTCGCCGCGCACCGGCAGGATGGTCGGCAGCGTGACGCCGTCGCCGTCAGCCACCCGGGCAACCAGTCCCTTGGTGCGTTCCGCATAGGGCGCCAGTGTCTCCTCGGTGGAGATCATCGCCTGGAATTCCGGAGCATCGACGGTGCCGACGTGGACGAGGGTAGAGAAATCGCCATTGGTGACTTCAAAGAGGCCGGTCTCCTCGGTCCGCTGCTCCAGCCGGTAGAGACCAGGACCGCTCTGGGTGAAGGGCACCGTCTCGGTGCGGCCGGAGGGATAGGTGATCGTCGCGGGGCCGGGATCGTCGCCGATCGTCTGGCGGGTGGCTTCCAGCGTGCGGCCGACGGCGCGGGCGGTCAGGGCCTCTTCCTCGAGCTCCGGCTCCTTCATCAGCCAGTGGGCGATGCGCCTGTAGAGCGAGACATGCGGGCCGCCGCCCTCGAAGCCGCGGGCCCAGAGCCAGCCGTGATCGGACAGCAGCATGGCAACGCGGCCCTCTCCCTCGCGGTTGAGCACGAGGAGGGGGCGGTTGTCGTCGCCGAGCATCACCGTCTGCCCCTCGGGCTCGGCCACATCGATCGAGCGGAACCAGCGGCCCCAGGCCGGCGGCTCCTGCCCGGTGCCGTCGAGGCCGCGGGTGACCGGATGCTTCTGGCCCTCGTCGGAGAGACGCGGGAAGAAGCCGGCATTGTGGACATCGCCGGTGGGGCTCGCCGGCAGGACCTGGGCGAGCGGGGTCGTTGCGATCGAGTTTTCGCCGGCATGCTCGGGGCCCGCCGCGATCAGCAGGGCGCCGCCGTTTTCCACATACTGCGAGATGTAGTCGTAGTAGAGGATCGGTAGCACGTTGCGGTGGGTGTAGCGGTCGAAGATGATCAGGTCGAAGTCCTCGATCTTCTCGACGAAGAGTTCACGCGTCGGGAAAGCAATCAGCGATAACTCATTGATCGGCGTACCATCCTGCTTCTCGGGCGGACGCAGGATGGTGAAGTGGACGAGGTCGACGGAGGCATCCGACTTCAGGAGGTTGCGCCAGGCCCGCTCGCCCGCATGCGGCTCGCCGGAGACGAGCAGGACGCGCAGGTTCTGGCGGATGCCGTCGATGACATGGACGGCGCGATTGTTGACGGCCGTCACCTCGCCGGGGACTTCGGCCACCGAGAATTCCATGACGTTATTGCCGCCGCGCGGCACGGTGAAGGGGAAGGGCGTGTCGACACCGGGTGTCGCCTGCAACGTCTCCAGTTCCTCGCCGTTCATGCTGACCGTCACGTCGGCGGTGCCTCCGGTGCTGCGGCCGTCGTCGAAGACGCGCAGCGTCAGCTGCTGTTCTTCGCCGACGATGCCGAAGCGCGGTGCCCTGACGATCTGGACGCGCCGGTCGAATTCGTCCGGCTGACCGGTGATCAGGCCATGCAGCGGTGCGTTGAAGCCGAGGTCCTGATTGATACCGGGAAGACCGTGGATCTGCCCGTCGGTCAGGAAGACGGCGCCGCCGACGCGGGCGGGCGGCACGTCGGAAAGGGCCGAGGAGAGGGCTCCGAACAGCTTCGTCGACGGCGTATCGGTCTCGGCGTTGTCCTCGACCTCGACGACCCGCGTCTCGATGCGCGGAAAGCGCGAGAAGCGCTCCTGCAGCTCTGCCAGTGCCTGATCGGTCTGGCCGTCGCGGCCGGCGGTTTCCTGGCTCTGCGAGCGGTCGACGACGATCGGCACGACGGTGGACAGCTGCTCCCGGTCCTCCTGGTTCAGGATCGGATTGGCGAGCGCCAGAAGCAGGGCGGCGAGTGCGAGCGTGCGCAGCGTCGCACCGCGGATACCGCGCCAGAGCCCGAGAGCGGCAAGGATCGCCGCGAAGACGGCAAGGGCCGCCATGATCGGCCATGAAAAGAAGGGGGCGAAGTCGATGGTCATGCCGTCAGGTTTCCTATTGGCCGAGCCGCTCGAGGAGCGCCGGGACATGCACCTGGTCGGCCTTGTAGTTGCCGGTGAGCATGTACATCATGATGTTGACGCCGGCGCGGTAGGCGTATTCGCGCTGCATCGCATCCGAGGGGACGGTCGGCAGCACCGGCGTTCCCTGCGCATCGACGGCCCAGGCGCCGGCGAGATCATTGGCGGTGATCAGGAGCGGGGTGACGCCGTCGCCGGAGGAGGAGAGTTCACTGCCGGTCTGGGCGGCTTCTTGCCGCGCCTCGACCCAGAGCGGGCTTCCGGCGTAGCGGCCGGGAAAATCGTTTAGCAGGTAGAAGGAGCGCGCCAGGACATGGTCCTCCGGCGTCGGCTCCAGAGGAGGAATGTCGATATTGCCGAGGATTGCCTGAAGCCGCTCGCCGTTCGGCGTTGTCATGCCGGAGCTGTTGAGGCCGGAATACTGATCCTGGGTATCGAAGAGCACGGTGCCGCCATTGCGCATATAGGCATCTATGCGCGAGATCGCGGCCTGGGACGGCATGGGGGCGTTGGCGGAGATCGGCCAGTAGATGATCGGATAGAAGGCGAGCTCGTCGGTGGCGATGTCGACGCCGACCGGCGCGCCGGGCTCCAGCGTCGTCCGGTAGGTCAGGAACTGCGTCAGGCCCTGCAGGCCCTGCTCGGAAAGCTGGTCGACCTCCGCTTCGCCGGTGACGACATAGGCGAGATGGGTGGTGTCGAGATGCTCCATGATGACGTCGTCGCCGGGCTGCGCATCCTGCGCCAGACCCTCGCCGGGATGGGCGACGAGGAGCAGGCCTGCCAAGGCGACAAGCCCGGCGGCCGCGGAGCGGCCGGGCCGCGGAAGGCGGGAGAATGCGCCGTTCATGAAGAGCACCACGAGGCTGTCGAGGACGATGAAGAGGAAGGCCAGCGCAAACAGCAGCGGCCGCAACGACTGCGCCTCTCCGCCGATCAGGCCTTCGCGGACGACGTTCACGCCGTCGAGGCTGGCGTTGAAGGGCTGAAGCTCGGTGCCGGGCGCCAGCAGGTTGACGGCGCTGAAGCCATCTTCCGTCCCGTAGAGGCCGGGTGGATGGTCGAAGCTGGCGACGGGCGTAGCACCCGCCGCGATGGTGATCGGCCGGGCGATGCCGGTCTCGGTGGTCAGGGTGCCGTCGGCGTTCAGCAGGCGGAAGGGTGGCAGGGCGGCAGCAGTATCCGCCGTCGCACTGGCCGCACCTCCGGCGCGCGCCATCTGCACGAGCCGGCGCAACATCTCGACGAAGGTCCCCGACAGCGGCATGTTCGACCACGTGGCTTCAGCGCTGGTGTGGAAGAGAACAATGCGTCCGGCCTCCTGTTCCCTTGTGGTCACCAATGGCGTTCCGTCGGCGAGGCTTGCCCAGGTGCGGTCGGCGAGATCGGGGGTCGGTTCGGCCAGAACCTGGCGGTTGACGGTGATGTCACCGGCTCGCGGCAGTCCGGCGAAGGGACCGGTCGCCGGGAAATCGGCCAGCGCCTGCGGCTCCGACCAGGACATGGCGCCGCCCAGCGCACGTTCGCCCTGGCGCAGGATCACCGGAACCAGCGGATCGTCAGCCGGGGCGGCGGCGAGGCGCGGGCCGGCAAAGCGGATCAGCGTGCCGCCGCGAGAAATCCACTGCTGCAGCGGCTCATAGACGTCGGCCGGCAGGCGGCCCACGTCGGCCATGACGATGGCCGAGGGATTGCCCTCGAGGATCTGCGGGATGGAGACGGAGAGATCGGCGGTGGTGGGCTCGATCAGGTCGGCATAGGGCTGCAGCGCGCGGCTGATGTAGTAGAGCGGCTGCAGCAGGGGCTGGAAGTCGCTGCCGCTGTCGCCGGAAATCAGCGCGACGCGCCGACGCCGGAAGCCGTCGTCGAGCAGGCGGACGGAGCCGGCGGTGGCGAGGTCGGCGACGGCCAGACGCGCGAAGTCGTTGCGCAGCTCGAAGGGCGCCGAGATCTCTGCCGTCGCGGTCGCGGCGCCGGCGGCAAAGTCGAGCGTGCCGGAGGCGAGGGCGCGGCCCTGCGGGTCCAGCGCGTTGACGGTCATGCTCCGCGGCATGCCTGTCACCAGGCGCGTGGCGGTCACGGACATCGCATCGGCGTTGTTGGTCGCCTCGGTCAGGGCGATCGTGCGGGCACCGTCGCCTTCGATGACCCGTATCTCCGCCGGCGACAGCGATGCGAGGGCGTCGAGGGCGGTTTCGTCGGCGGCGTTGGCGACGCCGTCCGAGAGCAGGACGACCGTGCCGGGCCGCGTGCCTTTGATCGCTTCGGTGACGGCGGCTGCGGCGCGCTCCCGATCCGGCACCAGCGGCTTTGGAGCTGCGGCGGCCAGTTTTTCGCGCGCGGCGGCGGCGCTGCCGGGCACGGCGTCATGGGTGGTGTCGGCGGTGAAGGTCACCGAGACCGGCACGCCCGCATCCTCTGCATCAGCGATCAGTGCCTCGGCCGTCTGCACGCGGCGATCCCAATCGGGGGCGGTGGCCCAGCTGTTGTCGACGAGCAGCACGAGCGGCCCGCTGCCGTTCAACGAGTTGGCGCGCGGGTTGATTACCGGATTGGCAATCGCCAGGATGATGGCTGCTGCCAGCGCCATGCGCAGCAGTGTCAGCCACCAGGGGCTGTTGGCCGGCGTTTCCTCGCGTTTGAGGACGCTGGCGAGGATCCGCAGCGGCGGGAAGACTTCGCTCTTCGGGCGGGGCGGCGTCAGCCGGAGCAGCCACCAGATGACCGGAAGTGCGAGGAGGCCGATCAGGATGGCCGGATTGGCGAAGGCAAATGCGCTCATGTCCGGGTCCCACCATTGATACCCCCGGCCGGCAGTCCCGACAGATAGCCGTGGACCGTGACGAGGGCTTCGGAGGCCAGATGATCGGTGCGATGGAAGGCGAAGCTCCAGCCGAGGCGGCGCAACGATTCACCCAGCGTCTCCCGGCGCGACAGATAGGCCCGCCGATAATCCTCCCGGACGGTTTCGGCGCGACCGGAAACAAGCTTCTCGCCCGTTTCCGGATCGGTGAACTCGGTGCGCCCGGAATAGGGGAAGGTTTCTTCCGCCGGGTCGGCGATCTCGACGACATGGCCGCGCAGGCCGCGCCGGGCAAGCGGCGTGATGCGCTCCATGATCCGGTCGGCGTCATCGAGGAAATCGCCGATCAGGACGATGTCACTGTGGCCGCGGATCATCCCCGTCTCCGGCAGGCCGGCGGTCTGCGGCGCATGCATGATGGCCGTTGCCAGCCGTTCGGCGGCATTGCGGGCGGACACCGGTTCCATGATGCCCGGACAGCCGATGCGTTCGCCGGAGCGGGCCAGGATCTCGGCCAGCGCCAGCATCAGCACAAGCGCTCGACTTTCCTTGGAGACGGCGCCGAAGGTGGACTTGTACATCATCGAGGGCGACAGGTCCGCCCAGAGCCAGACGGTATGGGCCGCTTCCCATTCGCGGTCGCGCACATAGGTGTGGTCGTCGCGGGCGGACCGGCGCCAGTCGATCGCCGCGAGGCTTTCGCCCTCGGCATAGGGCCTGAACTGCCAGAAGTTTTCACCGATGCCGCGCTTGCGGCGGCCATGCCAGCCGGCAATCACGGTGTTGGCGATGCGTCTTGCCTCGACCATGCAGTCGGGAACAAGGGCGGCCCGAGCCCTTGCCCGGGAGAGGACTTCGCCGCCTGTTGTCTGCTCAACGATCTGGCCGATGGATGCCACGCGGGGTCCTTTCTATGGCCGTGGCCGCGTCAGCCGCGCGCCTGTTTGACGAGGCCGGCAACCACGTCGCGGACCGACATGCCTTCGGCACGGGCCGCGAATGTGAGCGCCATGCGGTGCTGCAGCACCGGCTCGGCGAGCGCGTAGACGTCATCCAGCGAGGGCGCCAGACGGCCTTCGTAAAGTGCGCGGGCACGGGCGGTCAGCATCAGCGACTGGCCGGCGCGGGGACCAGGCCCCCAGGCGACGTTCTTGTCGGTGGTGGCATTGCCATGGCCCGGACGTGCCGAACGGACGAGGCTCAGAATGGCGTCGACGACCTTATCGCTCACCGGCATCTGACGGATCAGCGACTGGATTTCCTGCAGCCTGCCCGCCACGATCACTTCGCGCGGCCTGGCCTCGGAGCGTCCCGTGGTTTCGAGAAGGATCTGCCGTTCGGCATCGAGCTCGGGGTAGAGGACGTCGACCTGAAGCAGGAAGCGGTCGAGCTGGGCCTCGGGCAGGGGATAGGTGCCTTCCTGCTCCAGCGGGTTCTGCGTTGCCAGAACGTGGAAGGGGGCGGGCAGGTCATAGCGCTGGCCGGCCACCGTGATGTGGTACTCCTGCATGGACTGCAGCAGCGCCGACTGGGTGCGGGGCGACGCGCGGTTGATCTCGTCGGCCATCAGCAGCTGGGCAAAGACCGGGCCCTTGACGAAGCGGAAGGAGCGGCGGCCGTTCTCGTCCTGATCCATGACTTCGGAGCCGAGGATATCGGAGGGCATCAGGTCGGGCGTGAACTGGATGCGGCTGGCCTGAAGGCCGAGAACCGTGCCGAGCGTGGTGACCAGCTTCGTCTTGGCGAGGCCCGGAACGCCGACGAGCAGCGCATGGCCGCCCGAGAGAAGCGCCAGCATGGTGTTTTCCACCACCTGCTCCTGGCCGAAGATGACCTTGCCGACTTCGGTTCGGACCGCGGCGACATCCGCCAGCGCCCGTTCGGCGGCCGCAATGACGGCCTTCTCGTCGAGAACGGCTTCGGTGGAATTCATCATACCCATTTGCGCTCTCCATCGGGCGTGGACCACGGCGTCATGCCGGGCTGCGAATCGCTGCAGTGCGGCATTCGCCACATCCACATAAACTTATTCCCGCCGGAGCGGCTGACAAGAACGTCCGGAATGACTATCTCGTGACAGAATGATTTAAAGCGGAACCGGGACTGAAAGATGGCAGACGACACCATTCAGACAGCGTCTGACGCCGCGGGCCTTGCCGCGATGATTGCACGCGCCTCGGACCTGAAAGCGGGCGGCAAACCCGGTCTGCCCCCTGTCGAGCGCTGGAATCCCCCGTTCTGCGGCGATCTGGACATGGAAATCCGTGCCGACGGCACCTGGTTCTACACGGGCACGCCGATCGGCAGGCAGCCACTGGTGCGCCTGTTTTCAACGGTTCTTCGCAAGGACGAGGACGGCAGGACCTATCTCGTCACGCCTGTGGAAAAGGTTGGGATCCGGGTCCAGGATGCGCCGTTCCTCGCCGTCGAGATGCGCGTGTCGGAGAAGGACGGGCAAAAGACGCTGGTTTTCCGCACCAATGTCGGCGACGTGGTGGAGGCTGGCACCGACCATCCGCTGCGCTTCGAGATGGCTGACGGTAACAGTGAATTGAAGCCCTATCTCATGGTGCGGGGACGGCTCGAGGCGCTCGTCTCGCGGGCCCTCATGTACGACCTGGTCGAACTGGGCGAGACGATCGACATGGATGGCGTCGCCATGTTCGCGATCCGGTCGGGGGGCGAGGTGTTCCCGGTCATGCCGGCTGCCGAACTGGACCGGCTCTCGCATGAATGAGGCTGGCCTATTTTCCGCCGAGGTGTTTCGCGCGCGGGCGCTCAACCAGAACGGCGGTCCGATCGACCAGTCGTGGCGCGACCACGGCGATCATCTGCTCAACCCGAGCCTGATGCCGATCGTCGAGGGGCTGCATCTGCGCGATGCCGCCGTCCTGGTGCCGGTCGTCGACGACGGCGACGAGGCCAAGGTGATCTTCACCAAGCGGACCGCGACGATGCGCAAGCATTCCGGGCAGATCGCCTTTCCCGGCGGCGCGATCGATCCGGAGGACGTTTCTCCGGAAGAGGCGGCGCTGCGCGAGGCGGAAGAGGAAATCGGCCTGGCGCCGCAGTTTGTCGAGCCGGTCGGGCGCCTGCCGCAGTATCTTGCCGCCACAGGGTTCCGGATCACGCCGATCCTGTCGGTCGTCCAGCGCGGCTTCGACCTGAAGCTCAACCCGCACGAGGTGGACGATGTCTTCGAGGTGCCGCTGTCCTTCCTGATGGACCCGAAGAACCATCAGCGCGGCAGCCGGGTCTGGGACGGCAGCGAACGGCATTTCTACCAGTTTTCCTTCGAGGAACGGACCATCTGGGGCATCACCGCCAGCATCGTGCGGACCCTCTACGAAAGGCTTTATGCATGACTTCAGTCGCCCACGAGGCCTGGTTCCAGGATCCGGCCCTGACCCGCATCCTCGCACTCCTGAACGGGGAGGGCGGTGAAGCGCGTGTCGTCGGCGGGGCCGTGCGCAACACGCTGATGGGGCTGCCGGTCGGCGACATCGATATCGCCACGACACTGGTGCCGGAGCAGGTGATCGAACGGGCAAAGGCGGCAGGGATCAAGGCAGTGCCGACCGGCATCGACCACGGTACCGTGACGCTGGTGCTCGAGGGGCGAGGCTATGAGGTCACGACGCTGCGTCGGGACCTGGAAACCGACGGACGGCATGCGCAGGTGGCCTTCGGCACCGACTGGACGGCCGATGCGGAGCGGCGCGACCTGACGATCAATGCGCTCTACGCGGATGCGGACGGCGAGGTGATCGATCTGGTCGGGGGGCTCGGCGACATCGAGACCCGCACGATCCGCTTCATCGGCGATGCCGCGACCCGCATTGCGGAAGACTATCTGCGCGTGCTGCGGTTCTTCCGCTTCTTTGCCTACTACGGCAGCGGACGACCGGATGCGGATGGGTTGAGAGCTTCGGCGAAGGCCAAGGACAGGCTGAAGACGCTGTCTGCCGAGCGAATCTGGGCGGAGATGAAAAAGCTGCTGGCGGCGCCCGATCCATCGCGGGCGCTCCTGTGGATGCGGCAGACCGGCGTGCTGACCGAAGTCCTGCCGGAAACCGAGAAGTGGGGAATCGATGCCATCCACGGTCTGGTGGTGACGGAGCAGGCACTCCAGTGGACGCCCGATCCGCTGGTGCGGCTTGCCGGCATCGTGCCGCCGGATGCGGCGCGCCTGGAGGCACTGTCAAAGCGGCTGCGCCTGTCCAATGCCGATGCGGGGCGATTGCAGCGATTTGCGACCGCGCCGACGCTTCCCGACGAAATCACGGACGTCGGCTTCGACCGGCTTCTCTACCGGCACGGGCCGGAGGGGCTTTCGGTGCGGTTGAGGCTCGACCTCTCCATCGCCCGCAGCTCCGCCGAAGGCGATCCGGTCGCGATGCGCAAGGCGGCACGGCTATCGGTGCTTCTGGATCGTTGCGAGCGCTACAAAAAGCCAGTCTTCCCACTCACGGGCGCAGACGTCCTAGCGGCCGGCATTCCGGCCGGAAAGCGGGTCGGGGAGATTCTTTCGACGCTGGAGACCCTTTGGGTCGAGCGCAACTTCTCGCTGGACCGGGCGACGCTTGCCGCCCGGCTCGAGGAGATGGTCCGGGAAGAACCGGGCCGCGGCGACTAGGCTGCTTCGGCGTCGTCGCGGATCCGGGCCTTGATGTTCTCGACCATGTTTTCGCGGATGATCTCTTCACCATGGGTGGTGCGAAGATGCTCGACGGCGCGACGCACCACTTCCGCATCCTCGTTTGCGCGTGTGTGCCACGGGCAGCCGGGCACCAGGGTTCCGCATTCGAACAGTCTCATCGAATCCTCCTTTGGTGGCCAAGGGCGACGCAAAGTCCGGCACGCCGTCCTTGTGTGGTTAACAAGAGAAGGCTTTGAGCGTTCCCGTCTTTATTCGGGCATGGCCCAGGCGCGGAACACGGACGCCGATTGCAGGGGCGTCTTCCGCGAGCCGAGCACTGCGTCACGGGCGGCGGTGCCCGACAGGCCCGCACGTCCCGCCAGCTGCCGCCTGACCTGCTCGAGATAGAACTCGTGGGGCAGGTGGGGATCGCTTCGCTGGCGAAGCTCCTTTGCGAGCTTCTCGACAAATTCGGGAGTGTCCATGAGACGCCCCCGTTCCGATCCTCCATCGGGCAGGGACTTGCGAGGCACTGGCATGCTGTCTGACGCGATCATGGCGTTTCTCCTCCGGTGCTGACAGGAGAACGCTAACATCAAAGCCAGAGTCTGAATATGCCAAATGTTAGCAATGTGACATATTGTGTGAATTTCCGGATCAGGGCCAGCGCACGACCGGCGGCATCGACGACAGGATGGATTCGACGTTCCCTCCGGTCTTCAATCCGAAGATGGTGCCGCGGTCGTAGAGGAGGTTGAACTCCACGTAACGGCCCCGCCGAATCAGTTGCTCGTCACGATCCGCTTCCGTCCACGGCTCGTTGAAGTTGGTGCGCACGATCCGCGGATAGACCATGCTGAAGGCGCGCCCGACATCCTGGACGAAGGCGAAGTCCGCGTCCCAGCCGCCTTTCTCCGCGTCGGAATGCAGCCAGTCAAAGAAGATGCCGCCGATGCCGCGGTGCTCGTTGCGGTGCTTCAGGAAGAAGTATTCGTCGCACCAGGCCTTGTAGCGTTCGTAGTCGGCGACCGTCTCGTGGCGCCGGCAGGCGATCTCCATGGCACGGTGGAAGAGGGCGCTGTCGGGGTCTTCCTGCGTCCGCCGCCGGTTTAGCACCGGGGTGAGGTCGGCGCCGCCACCGAACCACTGGCTGGTGGTGACGACCATGCGGGTGTTCATGTGGACGGCCGGAACATTGGGGTTGACCGGATGGGCGATCAGCGAGATGCCGGAGGCCCAGAAGCGGGGATCCTCGTCGGCGCCGGGCATCTGGCTGCGGAAATCGGCCGAAAACTCGCCGTGTACCGTCGAGGTGTGGACGCCGACCTTCTCGAAGACGCGCCCTTCCATCATCGACATCCGGCCGCCGCCGCCCTTGCCCTCTTCCCGCAGCCAGTCCTTGGCGACGAAGCGGCCCGGGGGCTGGTCGGAGAGCGGGCCGGCTAGCTCGTCCTCCAGCGCTTCGAAGGAGGCGCAGATGGTGTCGCGCAGGCTTTCAAACCACTGGCGGGCGATGACCTTCTTGTCCTCGAGGTCGTCCGGCAGGTCCCTGGGCAAAACTGGCCGTTCCATCGTCGCACACCTCGATTGCTGATTCCTCTTTCCGAAAGCCTTTAACAGCTATGGCTTTCGCGAACCATTCCGAGCGGCCGGCTTCAGGAAAAAGTGCGAGATTTCCGACTCGCAAAGCGGGAATTCCCGCATTATCTTCAGCTCAGAGAGGTAGTGCATGGCCAAGTTCACCCCGCCGCCGCTCGACGGCTTGAAGCGTAGAATTGACCGGCATCGGCAGGAAACGTCGAGCCGGACCTCCGGCATGTTTGTCCGCGAGACCTTCCGCATGTCCCGCGAGGAGGCCCGCCACAAGGCGCGCGAATGGTTCGATGCCTTTCCCAAGCAAGCCTATTGGACCGAGGTCGAAAGCTGGCGGCAGCTCGAGGGCGGCCAGATCGAGTTCACGATGCGCCGGTTGCCGACGGCAGACTAGGCATTGCTCCGATGGTTCTTACGCGGACCAACTGGTCTGGCGCAGGGCCTCGCCGGCGATCATGGCGGCAGACACGGCGACATTGATCGATCTCTGGCCTTCCACCATGGGGATGAGTATTCGGGCCGCTGCCGCTTCGTGGACATGGTCAGGCACGCCGGCGCTCTCGCGGCCGAAGAGCAGGATGTCATCGGCGAGAAACGCATGCTCGACATAGGGCGTTGCGGCTTTCGTGGAGGCGAGGACGAGGCGGCGCCCGCTTGCGGCGCGCCAGGTCTCGAAAGCCTGCCAGTCGACATGCCGGACCAGCGACACGCTTGCCAGATAGTCCATGCCCGCCCGCTTCAGGTTGCGGTCCGAGATGTCGAAGCCTGCCGGCTCGATGATGTCGACACCGAGGCCGAGGCATGCGGCAAGCCGCAGGATCGTGCCGGTATTGCCGGGGATATCAGGCTGATAGAGGGCGATGCGGAGACTGGACATGAGCAGGGTCATACGCCAGCGGACTTCCTCCGTCAAAGATCTTCGCCCGCCCACCGTGCCCACGGGGCAACAGCCAAGGTGGAGAGCAATCGCGTCTGAACGGTCGTGGCAGTTTGATCTTTCCATCGCCGCGGCGGAGCGCTAAAAGGACAAGGTGTTTAATGCGAGCCTCAGGAGGCCTACATGGATATAGCCGTGCGCACCCGCCTTCCGGCTCGGATGTGTCCTGCAACGCGCTAGGCGTTCTGCGGCCCTTCGCATCCTGAAATTTTCCGATTCCCCTCGTGGCCGTTCCCGGCCTCGGTCCCAGTTTCCGGTGTCCCGACGTTCGCGTGTCTCCGCGGATGCGGTTCCGACGCCAGCCTTTTGGAGATAATGATGTTTTCCTGGTTCGAACGCCGTGTCGACCCTTATCCGGCCGACCCGCCCGGGCTGCCGCCGAAGGGGTTGTTCGCCTTCTGCTGGCACTACACGAAGCCGACCTGGCCGTGGCTTCTGCTGCTCGGCATCTGCTCGATGGTCATAGCGGTGGCGGAAGTCTTCCTCTATCAGTTCCTCGGCAATATCATCGACTGGCTGTCGGACGCCGACCGCGCCACCTTCCTGCAGCAGGAGGGCGGCCGCCTGACGTGGATGGCGGTTGTCCTGCTGCTGGTGCTGCCGCTTGCCGGGGCCATCCATACGATGACCATGCACCAGGTGCTGGCCGGCAATTTCCCGATGATCGCCCGCTGGCAGATGCACCGCTTCCTGCTGCGGCACTCGATGACCTTCTTCGCCAACGAGTTCGCCGGCCGCGTCTCGACCAAGGTGATGCAGACGTCGCTTGCCATCCGCGAGACGGTGATGAAGATCATCGACGTCTTCGTCTATGCGATCAGCTTCTTCATCTCGATGCTGGCGCTGGTGCTGGTCGTCGACTGGCGGCTGGTCGTGCCGCTGGTGATGTGGTTCGTCTTCTACAGCCTGATCCTCTGGTACTTCATCCCGAAGCTCAGGAAGTCGTCGAGCGAGCAGGCGGACGCCCGTTCGATGATGACCGGCCGGATCGTCGACAGCTATACCAACATCGGCACGGTGAAGCTCTTCTCCCATGCCGGCCGCGAGGAAAGCTATGCCCGCGAAGGCATGGACGAGTTCCTCGGCACGGTGCACCGGCAGATGCGGCAGATCTCGCTCCTCAACATCTGCGTCGACATCAACAACGCGCTGACCATCTTTGCGGTGGCGGCGGCGAGCATATCGTTCTGGCTGACCGGCGAGGTTTCCGTCGGCTCTGTGGCGGTGGCGATCGGCCTTGCCATGCGCATCAACGGCATGTCGCAGTGGATCATGTGGGAAGTCTCGGCGCTCTTCGAAGCGATCGGCACGGTCTACGACGGCATGTCGATGATGACGAAGCCGCATGACGTGACGGACGTTCCGACTGCTACCCGGCTGGAGACGAAGAAGGGGCATATCCGCTACGAGAACGTCCGCTTCCACTACGGGAAGACGGAGGGCGTCATCGACGACCTGACGCTCGACATCCGCGCGGGCGAGAAGATCGGTCTCGTGGGACGCTCGGGTGCCGGCAAGACGACGCTGATGAACCTCCTGTTGCGCTTCTACGATCTGGAGTCCGGGCGCATCACCATCGACGGGCAGGACATCTCGCAGGTCTCGCAGGAGAGCCTGCGGGCGCTCGTCGGCGTGGTGACGCAGGATACCTCGCTGCTGCACCGGTCGATCCGCGACAACATCGCCTACGGCAAGCCTCAGGCGAGCGACGCCGAGATCATCGAGGCCGCCCGGCGGGCCAATGCCTGGGAGTTCATCCAGGGGCTGTCCGACATGCAGGGCCGCACCGGGCTCGATGCCCATGTCGGCGAGCGCGGCGTCAAGCTCTCGGGCGGCCAGCGGCAGCGGATCGCGATCGCGCGGGTCTTCCTCAAGGATGCGCCGATCCTCGTTCTCGACGAGGCGACGTCTGCGCTCGATTCCGAGGTGGAGGCGGCGATCCAGGAGAACCTGTTCTCGCTGATGGAAGGCAAGACGGTGATCGCGATCGCGCACCGGCTGTCGACGCTGACGGAGATGGACCGGCTGATTGTCCTCGACAAGGGCCGGATTGTCGAGACGGGAACGCACCAGGAGCTTGCCAATTCCGGCGGCATCTATGCCGATCTCTGGAGCCGCCAGTCCGGCGGCTTCATCGGCGACGAGGCTGCAAAAGACACTGCCGCCGAATAAGCGTGATTGCCATGCCCTGATCCCAGCCTCCGCGGCCCCGCCCGCGGAGGCTTTTTCGTCGGCACCGTATGTGCGTGCCGCCCGGAGCTTTCCCGGAGGCGATCGCCGCCTGCGCGCGATTACAGAAATGTAAGCGCTGATGCCCTTTGCCGGCCTCGCGAAGCGGACTATATCGGGCGCATGATCAGAGCCACCTTCCGCATATTCGAGAACTGGATTCAGCCTTTCGCGAGGCATGACGACCTGAAGCCGCCGGAAGGACTTGTTGCCTTCGTCTGGTTCTACGTGCGCCAGGCCAAGCTGCCGTTCCTGGCCATGCTGGTCCTGGGCGGACTGGCGGCCGGCGTCGAGGCAGCGATGTTCTGGTTCGTCGGCCGGCTGGTCGACATCCTCGACACCATCCAACCCGCCGATGGCTGGAGCGGGCTGATGGCCTCGCATGGCCGAGAGCTGCTGTTCATGGCCGTGGTGGTCGGCGTCGGGCGGTTTCTGATCGCGTTCCTGACGGCCCTGATCGACCAGCAGATCATCACGCCGGGGTTCTACAACCTGGTGCGCTGGCAATCCTATCTGCACGTCTCGCGACAATCGCTGTCGTTCTTCCAGAACGATTTTTCCGGCCGCATCGTCACCAAGGTCTGGTCGGCGGGGCAGGCGACGGGGGATGTGCTGACCACGCTGATGGAAAGCGTCTGGTTCGTTCTGATCTATTCGGTCTCCACCCTGGTGCTGGTGGCGCAGCTCGATCTCAGAATGGCCGGGGTGGTGCTGGTCTGGCTTGCCGTCTTTGCGGCCCTTGCACGGTACTTCGTGCCGCGCATCCGGGAGAATGCCAAGGCTTCGGCCGAAGCCGGTTCGATGATCAGCGGCCGCATGGTGGACGCCTATTCCAACATCCAGACGCTGAAGCTGTTCGGCAGCGACGAGGCCAACGACCGCTACATGCTGGACGGCTTCAACAGCTTCCAGGCGACCATCCTGCGGTTCACGCGGATGCTGACCGGCGTGCGGGCGTCCATGGCGCTGCTTTCCAGCACGATGATCGTGGTGATGGCGGGGCTCAGCATCCATCTCTGGCTCGGCGGGATCATCAGCTCCGGCGCGGTGGCCTTCACGCTGGCGCTGATGCTGAGGCTGAACTTCCTGCTTGGACGGCTGATGACGCAGTTGAACGGCCTGATGCGCAACATCGGCACGATCCAGAATTCCTCGGATCTGATCTCCAAGCCGATCGGTCTCGTCGATGCACCCGATGCCAAGCCGCTGACGGTCAAGGTGCCGGAGATCCGCTTCGAGAACGTCCAATTCGACTATGGCAACGGCAGGGACGTCATCGACAGCCTCTCGCTCGTCGTTCAGCCGGGCGAAAAGATCGGTATCGTCGGCAGGTCCGGTGCCGGAAAGTCGACGCTCGTCAACCTGCTGCTGCGCTTCTACGACATCGAATCCGGCCGCATCCTGATCGACGGACAGGACATTTCTCAGGTGACGCAGGAATCGCTGCGGGCGCAGATCGGCATGGTAACGCAGGACACCTCGCTGCTGCACCGGTCGATCCGCGACAACATTCTGTTCGGGCGGCCGGATGCCACGAAGGAGCAGTTGCGACAGGCGTCGGAGCGCGCCGAAGCCGATGGTTTCATCGCCTCCCTCGAGGACCAGCGCGGACGCAAGGGCTACGACGCCCATGTCGGCGAGCGTGGCGTGAAGCTTTCCGGCGGGCAGAGGCAGAGGATCGCGATCGCCCGGGTGATGCTGAAGAATGCGCCGATCCTGGTGCTCGACGAGGCGACATCGGCGCTCGACTCCGAGGTGGAGGCCGCCATCCAGTCGAACCTCGTGCGCCTGATGCAGGGCAAGACGGTGCTCGCCATCGCCCATCGGCTGTCGACGATTGCAGCCCTCGACCGGCTGATCGTGGTCGACAAGGGCCGGATCGTGGAGCAGGGGACGCACAACGAGCTGGTGGCCGCAAACGGCATCTATGCCGATCTCTGGGCGCGGCAATCCGGCGGCTTTCTGGCCGCCGACGCCGCGCAGTGAGGGCGATCAGTTCGTCGGGACGGCGATCTCGGCGATCAGGCCAAAGTGATTGGATCCCAGGGCATCCGGGAGCCGCTGCAGCGCGGCGATGCCGAGCGGCGGACGGACGAAGATGTGATCGATAGGTACGCCGATGGGGCCTGCCTCAACCGGCCAGGTTGCCGGTTCCCGTCCGGCGGTTCTCAGGCCCGTATCCTGCAAAAAGCCGCGGACGTTGGATGCGAGACTGGATGCGTTGAAGTCGCCTGACAGGATCAGCGGCCCCGCGATGCGGTTCAGCCGGCGGGCTGCATTGTGCAATTCATACCTCTGGAAATTGTCGAAATAGGGCTTGGTGGTGTGGATTGCCGCGACGTGCAGGGGACGACCGCCAAAGTCCAGCCTGGCCAGCAGCATCCGTTCCTCGAAGACATTGCTCAGGCTGGCGACCGAAGGGTCGAGGAGAGGGTGCTTCGACAGCATCATCAGGTCGCATCGCCTGGTCATCTCGCCGCAGCCGATGCGGTACGGATAGACCACCGAAAGCGCCGGGAGATGCGCCATCAGGGGCTCTGCCTCCATGATGTTCACGACATCCGCGCCGGAGCGGAGGATCGTCTCTGCGATCACCTGGCCATTGTCGATGTTGTCCATCAGGATGTTGAAGGACATCAGCCGGAGCAGAGGTTCGTCGGTTGCCGCGACCGCGATCGGTGCCTGAGCGAAGTCGCGCGGCATCCATATCGAATGTGCAAGGAAAAGCAGGGCCACGGCCAGCAGAGCTGCCGGGAGGATGGCGCGCCTGAGGCTCAGCGCAAGCAGCAGAGCCGCAACACTGGCGATCGACAGATGCAGCTGCAGGCTCTCGACGGTGCCGATGATCCAGACGCTGCGCACATAGCGGATGCCGATGGCCAAGAGTACGAGCGACACGATGCCGCAGATCGCACTCGATACAAAGTGTCTCATTCAGCCTGTCCCGCCGGTCGTCTGGTCCGCCGGACGTACCACGGGGCACCCATTGCTGCAATGCGAAGAGCCTATTGTGGCGAGCTGGAAGGGGTATTCGGCTCGTCCGTAGAGGATAGCCCGCGCCAGGCGTCCGGGGCTCGGCCGGGACGGTCGACGATGCGGTTGAAACGAAGGCTGGATTTGCCGCGACAAACTGGCTTCTATGCTCTTGCCAAGACTGGACATATTTTGCGATCAAGCATAGAAGGCGCGAAATTGCCGGGGAATCTGTGTCCCAATTGTGGCCAGAATCAGTTTCCCGTCGTAAGGGCAAACGCGGTTTTTCGCGAAATGCGTGAGAAGGATGTTTGAGCCGTGAGCGAGCACGAAACACACAGCGAAACACTGGGCGAACCGACCCGTCGTGATTTCCTTTACCTGACGACCGGAATGGCCGCTGCCGTCGGTGCGGTGGCCGTCGCCTGGCCGTTCATCGACCAGATGCGTCCCGACGCGTCGACACTGGCGCTGGCCTCGATCGAGGTCGACGTTTCGGCGCTGGAGCCGGGCATGTCGCTGACCGTCAAGTGGCGCGGCAAGCCGGTGTTCATCCGGAACCGGACGGCGCAGGAAGTCGAAGAGGCGAACGCGGTCCAGCTCGCCGAGCTGAAGGATCCGATTGCCCGCAACGACAATATCGATGCCGCTGCAGAAGCGACCGATCTTGCCCGTTCCGCCGGCGAGGGCAAGGAAAACTGGATCGTCATGATCGGCTCCTGCACCCATCTCGGTTGCGTTCCTCTCGGCCAGTCCGGTGACTTCGGCGGCTGGTTCTGTCCTTGCCATGGCTCGCACTACGATACGGCGGGCCGGATCCGGAGAGGTCCCGCGCCGACCAACCTGCCGGTGCCGACTTTCACATTTACGTCCGACACAGTGATCCAGATCGGGTGAGGGGTTCTAACTTATGAGCGGTCATTCCACATACCAGCCGGCTTCCGGCATCGAAAAATGGATCGATTCCCGGCTTCCCTTGCCGCGAATGATGCATGACAGCTTCGTTGCCTATCCCGTTCCCCGCAATCTGAACTACGCCTATACCTTCGGCGCCATGCTGTCGGTGATGCTGATCGTGCAGATCCTGACCGGCGTCGTGCTGGCCATGCACTATGCCGCCGAGACGACCGTTGCTTTCAATTCGGTCGAAAAGATCATGCGCGACGTCAACCACGGCTGGCTCTTGCGCTACATGCACGCCAACGGCGCGTCATTCTTCTTCATCGCCGTCTACCTGCACATCGCCCGCGGCCTCTACTACGGCTCCTACAAGGCACCCCGCGAGATCCTCTGGATCCTCGGCGTTGTCATCTACCTGCTGATGATGGCGACCGGTTTCATGGGCTATGTTCTGCCCTGGGGCCAGATGTCCTTCTGGGGCGCGACCGTCATCACCGGCTTCTTCTCGGCCTTCCCGCTCATCGGCGAGTGGATCCAGCAGTTCCTGCTCGGCGGCTTTGCCGTCGATCAGCCGACGCTGAACCGCTTCTTCTCGCTGCACTACCTTCTGCCGTTCATGATCGCCGGCGTCGTCGTTCTGCACATCTGGGCGCTGCACGTCACCGGCCAGACGAACCCGACCGGTGTCGAGGTGAAGACGAAGACGGATACCGTCGCCTTCACGCCCTATGCCACGCTCAAGGATGCGCTCGGCATCTCGGTCTTCCTGATCGCCTTCGCCTGGTTCGTCTTCTACATGCCGAACTACCTCGGCCACCCGGACAACTACATCCCGGCCGATGCCCTCAAGACGCCGTCCCACATCGTTCCGGAATGGTACTACCTGCCCTTCTACGCGATGCTGCGCGCCATCACCTTCAACGTCGGCCCGATCGATTCCAAGCTCGGCGGCGTCCTGGTGATGTTCGGCTCGATCATCGTGCTGTTCTTCCTTCCCTGGCTCGATACGTCCAAGGTTCGCTCGGCCGTGTACCGCCCCTGGTACAAGCTGTTCTTCTGGATCTTCGTCGCGAACGCCATCCTGCTTGGCTGGCTCGGCGCCATGCCGGCTGAAGGGATCTACGTCATCCTGTCGCAGATCGGCACGCTCTACTACTTCGGGTTCTTCCTCCTGATCATGCCGCTGCTCGGCCTGTTCGAAACACCCCGGCGTATCCCGAACTCGATCACCGAAGCGGTGCTCGCCAAGAAGAACAAGTCCGACATGGAAAAGCTCAAGCCTGGCGAAGCCAGCGCCTGATTGCCGCGATCGAGAGGGAATAATCGTATGAAAAAGCTTGTTACAAGCGTCCTTTCGCTGGCCCTGGTGGCAGGTCTTGGCTTCGGCGTCGCCGCCGTGGCGCAGGAAGAGCACGCGGCAGCGGAAGGCGCTCATGCGGAAGGTGCGACGCCGCATTATCCGCTGAAGCATCCAAAGGAAATCGACTGGAGCTTTGCCGGTCCCTTCGGTCACTACGACAAGGGCCAGCTGCAGCGCGGCCTGAAGGTCTACACCGAAGTCTGTTCCGCCTGCCACTCGATGTCGCTCGTCTCCTTCCGCATGCTGGAGGAGCTGGGGTATTCCGAGGATCAGGTAAAGGCCTTCGCCGCCAACTATCAGGTGACCGACGGCCCGAATGATTCCGGTGACATGTTCGAGCGGACCGCCGTTCCCTCGGACTACTTCCCGTCGCCCTTCGCCAATCCGCAGGCTGCCGCGGCATCGAACAACGGTGCGGTTCCGCCGGACTTCTCGCTGATTGCCAAGGCGCGCGGCGTGACCCGCGGGTTCCCGCAGTTCGTCTTCGACATCTTCACCCAGTACCAGGAAGGCGGGCCGGACTACATCTACTCGCTGCTGACGGGATACGAAGAGCCGCCGGAAGGCGTGGAGGTGCCTGAAGGCACCTACTACAACCCGCACTTCATCGCCGCCGCATCGCTGGCCATGGCGCCGCCGATTTCGGACGACCAGGTCACCTATGACGATGGCGCGCCGCAGACCGTCGACCAGTACTCCAAGGACATCTCGGCATTCTTGATGTGGGCCGCCGAGCCGCACCTCGAGGAGCGCAAGCAGACGGGCTTCATGGTCATGATCTTCCTGGTGATCTTCACCGGCCTGATCTACCTGACGAAGAAGTCGGTCTACGCCAGCAAGGACCACTGAGGCTTGGCTTCAGGTTGAAAAAAGGCGGCCTCCGGGTCGCCTTTTTTGTTGGGCGGCGGTGCCGGAATTGCTACCGTCCCGCCAAGATCCAGTCGCCTCAAACCATCGGTCCATCATGACAAAGCCCATCGACCTCGCCGCTTCCGTCCGTTCGATTGTCGACTATCCGAAGCCGGGTATTGTCTTTCGCGATATCACCACGCTGCTCGGCGATGCGGCTGCCTTCCGGCAGGCCGTCGATGAGCTGGTGGCCCCCTATGCCGGACTGGGCATCGACAAGATTGCAGGGGTCGAGGCGCGCGGCTTTATCCTCGGCGGCGCACTGGCTCACCAGCTCTCCGCCGGCTTCGTGCCTATCCGCAAGAAGGGCAAGCTGCCGCACGAGACGGTGCGCATCGCCTACAGCCTGGAATACGGCGTCGACGAGATGGAGATGCATGTGGATGCGGTCAAGGCGGGCGACAAGGTGATCCTGACGGACGACCTGATTGCCACCGGCGGGACCGCGGAAGGTGCGGTGAAGCTCCTGCGCCAGCAGGGTGCGGAGATCGTCTCCGCCTGTTTCGTCATCGACCTGCCGGACCTCGGCGGACGCCGCAAGCTGGAGGCGCTCGGCGTCGAGGTGCGCACGCTGATGGAGTTTGCCGGCCACTGAGGCCGGACAGCGCGTTGCTCAGTCGAACTCCAGCACCGTGCCTTCGTAGCGCATGACGAGCTCACCGTTCTGGTTGACGCCCTCATTCACCGTCAGGTTGAGGTGCATGCCTGAGCGAGAGGCCAGCGAGCGACTGGCGACGACCTCCACCGAATAGGTGATCTCGTCGCCGGCATAGACCGGCTTCAACCACTGGAGCTTCTTGAATCCTGCCGAGGGGCCAAGCTTCGGCGCGACGAGGCCTTCCCGCTCGAGGCTCTCCACCTTCGCGTTCCAATAGGCGACATAGGTCTTCATCCATCCGGCGCAGGTGTGCCAGCCCGAGGCGCAGAGGCCGCCGAAGACGTAATCCTTCGCCGCTTCGGCATCGATGTGGAAGGGCTGTGGATCAAACTGGCGGGCAAAGCGGATGATGTCCTCGGCGGTGAACAGCACTGTCCCGGTGACCACTCGGTTGCCGGGAGGGGAGAGGTCGATCAGTCTCATGCCTGTGCCTCCTGCGGCGTGCGAAGGCGGATCATGATCGGGTTCTCACCTCTCATGACGGCGACGCCATTCTGGTTCCTGACCTCGTGCAGAAACTTGACGAGGCCGATGCCGGGGCGGGACCGCAGCAGCCGGGATTCCGATACGGTCGAGGTGCCGGAGAGCGTGTCTCCGGCCAGGACCGGCTTCTTCCACTCCATGAACTCGATACCGGGCGAGCCTTCCGAAGCCGTTTCCGACAGCCAGCCGTCGAACATCATGCGCATGAAAAGGCTTGCCGTGTGCCAGCCGGAGGCGGAAAGTCCGCCGAGGATGCTGGCCTTGCCGGCCTCTTCCGAGAGGTGCATCGGCTGCGGGTCGAACTCCGAGGCGAAGGCGACGATCTCTTCGGCGCTGACCGTGCGAACCGCGAGCGGCAGGGAGCGGCCGGAGGTGAAATCTTCGAAATAGTACCGCGGTTTGATCATCCGCAACGTTCCTCCGTGCGTTCGGCTGCACAATGGGCAGCAACCCGTATGATTTCAAGGAGCCGAGATGATCAGATGGCTCGATCGAGCAGTTTTCCCCGCTTCGCTTGAACCGGATGTTTCCGCCTTGCTGGAGGGCCTGCGACCGGTGCATCTGCGATCTGGCACGATCCTGTTTCGGCCGGGCGATCAGGCGCAGGCCTTTCTCGTGCTGTTGTCGGGGCGCGTCGGCGTCTACCTGACGGGGCGCAATGGCCGCGAGATCCTGCTCTATGCGGTGCAGGGCGGTGAGACCTGCGTGCAGACGACGCTCGGCATGCTGGGCAATGCGGCCTATCGATGCGAAGCGTTGGCGGAGACCGATCTGGTGGCCGTCATGATCCCGCGGTCGCTGTTCGATACGCTGATGGCAGAGTCCGCGTGCTTTCGTGCGTTTGTCTTCAAGGGTTTCGCCGCCCGCCTGGCCGACATGATGGGGCTTCTGGAGCAGGTGGCCTTCACCTCGATCCGCGAGCGGCTGGCACGCGTACTGGTCGACCGGGCAGGCGAAGGAGACCTCGTGCAGGCGACCCACCAGGAGCTGGCTGTTGCAATCGGATCGGCGCGCGAGGTGGTGTCGCGCCGGCTGGAGGCGCTGGCATCCACGGGGGTGGTGGAGAACGAAAGGGGACGGGTCCGTATCCGTGACCGCAGAGCCCTGCTGCGGATGGCGCAGGGCGACGGGCCTGAGAGGCTGGTGACTTAGTCACCGACGCTGCCGATGGCAGGACTAAGCTTCAACCGGCAATACAGCTTCAAGGAGACGTGCTCATGCTCGCCAGAAACGTTGGACCCATCGATCGCTTTCTCCGGATCGTCGCCGGGATCGCCATCCTCTCGCTGTTCTTTCTCTATCCGCAGGCCGCCTGGCGCTATTACGCCCTCATAGGGCTTGTGCCTCTGCTGACCGGGGCCTTCGGCACCTGCCCGATCTATTCGCTGGTGGGCATCTCGACCTGCCCCGCAAAGAGGATCTGAACTCCATAGAAAAAGGCGCCGCAACGGGTGTGCGGCGCCTTCTGTTCGGTCATGGTCCGGATCAGGTGTTGAAGCGGAAGTGGATGACGTCGCCGTCCTGGACCACGTATTCCTTGCCTTCGTCGCGCCCCTTGCCCGCTTCCTTGGCGCCCACTTCGCCCTTGTAGGCGATGTAGTCGTCGTAGGAGATCGTGAAGGCGCGGATGAAGCCGCGTTCGAAGTCCGTATGGATGACGCCGGCGGCGGCGGGTGCCTTGGTGCCGCGGACGATGGTCCAGGCGCGGGTTTCCTTCGGGCCGACGGTGAAATAGGTGATCAGGTCGAGCAGGTGGTAGCCGGCGCGGATCAGGCGGTCGAGACCCGCTTCCTCCAGCCCCAGAGCGGAGAGGAATTCCGTCGCCTCTTCTTCCGGCAGCTGCGCCACTTCGGACTCGATGGCCGCCGAGATGATAACGCATTCGGCGCCTTGCGCCTTCGCCATCTCGGCGACGGCTTTGGTATGGGCATTTCCTTCGACGGCATCGGCTTCCGCGACGTTGCAGACGTAGAGGACCGGATGGGAGGTCAGGAGGTTCAGACCCTTGAGGATCTCGATCTCGTCGGGAGCCAGCGTCTTCAGGAGAATGCGGGCCGGCTTGCCCTCGTGCAGAAGCTTGACGACCGCTTCCATGATCGGCAGCTGCGCGACCGATTCCTTGTCCTTGGTGGCGGCCCGCTTGCGCGTCTGTTCGACGCGGCGCTCGAGGCTGTCCAGATCGGCGAGCATCAGCTCAGTCTCGATCGTGTCGGCGTCGCCGACCGGATTGATTTTGCCCTCGACGTGGGTGATGTCGTCGTCCTCGAAGCAGCGCAGGACGTGCACCACGGCATCCACTTCACGGATGTTGGCGAGGAACTTGTTGCCGAGGCCTTCGCCCTTGGAGGCGCCGCGCACGAGGCCGGCGATGTCCACGAAGGAGATGCGGGTCGGGATGATCTCCTTGGAGCCCGCGATATCGGCGAGCTTCTTCATCCGCGGGTCGGGCACGGCCACTTCGCCGGTGTTCGGCTCGATGGTGCAGAAGGGATAGTTGGCCGCCTGCGCTGCCGCCGTCTTGGTCAGAGCGTTGAATAGCGTCGACTTGCCGACATTCGGCAGGCCCACGATGCCGCATTTGAAACCCATGGGTCGAATTACCTGTTGCTTGATACGATTGTTGCCTTGGCTATGGGATAAACGGCCGGAGGGGTCAAGGCCTAGGCGCCGCGGCGGGCGAGGGGCGGACCTCCGGACACGGGTTGATCAGGTCCAAACCCGGTGCGATAATGGGGTCTATCAAGAGCAACGTCATCGCGAGCCATCATGCCGACGAAGGACGATACCACCCTCCTGCCCAAGACGAAGCCCAAGCTGGAGCGACCGAAGCTCTACAAGGTGATGCTCGTCAACGACGACTACACGCCCCGCGAGTTCGTGGTGATGGTGCTGAAGGCCGTCTTCCGGATGAGCGAGGAGGCCGCCTCCCGGGTCATGCTGACGGCGCACCGCATGGGTGTGGCTGTCGTGCTGGTCTGTGCCCGCGACATTGCCGAGACGAAGTCGAAGGAGGCGATCGACCTGGCCAAGGAGGCCGGCTTCCCGCTGATGTTCACGACGGAACCGGAAGAGTAGAGGCTTTTTTTTCGAGGGGCCTCATCCATTCGCATTGCGGTCAGGATGACGGGCGGCGGATTTCGAGGCCGGTCTTGCTCGTCTCGAAGCCGCAGCTTCGATAGAAGTCCAGCGTGCCGGAGTTGCGGCTGGCGGTGAGCAGCATGACCTTGTAGCAGCCCTGCTCGAATGCCGCGGCCACGGTCGTATCGATGATGGCACGGCCGTAACCCCTGCGGCGATGGTCGGCATGGGTCACGACATTCTCGATCAGCGCGTAGGATGCTCCGCCGCGGGTGAGATTGGGAATGACCGCCAGCGTGCAGCTTGCTGCCAGAACGTCATCCGAGAAGCCGCCGAAGACCGTCATGCCGGGCTGTGTCAGGATAGCGGCGAACCGCTCCTGCGCGACCGCGCCCGGAAGGTCGAGATCATCGCTGATCAGGTGGCGATAAAGGACCAGCAACGAGTCCAGATCGCCATGGACCAGAGGCCGGATCACGAAAGAGGAGGGCTCGGCATCGCTCACTCGTCGCTCTCCTTCTTGCCGAACATCTTCTGCAGCATGGCGGCCATGGGGCCGGTGGTCGGCAGGGCCTTGGGCTGATTGAAATTGCGGGCCTGGCGGATATGGGACTGGCCAGCCGGCTTCGGCGCCTTGGCGGGCTTTGCCGGCTCGTCGTCGGCTTTGGTGCCTGTTGCCAGCGCCAGCTTGTTCAGGAGCTGCGAGTCCTCGCCCTTCACCAGCATCTCGGCATTGTCGGCCAAGGCCGCGAGCAGGGGCTCCAGCCAGTCGCGGTCGCTCTTGGCGAAATCGCCGAGCACATGGCCCTGGACGCGGTCCTTGTGGCCCGGATGGCCGATCCCGAGCCGCAGGCGGCGATAGTCCTTGCCGCAATGGGCATCGAGCGACTTGATGCCGTTGTGGCCGCCATGGCCGCCGCCGGTCTTGATGCGGGCCTTGCCGGGCACGAGGTCCAGTTCGTCGTAGACCGCCACGATGTTCTCCGGCCCCAGCTTGTAGAAGCGCATGGCTTCGCCGACGGATTCGCCCGACACGTTCATGAAGGTCTGCGGCTTCATCAGCAGGATCTTTTCGCCGGCGATCTCGCCTTCGGAGATCAGCGCCTTGAACTTCTTCGACCACGGCGCGAATCCCGGCCGTCGCTGGATTTCGTCGACGGCCATGAAGCCGATATTGTGGCGGTTGCCCGCGTATTGCGTTCCGGGGTTGCCGAGCCCAGCGATGATCAGCATTGTCTTTGTCCAGTTCCGAAGGTTCCCTGCCTCTCCAGCGCGAACGCGCGAGGAAGTCAATGTGTTTCGGAGGGAGTTACCGGGGACGCGCCACACCGTAGGAGGCCAGGATGCGGTCCTGCCCGCCTGTCGAGATCAGCGCGTCGAGAGCAGCCTGCATCTGCGTGATCAGGGCGTCCGGGACGCCGAGATTACAGGCGAAGCCGAGCGGTTGGGTGCTCAGCGTGACGCCTTGCTCAAGCGGCGTTCCCTGGGCAAGCATCTCCAGGAACACGCTTTCCGACATCGGCATCAACTCGATGCGGCCCTCGACCAACTTGCGGACCGTGGTGCCGAAGTCGGCGCTGACATCGACGCTGCCGAAACCCATCTCCTTGAGCAGAACTTCGGTATAGTCGGCTCTGTGGGTTCCGACGAGGCGGCCCTTGGCGGCCTCGATGTCCAGGGACGCCAGTCCCGACCCCTGCCGGGTCACGAGAATGGCGCGGTCGACGAAGAGGGGCAGGACCCATTTGAACCGCTTCTCCCGCTCGGGCGTTCGCGCGGCGG
The DNA here is from genome assembly GCF_000705355.1 of Pseudorhizobium marinum. Classification (NCBI taxonomy): domain Bacteria; kingdom Pseudomonadati; phylum Pseudomonadota; class Alphaproteobacteria; order Hyphomicrobiales; family Rhizobiaceae; genus Pseudorhizobium; species Pseudorhizobium marinum. The sequence continues at coordinate 37,267 of NZ_JMQK01000008.1, forward strand.
CGAAGACGCAGCTGCGTCTCGGCAAGCGCAATCGCGCGCGCCCAGGGCATGATCTCGATCCGGAAGGGACTGGCGACATCCGCCATTATCGTCGTGACCTGATCGACGCCTGCGCCACGATTGGTACCGGTGTCATCCCGGTAGCTGAAGGGAGGATAGGCTTCCGTCGTGAAGGTGAGGGGTTCCTGCGCGAACGCCGGCGAGCTGGACATCAGGCCAACCAGAAGCAGAACCACGATGTGGATCATTCACCTTCCCCTCGTATGCCCTAATAGCGCCAGTATCATGCAGGGCGTGCCGCCCAAGATCAAGCCACGATGGTGCCGTTCAAGCTCTGCTGTCGGTGCGACAGGATAGAGTGGAGAGCGTCGACGGGAAGGGGGCGCGAGAAGAGATAGCCCTGCGCGAAGTCAACTCCCATGTTCCGCAGGACGCCCTGCTGTTCTGCCGTCTCCACGCCCTCGGCGATCACCTTGCAGTTCATCTTGTGAGAGATGGCGCTGATCCCCTCGACCAGCATGCGGTTCTTGCGGCCGACGTCCGTCTGCTCCTCGATCGAACGAATGAAAGACTGGTCGATCTTGACGATGTCGACCGGGAACCGGCTCATGTAGCTCAGCGACGAATAACCTGTCCCGAAATCATCCAGCGCAATCCGGCATCCGAATTGCTGGATCTCGTTCAGGACGTTGCGGACCTCGGGGTTGTCGTGCATCAGCACCGCTTCCGTGATCTCGATGACAAGCCGGTTTGGCCTGAGCCCGTACTGTCCCAGAAGGGCGGCAAGGCGTGTCGGCAGCGAGCACTCGAACTGCAGCGGCGAGAAGTTGACGGCCACATAGGCGTCCGGCAGACCGAATTCCTGCTGCACACGCGCCAGATTGGCCACGGCGCTTTCCAGGATCAGGTTGCCGATGGTCCCGACCGAACCGTTCTCTTCGGCAACCTCGATGATCGCCGCAGGCGAGAGGATGCCCTTTACCGGGTGGCGCATTCTCATCAGCGCCTCGAAGCCGATGATGGCGCCGCCCTCCAGGTCGACGATCGGCTGGAAGAAGGCTTCGAACCAGTTGCCGGCGATGGCGTCCTGGATATCCTTTTCGATCTCCGCCCGTTCCCGTGTCTTTTCCAGGATGGCAGGGTCGAAGATCTGGGCACCGTTCTTGCCGTCGCGCTTGCGGGCATACATGGCCAGGTCGGATTTGTGCAGCAGGTCGGCTGCGCCCGAGGCATGATCAGGATAAAAGGCGACGCCGACGCTGGCGCTGAGGCGGACCGTTGCACCAGCAACGACAAACGGCGTCTCGAACAGTTCGACGATCTTGTCGCAGAGTTCGTGAGCCCAGGACTGATCCTCGTCCCCCGCCAGCAGGAACGCGAATTCATCGCCACCCAGCCGCGAGGCGGTGTCGCCGCTGCGCAAAAGCGGCCGGATGCGTGCCACGAACTGGCGCAGGAGGTCGTCGCCTGCGGCATGTCCGAAGTTGTCGTTGACGGACTTGAAGCGATCGAGATCCACAAACAGGCAGGCGAGGCGGATGTCGTTGCGGTCGGCCTCGCTGATCTTGAGGTCGAGGATGGCTTCGAAGCCCTGGCGGTTGATCAAACCGGTGAGGTGGTCGGTGATCGCTTGCTGGCGGTTCCGCTGCTCCGACTGCTTCAGCTCGGTGATGTCGGTCATCACGTTCAAGGAACCAGATGTCCCGTATTGGGCATCCAGTTCGCGCTCGATGATCAGCACGTCCATGACGTTGCCGTTGCGGCACACGAAACGGACGGTTGCCTCGACGGAACGGCCATCGTGGCGGAGCTTCGACTTGCGGCCGGCAAATACCGCATGGTCGACCGGTACGACAAGGTTGGTGAAGGGCTGCCCGATCACGTCGTCCCGGCTGTACCCGGTGGCAAGAAGCCAGTAGTCGCTGACGGCCCCGATCAGGTCCTCCTGGTCCAGCGAGAAGAGCATGGCGGGTGTGCGGTTGTAGATCTCGGTCGTCTGCTGGTGCGCACGCTTGAGCTCCTTCTCGTCGCGCTCCAGCTGGATCTGCATCTCGTTGAACGACGTGGCGAGGCGGCCGATCTCGTCGTTGGAGCGCCAGTCGACATGGTGGCGGGCGCCGAGCTTGCGGGTTGCTTCAATGGCGGCGGCGAGGCGCATCAGCGGCGTGATCACCATCAGGCGGTTGCCGACCAGGGCCGCCAGGAAGACCGTCAGCACCGCAAGCACAAAGATGAAGATGAAGGCAAACTCGGTTTCGTTCAGAGCCGCAAACCAGCCCGGCGCCTCGACGAAGACGGCGATGTCGCCAACGATCTGCTCGCCCTGGATCGACTTGTAGCTGATGGGAAGAGATATCTTGTCCATGCCGTCGGGATCGAACGCCTTGAGATCGCTCTCGGACACGTTCAGCTTCCGGAGCCGGTCGTCCACCGTCACGGAATGAACGGACGGATCCGCAAGGATCGTCAGTGCCGTCTGCCGGATCGTGTCCTCGTCGAGTTCCCAGACGGGCTTGCCGAGGGCGCGGGCGTTTGTAGAGAGGAGGAGCTCGATCTGATCGCGCTGCGCACTCGCCACCTGCTGCGATGACAGCGCCAGAAACAGTGTGAAGAGCGGTACGACCACGCCCAGGAGCGCAGCCGAAACGATTGTGATGAAGCGGCTTTCAACCGAATGGTTCATTGCGGTTATCCGCCTCCCACCGACGCTATTGCGGAGTCGTGCCGAAACGCTCGCTCGCGCAAAGGACGAATGTAAGTCCAATTGCTTAAGCTTCGCTAAAATCCGGCAATAGCGTGCAACATCTTGCAGCAGGGACGAGAAGGCAACGTCTGGCGGTTTTGTCCAAACAATGATCGCCAAACAAGGAAAAGAAAGTACAAACAAAAAACCCGCCTGCAAGAGGCGGGTTTTTCATCAGAACCAGGAGGACTTACTCGGAAGCGGGTGCTTCCGGTGCTTCTTCCTGTTCTTCGTCGACGCCAGCTGCCGGAGCAACGATCGTCGCAATGGTGAAATCGCGGTCGGTAATGACCGGCTTCACACCCTTCGGCAGCTTGACTTCCGAGATGTGGATGCTGTCGCCGATCTTGTGGCCGGCGAGATCCACCGTGATGAATTCCGGGATGGAATCTGCCGGGCACTGGAATTCGACCGTGTGACGGACGATGTTCAGCACGCCGCCGATCTTCACGCCGGACTTCTCTTCGTTGATGAAGTGAACCGGAACGTCCACGGTGACTTCGGTGTCTGCGGAAACGCGCAGGAAGTCTACGTGCATGGTGAAATCGCGGACCGGATCCAGCTGGTAGTCCTTCGGCAGGACCTGGATCTTCTTGCCATCGACTTCAATTGTCGCGATGGTGGTCATGAAACCGCCAGCGTGAATGCGCTTCGTCACTTCGTTGGTCGAGAGTGCGATCGCGATGGGGGCCTGCTTGTCTCCGTAGATGACAGCAGGAATCAAACCGTTGCGGCGAAGTTCACGGGCGGACCCCTTACCAACCCGTTCGCGCGCCTCGGCCTTGAGCTCATAAGATGTCTGGCTCATGGCTAATCCTTTCGAGGTTATTTGGAGAGCCTTCCGACGCAGTTTGTGTGTCGGTAGACCGGAGGACACCTCGCGATGCGCTCCATCCGCGTTGCCTCCAAGGGTGTCTACGCGGACTGGCGGCCTATATTACAACCGAGCCCCAAAGGCAAGCTATGGGCGGGGCGGTGTATGGATGGATGTCATTTACCATCTTGGACAACCCTTCCAACATATTTTGAATGTTAGAGGTTCGGGATATTCTAATCTGGAATCGTCGTTTCATGAGCCGTCTCTTCACCTGCATCTTTGTCGACCACGACCTGCGCTACGTCGCCGCGGCCGTTCTCGTCTGCGCACTGGGTGCGGCACTGACCGTCAGGCTGTTTTCACGGGTTAGGCGAGCGCATGGCCTGGAGAAAGGCCTGCGGCTCTTCATGGCCGGGTTCATCGGCGGGACGGCGACCTGGGGCACGCATTTCCTGGCGATGCTCGGTTACACGAGCGGCGGAATGGCCGGCTATGAGCCGGGTCTCACCTTGCTGTCGCTCGGTGTCGCCATTGCCGCAGTCACCACCGGACTTGGCGTTGCTGCCTATGGTGGCCGCTCGCTGCTGCTGGAGGCGGGCGGCGTCGTTCTCGGGCTCGGGATCGTGGCCATGCATTATCTTGGCATGGCGGCCTATGAGATCCAGGGCATCATCATCTGGGACTGGCGCTATGTGGCTGCGTCACTGGTTGCCGGTGCGGCCTTCGGGGGCTTGGCCACCAATCGGGTGGGACGGCCGATCGGACCTTTCTGCCACTATGGTGCCACCGTTGCGCTGATCCTCGCCATCGCGTCCGCGCATTTTCTCGGAATGGCGGCCATCGAGGTCGTTCTGGATCGCGGGCTCGCCATTCCCGACGCCATTCTTCCGCCGTCCGTGCTGGGGCTGGGCGTGCTGGGCGTCATGCTCGTGCTCCTGGCCGTTGCCGCCGCAACCTATCTGATCGACTCAACCACCATGAACGACGCTGTCGAGCGCTACCGTCACCTCTCGCTTCATGATCCGCTGACGGGACTGCCCAACAGAACTTCCTTTGCGGAAGAACTGGGGCTTGTCGCCTCACGTTCCACCGACGGCAATGCCCGGATCGCCGTGCTGTCCTTCGATCTCGACCGGTTCAAGGAAGTCAACGACGTGCATGGGCACGCGGCAGGTGATGCCGTCCTGCGCGAGCTGGGGGAGCGGCTGGGCGGGGTGACGGGGGAAGGCGAGTTCATCGCCCGTGTCGGTGGTGACGAATTCATCGCGCTGACCCGTCGCTATTATGTGAAGGCGGACGCATCGCGTTATGCCCAGCGGATCATCAACGAGATCTGCCGGCCGATCGAGTGGCAGGGAAATTCGCTGAGTGTCGGCACCAGCGTCGGTATCGCGGTGCTTGACGATGATACCTCACTGGACGATCTGCTGGCCCAAGCCGATGTCGCCATGTATCGTGCCAAGGGTAGCGGCTCCAATAGTGTCTGCTTCTATGACGCATCGATGGACCTGGCGGTGCGTGAGCGAAACGTCCTGGCCATGGACATGCGGGCGGGGCTGCGGTCAGGGCAATTCCAGCTGTTCTACCAGCGCCAGAACAATACATTCACGGAGGAGGTCGTCGGCTTCGAGGCGCTGCTGCGCTGGAACCATCCGGTGCGCGGCCTGGTGCCGCCGCTGGACTTCATTCCGATTGCCGAAAGCAGCGGCTTCATCATCGATCTCGGCGAATGGGTGCTTCGCGAGGCCTGCCGGGAGGCCGCAAGCTGGCGAAACCCGCTCCCGATTGCCGTCAACGTCGCAACGCAGCAATTGAGCGACCGCAACTTTCCGACGCTCGTGCAGAGGGTTCTCCAGGAAACCGGCCTGGATCCCTCGCGGCTCGAGCTGGAAATCACGGAGACGGGCATCATCGCCGACCACCAGCGCGCCCTGCAGACCATTCGCCATCTCAAGAGCCTGGGCGTCAGGATCGCGATGGACGATTACGGCACAGGCTATTCCTCGCTGTCGATGCTGCTGACGTTCCCCTTCGACAAGATCAAGATCGACCGGCAGTTCGTCGATGGCGTCGCCACGAGTTCCCAGTCCGCGGCCATTGTCCGCTCGACGCTGATCCTGGCGGAAAGCCTCGGCATTCCGGTGCTGGCAGAAGGCGTGGAAACGGACGAACACATCAAGTTCCTCAAGGAGGAAGGCTGCGTCCAGGTGCAGGGCTTTTTCTTCGGCAAGCCCGGACCCCGCGAAGGGATCGAATCCATCGTCAACGGGCAACCGGAGTCGCGCAGGAAGTCGAGCGGTTCCCGGGTCGCCTGAGAACAGCGTCGACCGCGCGGGTCCTGGTTCCAGCTAGCGTGGCTCCCCACCCGGCGGATAGGCCGTCTTCTGCTCGAAGCGGAACTTGTGGCCGCACTGGCAGCGGACCATGTACTTGCGCGGGTCCTTGGAAGAGAACTCGGTCGAGAAGCCGGTGGGCATTTCGTCGATCTGAAAGTCCCTGCTGCCGGCACGACGCTCGTCGCTTTCCGAAACTTCGGCGTATCCGGAATGACCGCATTGGGAACATTCCAGCTTTCTCGAATAGCGGTCGCGCGCTGCCATGGGGACTCCGTTGGTCGCTGAGATGGATGCGCACAACTAGCCGCGGCTGGCGCAGATGCAAGGCAAAAAACGAAAAGCGCCGGCCCAAGTCTGGGCCGGCGCTCGTCCGTGTGTGGATGCGACTGTCGCTGCCTCAGGCGGCGCGTCGGCCCGTGTCGAGGGAACTGCCGCCGACGGAGAAGTGGCTGATCTGGTCGTTCAACACTTCGGCCTCGTTGGCCAGCGAATGGGCCGAGGCGGAGGTTTCCTCCACCATGGCGGCGTTCTGCTGGGTTACCTGATCGAGGCCGCTGACCGCAGAGTTGATCTCGCCCAGACGCGCCGACTGCTCGCGGGACGAAGTGACGATGGCGCCGATATGCTCGTTGATCGACTGGATGTTGCCCTGGATGTGCTCCAGGCTTTCACCGGTCTTCAGGACGAGCGCCACGCCGTTTTCGACATCTGCCGCCGAGGCGGTGATCAGCTGTCCGATGTCGCGTGCCGCTGTTGCCGATTTCTGGGCCAGCTCGCGGACTTCCTGGGCAACCACCGCAAAACCCTTGCCGGCTTCGCCTGCACGGGCCGCTTCGACACCGGCATTGAGGGCAAGCAGGTTGGTCTGGAAGGCGATCTGGTCGATCACGTCGATGATCTGACGGATCTTGGAGGAGGAGCTTTCGATCCGCTCCATGGCCTGGATGGCGTTCTGGACCACAGCCGTGGAGGTGTGGGCGCCCTTCAGCGTGTCGGCGGCGACGTCGACAGCCGTTTCGCAGCGGGTGAGGGCGCCGTTGACGGCACCGGTCATCTCGCCGAGGGCTGCGGCAGCTTCCTCGAGCGCTGCTGCCTGCCGCTCGGTGCGGCGGGACAGATCGTCGGAGGCCGCCTTCAACTCGCCAGAGCCGCCACGGATGGTCGTGACGCTGTTGCCGATCGAGGCGATCGTCGCTTCGAGGCCGGCCAGCGAGTTGTTGAAGTCATGCCGCAGGTGATCGAGCGATGCGGCGAAGGCACGGTCGATGCGCTGGTCGAGCTTGCCGCGCGACAGGGCGGCAAGGCCGGTGGCCAGAGCGGATACGGCTTCGTCGATTTCGCGGGCGCTGGCGGCCTTTTCCGCTTCGCGCTGCTGGCGCTCTTCGTCGATCTCTTCCGTCTTGCGGTAGGCTTCCTCTTCCATGCGCTCCTTGTCGAGCGCGCCCTGGCGGAAGGATTCCAGCGCACGGGCCATGACGCCGACTTCGTCGCCACGGTTGACGTGGTCGACAACGATCGTCTTGTCGCCATCGTTGAGGCGGTTCATCAGCCCGGCGAGTTCCGTCAGCGGACGCGTCAGGCGCGCGGCGATATAGGTGCCGACGATGCCCATGATGGTGAGTACGGCGAGCGTCGCGAGGATGGCCCAGAACGCGAGGTTGCGTGCGGAGGCAAGAACCTGCTCCTCGGCCTGACCCATCGCCAACAGGTGCTTTTCGCCAAACAGGGTGACCGGCTCATAGGCGAAGAAGAGCGGATGATCGGCAACCGTCGCAAAGCCGGAGCCCGCGGTCTGGTTTGCTGCCGCCTCGGTCAGTTCGGGTGGGATAGCGTGAGACTGGCCGCCGACGAAGGAGCCGCTGCGATAGTTGCCCGTGCTGTCGAGAAGCAGGGCCTCATCGATCGACTTGCCGAACTCGTCAGGGGTGACCGCGCGCGTCAGCTCGTCCGACGAGATGCGGAAGACGACGGCGCCCTTGGTCACGACCTTGCCCCAGGAGGCGACGGCGAGCTGCTTGCCGATCAGGGCGGACGGCTTGCCGCCGTCGAGTTCGTAGGGCGAGAACGGTGAGGTCTGGACGTCGTCCGGCGTGCCGGCCTGGATGCGGGTGAAGAGATCGCCGATAGCCGGGACGGCGGACACATTCTCCAGCAGCTCGTTGCCTTTCGTTACCGAATAGACGATCGTGCCGTTCATGTCGGTGACGTAGATGTCGCTGACCCGGGTGTTCTTCCAGGCGCTGGCAATCGTGCCGTGAATGGAGCTGTGGTGGACGGCGTAGAGAAGCTTCAGGCCGGTGCCGTCGAAGCTTGCGCGTTCCTCCGGCGTCTTTTCGGCCTTCTGGTATTCCGCCTTGACGCTCGCGCCTTCGCTCGGAATGATGTTGGTCATGGTCTCCACCGCCTGACCGATCGCCGTGTTCTGGGCGAGATCAGCCAGGGACTGAGAAATGCGCTCCTGGTAGTCGGCCAGTGCCTTGGACTGGTTGCCGGCGACGGATTCGAGCCGCAACGTGCTCGCGTCGATCAATCCGTCCTTGCCGATCTGGTAGCTCAACAGTCCGACCGACAGGCAGGATATAAAGGTCGCCCCAACGACCAGGCTTGCAAACTTTGCTTTGATAGACAGCGATCTACCGGCAACGGCAGATTTCGATGACTGCAACATGGCAGTGACTTCCCCCACATAAACACTGGTGGCGGAATCATTGTCAGTAATTCGTTGCGGCACCCTTAACAAATGACGCTGGTATACTGCCGCCGGAGGGTCAGTCGAAAAGGCTGGAGACAGATTCTTCGAGAGCGGTCCGGTTGATCGCTTCACCCAGCAGGTTAGCGGTGGTGACAACACGGATGTTGTGGGCAGACTGTACTGCGGTGGTGGGCTGGATGGTGTCGGTGATCACCAGCTCGCGGAGCTTGGAAGAGGTGATGCGTGCGACGGCGCCGCCTGACAACACGCCATGGGTGATATAGGCCGTCACGCTGGTTGCGCCCTGGTTCAGCAGCGCTTCGGCCGCGTTGCAGAGCGTGCCGCCGGAATCGACGATGTCGTCGACCAGCAGGCAATCCCGGCCGGCAACCTCGCCGATGACGTTCATGACTTCCGATTCACCGGCTCGCTCCCGGCGCTTGTCGACGATGGCCAACGGACAGTTGATGCGCTTGGCCAGCGAACGGGCGCGCACGACGCCGCCGACGTCCGGCGAGACGACCATGACGTTGTTGACGTCGTAGTAGTCCTTCACGTCGCGGGCCAGGATCGGCACGGCGAAGAGATTGTCGGTCGGGATGTCGAAGAAACCCTGGATCTGGCCGGCGTGAAGGTCGAGCGTCAGGACACGGTCGGCGCCGGCTTCGGTGATCAGATTGGCCACCAGCTTGGCGGAAATGGGCGTGCGTGGGCCTGCCTTGCGGTCCTGTCGGGCATAGCCGAAATAGGGGAGGACTGCCGTGATGCGCTTGGCGGAGGACCGCCGGAAGGCATCGATCATGATCAGCAGTTCCATCAGGTGGTCATTGGCAGGAAAGGACGTCGACTGGATCACGAAGACGTCCTCGCCGCGGACGTTTTCCTGGATCTCGACGAAAATTTCCTGGTCCGCAAAGCGTCTGACCGTGGCTTTCCCGAGTGGAACATTGAGATAGGAGCATATCGCATCAGCAAGTTGCCGGTTCGAGTTGCCTGCGAAAACCTTCATTGCGGTCCGCCCGTTGTGACGCTGGATGGGCGCCTTTTACCGTTGCACAATGCGAATGCAAGAGCGTTTCCGGCGCGGCCATGTTTTTTATGAACAATCGGTGACCGGTTGGCTCAGCCCTGCTGTGCCAGCTTCCATGCCACATACTCGTTGATTGTCTTCGTGGCGATGGTTTCCATGGTCGATGGCGGGACCGCAGACCAGGTCTCCTTGCCGGCCGCGGGGACCTTTTCCTGCCCCTGAAGCCGATGCAGGCGCGCTCCGCTGTTGTCGAGGATGTCCCAGACATAGACGACGGTAACGGCTTCTCCATCTTCAAAGGCGGAGAAGTACCCTTTCAGGATGTGGTCGGTGCCGGTGTCGGCGGAGGCGCGGATGGCAAGGCCGCTGGCACGCGCCTGGGCGCCGAGCTGGCGCGACAGCGGCGTGACCGACTGGACCGGCGCCCCGATGATCGGCAGGAAGCGGATCGTGCCACTGGCCGCGGATGGCGGTGCCGTCACCGTTTCCATGGCTGGCGCGGAGGGTGGTGGCGCTGCTGCCGAGAGCGGAGGTGCAGCCACTGACGGAGCAAGGGGCGACGAGGATTGCGGATCGGAGGCCGACGGTGACCGTTGACCGGCCTGCAGGGCCTGCGCCTGCGCTTCCAGCGTGTTCTGGGGCGGACGCACCTCTTCCGTCCGATAGACCGAGGCGCCATCGGTCGCGTAGGCGGTCTGTCCGGTGTTGCCCACCAGCTGATCGGCCTCCGCCTGGGTGACAGGGGTTGAGGGGCGAAGTCCGCCGCCGACGTCCACCTGCGGTGTCAGTGCGTCGCTCGTGCTGCAGGCAGAGAGGAGGGCGGACAAGCCGACGACCGCCACGGCCGTTGCCGCTATCTTCATGTCCGCCTCCGTCCTCTGCGCCGCCCACGCGACCTTATGTGCCGGCTTTCCCCCGTGTCAATTGCGCCTTCTCGCCGGCCTCAGCTGATGATCAGCTCGAGCCCGTGCCGCGACAGCGCCTGGGGGGCGTCCTCGGTGGTCAGATAGGTGTGCCCGAGCGTCATGGCGGTACCCGACTCCGAATCCATGATGATCATGTGCACGAAGAGGCTCATGTCCGGCAGGATCGGCTGCGGGTTGCCGACGTGGAACATCTGGTGCTCCATCCAGGAGGGGGAGAAGCGCGCGCCGAGGGAATAGCCGCAGGCGTTCAGCCGGTGGCGGGTCAGGCCCCGCTCGTCGAGGATGCGGGCATGCGTATCGAAGACGTCGCCGAAGGTATGGCCCGGCTTCAGCACCGACTCGATGGCCGCAATGGTCTCGGCGCAGGCCCGGTAGAGTTCCCGGTGGCGCGGTGTCGGTTCGCCGATCACCACGGTGCGCATCATCGCCGCGTGGTAATGGGCGCTGGCGCCGGCCCATTCGAGCGTCAGCTGGTCGTTCACGTCGAGCGTCCTGCGGCCTGCCTTGTAGCGGCACAGCAGGGCATCGGCGCCGGAGCCGATGATGAACTCGTTGGCCGGATAGTCGCCGCCGCCGCTGAAGACGGCGCCCTGCATCGCGGCCAGGATGTCGGCCTCGCTGCCGCCGGCCTTGATCAGCGGCAGTGCCGCGTCGAGGGCATCGTCGGCGAGTTCCGCCGCACGACGCACGTGGGCGATCTCCGCCGGGCTCTTGGTGAGCCTCAGTCCGCTGACGAGGTAGGAGGCGTCCGTGATCTGGCCGAAGGACGACAGCTGGTTGTCGAGCAACCGCGCCACACGGCCCGTCATGCCATGCGTGTCGTACTCGACGCCGATGCGGGCGCCCAGCAGGTCCATGTCGTCCAGAAGGTTCTTCAGGTCGAGCGTCGGATCGGCGTTCACCCGGTCGACCCAGACGACCACGTTGTCGATGACCGATGTCTGGCGCGCCTGTCGCAGGTCGGCCGACCGGGTCAGCAGCGTCATCGTGCCGTCGGCCTTGACGACAAGCGTCTGGAAGAAGCAGTAGCCGAAGGTGTCGTAGCCGGTCAGCCAGTACATGCTCTCCTGGGCGAACAGCAGCATGGCGTCGAGCTTCTCCTCGCGCATCCTGTCCAGAAGACGGGCGAGCCTCTCGTCAAATTCGCTTCGTTCGAAGTGAAGGGCCATCTCAAGCCTCCATGATTGCAATTGCAGAAATCTGGCGCCCGTAGTCGGGTTCGCCACGATGTGTCGTGCGCCGATAGGAGAAGAAGCGCTCCTCATCGGAATAGGTATCGAGGTCGAGGCTGGTGGCCTCGATGCCGGCATTCGTCAACCGCCTGACGGTGAGGGCAGGCAGGTCGAAATAGGCATGGCCATCTTTCTCCGATGGCGAAAAGAATTCGGCGTAGGCGGGATCGAAGCCGATGAACCGCTCGACGAACTCCGGACCCACCTCATAGCTCCTTTGGCCTATGGACGGTCCAAGGCAGGCGGTGATCGCGCCCCTGTCTGCCCCGAGCATGACCATTGCTTCGATGGTGTTCTCCAAAACCCCTCCCAATGCGCCCTTCCATCCGGCATGTGCCGCACCGATGATGCCGTTCTGACCGTCGCAGAACAGGACCGGTCCGCAATCGGCGGCCAGAACCCCCAGAACCACACCGGGCGATGCCGTGACCAGCGCGTCGGCCTTCGGGCGCTCGCCATCGTAGCTGCCGTCGACTACGACGACATCCGGGGAATGGATCTGATGCACCGTTGCCAGACTTTCAAGCGGGCGGGCGAACCAGCCGGCCACCCGGGCACGATTTTCCATCACGTGCTCCATCGTGTCGCTGGAGCCGACGCCGACGTTGAGGCCCTGGTAGATGCCCTGGGAAACACCGCCCTGGCGGGTGAAGAAGCCATGGCGGATACGTCCCCTGCCACGGTCTGCCAGGAGCCGGCTTTCGATCGGCGTCGGCGCGGATTGGTCCTTCATGGGGCGGCTGTCTCGCTGTTTTATGGAGGATGAGGTGGCCGCGCACGGCAGCGGCGCAGGTTCGGGTGCTGCTTCTGTCCCCGATGTTGGCGTATCCGCGCGCCGGCTGTCAATCTGCGAGACTGCTTATCCAACCGGACGGAATGGCGTCAGGTCGAGAGCCGGGGAGGAAACGGCGATGACCTTGAAAAGTTCGCCCATCTTGCCGGCGCCCTCTCCGGCGAGTCGGTCCACGGCTGCGGCTACAAGTTTCTGCGCGGCAGGTTCCTTGTCTCTCGCGAGAGCGGCTGCGCGTTCGGCAAGGCCGAGACCATAGAGGAAGTCGCCCTGTCGCAGCCCGCCGTTGAGATGTACGCCGGCTCCGACGGCAACCCTGGCCAGGTCCTCGAAGTCGACATGACTGGTGAGGTCGGCTTCGCCGGGATGGGCCAGTGGCGGATCATATTCATGGGCGCGCAGCGCCTGCAGCGTATCGCCGAAGCCGGTGACCATATGGCCGTAGTCGATGATGAGCGCGGTGCCGCCGGACTGGCGAAGCCGCTCGCAGAGCGCGAGCATGACCGCCTGGCGCGCCGGCGCAAGCTCGAAGATCGTGCCGTCGGGCGGCGGCGCTCCGGCGGGCAGGATCTGCGGATCGAGCGTCGCGACGCCGACTGTGAAGGTCAGTTCGTCGTCGGCATCCAGGCCGACCAGCCGCTCCCGAAAGCCGGTCGGCGTCTTGACGAACTGGCGGATGGGGATGGCGTCGAAGAGTTCGTTGGCGGCGATCAGGGTGAAGCCGTCCGACACATTCTCGAAGCTGTCGTGCCACTGGACCTTTGTCGAATAGGCCTCCAGCGTCACCCGCTGGATGCCCCTCAGGCGCTCGCTGGTCTCGACCAGATGGACGGTCATGTCGTCGAACATCTGTGGCGACAGCCTGCTGATGACCCGCAGCATGTCGGCCATCATCGTGCCGCGTCCCGGGCCGACTTCGACCAGCTGCACCCCGGAGGGCGAGCCGTGGCGCTGCCAGGCGTGGACCATGAAGATGCCGACCATCTCGCCGAAGAGCTGGCTGATCTCGGGAGCGGTGATGAAGTCGCCGGCCGTGCCGAAGGGTTCGCGGGTGCGATAGTAGCCATATCGCGGATCGGCGAGGCACATCGAGAAATAGTCGGTGACGCTGATCGGGCCAGTCGCACGGATCAGAGCCTTGATCTTCTGCGCCAGCGGTGAACTCATGGGCGGACCATCCTTCCCCACGATCACGACGAAGGACTGACGCGGGCACGCGCCATCAGCCAGATCCCGACGGCCACCATCGGCAGCGACAGCAGCATGCCCATGGTCAGCCAGCCGAAGGCGAGATAGCCCAGCTGGACATCGGGCTCGCGGAAGAACTCCACGAAGATGCGGGAGAGGGCGTATCCGACGCCGAAGGCGCCCGCGATGAAGCCGGGGCGCTTCAAGGCCTTGGCCCAGAACACCAGCATTGCCAGCACCACGAGCAGCAGGAGGCCCTCGAGGCCTGCCTCGTAGAGCTGGCTCGGGTGGCGGGCGAAGGGGCCGCCGGTCGGAAAGACGACGGCCCAGGGGGCGTCGCTGAGGCGTCCCCAGAGTTCGCCGTTGACGAAATTGGCAAGGCGGCCGAACAGCAGGCCGAAGGGAACGACGGCCGCGATCGTGTCCAGCATGCTGAGCACCGGAATGCCGTTGCGGCGCGAAAAGAGGATGATCGCCAGGATCGCGCCGACAAAACCGCCATGGAACGACATGCCGCCATTCCAGATCTCGATCGCCCGGATCGGGTTCTGCGCGATCGCCGCAAAATCATAGAACAGGATATAGCCGAGCCGCCCGCCAAGAACGATGCCGACCGCGACCCAGACCATGAAGTCGTCGAGATGGGCCGCCGTGATCGGCGAGCGATCGTGCGGCCACAGGTGATCCCGCCGCGCGATCTGCCGCGCATAATACCAGCCGCAGAGGATGCCGACGACATAGGCCAGCCCATACCAATGCACGGCAATCGGCCCAAGCGAAAAGGCAACCGGATCGATCTCCGGAAAGGGCAGGAGCGCAAACAGCTTCAGGCTATCGGTCAAAACGGAAGTATCCATCTGTGCATAAGTGCGCGCGAAAATGACGACAGCCCCTACGGTGGTCAAGGTGAATCTCTTCCGACAGGCAATCGTGCTTGCAAGGCGGGCTGCCAAACCCTACTTCATCCACAGAGATGATTGCAGGCCTCGGCCAAAACGATGGAGTTGAAGACCATGTCCAGCGGCACCAACCGTATCCTCGACGACTTCGCCAAGCTCATGACCGATGCTGCGGGCGCAGCCCAGGGCCTGCGCCGCGAGGCGGAGACGGCCTTCCAGGCACAGGCCGAGCGCTTCCTCAACAACATGGACATCGTCAAGCGCGAGGAATTCGAAGCCGTTCGCGAGATGGCTGCGCGCGCCCGCGACGAGAACGAGGCCCTCAAGGCTCGCATCGAGGCGCTTGAATCAAAGCTTGGTTCCCAGGGCTGATCTCACCACGTTTCGAACCTGGCGAACGGTGGTCTTCCGCCACCGTTCGCATTGGCGTTTCCGGCGCCATGAGATGGCTAACAATTGATTAATTTTTGCAGCCTGTGGACATCTCGAAAAACGCAATCCGCAGAGTCTCTTAAGAGTCCCGGCTGATCTCCTGCCGGAGGAGCCTCGACATCTCTCCACCGCTAATTGCAGGACTGGGGGCTGGCAGTCGGACTCCGTGACTATACACTGATTTTAAATGATGATTCGAAACGGCTGGTAAGCTTGAGGCAGGGTGGCGGCGTTATGGTGCCACTGTCGGACGATCATCTGAATTGGTGTTTCCGGTGGTCCGTTCTGCGTCTCGCGTACTTTCACGAACGCCGCATTATCCCCGGTCAAGAAGGTGCTGCATGAGTCTCATAGATTTTGCTTTCGAGCGACAGTCCAATCCCGTCGACATGATCGAGGTCGTGGCCGCATCGAACGACTGGACGTTCGAACGATCCGGAGAGGATGAGATTGCCATGACGGTAGAAGGCCGCTGGGCCGACTACCATGTCTCCTTCTCCTGGATGGAGGATTTCGAGGCGCTGCATCTCGCCTGTGCCTTCTCCATCAAAATCCCCGACATCCGCGTCAACGAGGTCATCCGGCTGCTGTCGCACATCAACGGCCAGGTGCTGATGGGGCATTTCGACCTCTGGCGCCAGGAGGACGTGGTGATCTTCCGTCAGTCCCTGCTCCTGGCAGGCGGTGCCGAGCCGACTAACCAACAGGTTGAGGTGCTGCTCTCCAGCGCTCTGGAAGCCTGCGAGACCTATTTCCAGGCTTTCCAGTTCGTCGTCTGGTCCGGCCTCGATGCCAAGAGCGCCATGGATGCCGTCCTGTTCGAAACGGTGGGCGAGGCCTGATGCGCTCCGGATCGATCGTTCTCGTTGGCGCCGGCAATATGGGGGGCGCCATGCTCTCGGGCTGGTTGAGGAACGGCATTCCCGGCGCCAGCATCACTGTCCTCGATCCCTCGCCATCGGAAGTGATGGCGCAGCAGATCGAGGAGGGGGGCGCGCGACATTTCACGGCGCCACCCGAAAGGCTGCTGGCCGAGGTGATCTTTCTGGCGGTGAAGCCCCAGGCGATGGCAACGGTGTTGCCGCCGCTGAGACGGATCGTTTCCGCCGAAACCGTGGTGGTCTCCGTTGCTGCCGGCACGACGCTGAGCTTTCTCGAAAGCCATCTTGGCGAGGCTGCCATGGTTCGGGCCATGCCGAACACGCCGGCGATGATCGGCCGTGGCGTGACCGGCGCCTTCGCCAATCCCAAGGTCACCGATGTGCAGAAGGCGCAGGTCGATGCGCTCCTGAAGGTCAGCGGCCCGGTCGAATGGGTCGGCAAGGAGCATGACATCGATGCCGTCACTGCCGTTTCCGGCAGCGGGCCGGCCTATGTGTTCTATCTCGTGGAATGCATGGCCGAAGCGGGTCGCAAGCTCGGCTTGCCTGCGGATCTTGCCATGCGGCTGGCGCGGGAAACGGTCTCCGGTGCGGGCGAACTCCTGCACCGTTCACCGGAGCCGGCGTCCCGGCTTCGCCAGAACGTGACCTCGCCGGGCGGGACGACTGCTGCGGCACTCGCCGTGCTGATGGCGGAAGACGGCATGCAGCCCTTGTTCGACAAGGCGCTTGCCGAAGCCCGCAGACGGGCTGAAGAACTCGGCAGCTGAGGTTCGATATGGCGAACGAGATCACCTACGACGACTTCGAGAAGGTCGACATCCGCACCGGTACCATCATCGAAGTGCTGCCGTTTCCGGAAGCCCGCAAGCCGGCGTGGAAGCTGAAGATCGATTTCGGGCCAGAGATCGGCGTGAAGAAATCCTCGGCGCAGATTACCGTCCACTATCAGCCGGATGAACTGCTTGGCCGTCAGGTTCTGGCTGTCGTGAATTTTCCACCCCGGCAGATCGGTCCATTCCGGTCCGAGGTGCTGACGCTGGGTTTCGAGGATGAGACCGGCGCGATCGTGCTTGCGGCCGTCGAGCGGCCGGTGCCGAACGGTCGCAAGCTGATGTAGCGTCAGGCCGGCACGCGAACCGTCGCCCGCAGGCCGCCGAGAGGACTGTCCCCGAGCGTGACGTTGCCGCCATGGCCATGGGCGATATCGCGGACGATGGACAGGCCGAGCCCGGTTCCGGAGGTGTCGATGTTGCGCGCCTCATCCAGCCGGAAGAACGGCTTGAAGACATCTTCCCTCGCAGCCGCCGGTATCCCGGGTCCATTGTCGTCGAAGGTGAGGGTCAGCCAGCGGGCCGTGTGCCGGGCTTCGACATGGAGGCGGTCGGCATAGCGTCCGCTGTTGCCGGCCAGGTTGTCGACGAGGCGGGAAAACGCGTTCGGGCGTACCGCTATGGTGTCGTCGCCGTCGATCTCGTAGGTCATCGTCTTGCCCTTGAGCTCGAAATCGCCTTTGACCTTTCCAAGAAGATCGCTCAGTCGCAGCGTGCCGACGTCCTCCTCGGATTCGCCCTTGGCGAAGGACAGGTAGCCTTCCAGCATGTTCTGCATCGCGTCGACATCCTCGCTCATGCCCTGCAGCTCGGGCTTGTCGCCCGCCAGCGCCAGCTGAAGCTTGAAGCGCGTCAGGATCGTGCGCAGATCGTGGCTGACGCCCGACAACATGGCGGTCCGCTGCTCGATCTGCCGCTCTATGCGTTCGCGCATCAGGATGAAGGCCGACCCTGCCATCCGGATTTCGTCGGCACCGCGCGGGGTGAAGTCCGGTATCCTCTGCCCCTTGCCGAAGGCCTCGGCAGCGCGCGCGAGGAAGAGGATCGGGCGGATCTGGCCGCGCAGGAACAGAACCGAGATGGCCGTCAGCAACAAGGCCGTCCCGGCCATCCAGACCAGAAAGATATGCGTATTCGACGCATAGGTCTGGTTGCGCCGGGTAAAGACCCGAAGGATGTTGCTGTCGAGTTTTATGCGGATTTCCACCAGTCGGCTGTCGCCGACCGTGTCGATCCAGAACGGGCGCTGGATCCGGTCGCTGATCTGGTCGGACAGGATCCCGTCGAGGATGGAAAAGAAGGGCTTGCGCCGCGGCGGCGGCAGTTCGCCGCCCGGTTCGATGATGATGCTCAGGTCCAGCTGCTGGTCGGCGATTCGCGTGACGGTGGCGTAATTGTCGTTGCTGGGGAAGGACTCGATCATCTCGATGATGGCAGCGATATCGCGTGTCACGCCTTCCGAGAGCCGCTCGGTCACCATTCGCCAGTGGCGCTCCATGAAGACGGCGGCCACGACGGTCTGCAGCAGGATCATCGGAATGATGACGATCAGGACGGAGCGGGTGTAGAGCCGCGTCGGCAGCATCCGCTTGAACCGGCGCCGGGAGGCGCGCAGGCCAGGCACCTGAAACCTGCCGATATCGCGTCTCAAGCTGTCGAACAGTGCCATCGCCCTGTCGCTCCTGTTGGCCATCCTGCCGTCGTCAATCGATGCTCAGCCGGTAGCCGATGCCCCGCACCGTCTGCAGATAGATCGGGTTTGCGGGGTCGTCCTCTATCTTGCGTCTCAGACGATTGATCTGGACGTCGATCGTCCGCTCGCCCACGTCGGCGTCGCCGCCGATCAGTTCGTGACGCGGTATGGTATCGCCGGCCCTCAGCGCAAACAGCAGCATGATTTCCTGTTCGCGATCCGTCAGCCGGATCGGCTCTGCCGCCCTGCGCAGTTCCTTGCGCAGGATGGAGAATGTATAGGGGCCGAACATGACCTGTTCGATCTTCGGTGCATCGGGGGAAGCGTTGCG
This sequence comes from Pseudorhizobium marinum, assembly GCF_000705355.1. NCBI lineage: Bacteria > Pseudomonadati > Pseudomonadota > Alphaproteobacteria > Hyphomicrobiales > Rhizobiaceae > Pseudorhizobium > Pseudorhizobium marinum. Next base: position 56,090 of record NZ_JMQK01000008.1, read on the forward strand.
CCTGAGAATATTGTTGATTCGTAGCACCAGTTCGCGTGGATCGAAGGGCTTCGACAGATAATCGTCGGCACCGGCCTCCAGCCCCGCGATGCGCGAATCCGCTTCGGCTCTCGCCGTCAGCAGAATGACGGGCGTGGTCTTGTCCCGGTGAAGCGCTTCCGTCAGCGAGATTCCCGATTCGCCGGGCATCATGACGTCGAGGATGATCAGGTCGAACTGGACCCCTGCCAGCTTTCTTCGCGCATCGGCCGCGTCGGCAGCGACCGTGATGCGAAAGCCTTGCTCGGTGAGGTATCGGTTCAGGAGGTCGCGGATACGGGTGTCGTCGTCCACGACAAGGAGGTGAGGGGCATCATCGGACAGAAGTGGTGTCATCACTCCAACTCGCTTTCAAGGACAGGAAGATTGGGGTCACGACCCCGCATCTCCCGTAAAAAATTCGCCACGGCCGTGCGCCCCTCGGGAGGCAGGGCCTCCATAGCTCGGGTGATGCGGCGTGACTGCGGCTCCGACAGGGCCAGGGCCAGTTCGCGGCCGGCGAGCGTCGGGTAAAGACGCCGCTGGCGTCGGTCCTTGGCGCCGGCCATCTGGCGAATATAACCCATTTCGATGAGTTGTTTGAGCACGCGGGCAAGGCTTTGCTTGGTGATCTTCAGAATGTCCAGCAAATCCGTCACCATCATGCCCGGGTGGCGGGAGACGAAGTAGACGACGCGATGGTGCGCCCGGCCCATTTCGATCGTCGCAAGAATGGCATCGGGATCGGAGACGAAGTCGCGGTAGGCGAAGAACAGCAGTTCGATCATCTCGAAATCGATCTGCGCCTCGTCAACTGCCGGCATGGCCGGAGGATTTTTCTTCACTGCTCTTGCTGCCGGTGCCCGCGACACACCCTGTCCTTTCCACCTGAGCCCCTGCGGAAGGCTCCTGCTGTGATCCGTCGTGCACCGATAAAGCGCGAACGGCAGCAACAATCAACCGCAATCGTCAGCGGGAGGGATAGCGGAGGGGAGGCGGAGCCGCGATTGCGGCTCCGCCGATTTTTCAGTCGTAGATATGGACGATGCGGCGGGTCTGCGGATCGACCAGAACGGGGGTGTCGTTCACGACCACGTAATCGTAGTCGTAATCCGGGACTTCCTGAATGACGATGCCAGCCGGCAGCGAGGCTCCAACGACCACGTCGTTCTGGACGTAGACAGCCTGGGAACGGTTCTGCTGGATGTAGGTGTTGACCGTTTCCGGCGGCTCCACGACCACGACATCCTCGACCGGACCGAGAAGCAGATCGCCCGGTGCGGGAGATGCTGCCGGAACGGCGCCCGTCGCCTCATAGGTCACGACCGGCACGTCGTACTGCGTGCGGTACTCTTCGACGACCACGGGAGCGCCATCGCGCTCGATGGTCAGATATTCGGCAAATACCCAGCCACGCATGCCGTTGACGTCAATGCGGCACCAGCTGCTGCCGGCGATGCAGCCGTCCATCACGGCCGCGCTGCCGCGCGTGGCAAGGCCGACCTCCGGGTATTCGTCGCCCGGGCCGGACCGGACGGTGATGTCGGAGGCCGTGACAGTGCTCATCTGCGCCTGGGCAGGGAGGGCAAGAAGCGCAACGGCGCTACCGGCCAGCAGTGCTCTGAGGAAATGGTTCATTTTCGTCTCCTGGGGTTCAACTGCAGCGGCAACGTCCCGATCGCACTCTCGTTCCTCCGGGTGCCGGCGGTGCCGCTCGAGTGTGGCGCTCTGGCCACAGGCGCTGCGGTGGTGTGAACGCGCAGCTTCGAGAGGAACCAAATGCCGGTCGAGGCCGTTGCCATCGCCAAACAGACAGGAAAAAAATCATGGCCGATCTATCGACCTCCACCGACACCACCTTTTCGTACTCCAGCCAGCCTGCACATCCGCTGCGACCGGTGTTCATCGCGGTTCTCGCTGCAAAAGTTCTGGTCGCGGCATTCCTGCTGACGACAGTCTCTATGGCGCCACCGGTTGCCGCAGAATCCAGCTACGCTGCGCTCAACTAGTTTGTGTCGGCGGTATGATGCCGCTATAGGTCCGCCCGACAACTCGGGAGTTGAGCATGGGCAGACTACAGGCCGGTATCGTTCCGGTGACCCCCTTCCAGCAGAACTGCACGATTCTCTTCGATGAGGAGACGAAGAACGGCGTTGTGGTGGATCCGGGCGGCGATGTCGCCAAGATCCTCGACGTGATTTCCCAGAACGGTCTCACCATCAAGGAGATCTGGCTGACGCATGGTCATATCGATCATGCCGGCGGCGCAGACGAGCTGAGGGAAGCGCTCGGCATTCCCGTCATCGGTCCGCATCAGGACGATCTGCCACTTCTGCAGGGGCTGGAAGCGCAGGCGCAGATGTTCGGCGTCGCCATGGCTGTCCGAAATGTCGTGCCGGACCGCTACCTGAAGGACGGGGATCGGGTGTCCTTCGACGAGCATGTCTTCGAGGTCTTCCACTGCCCGGGGCACGCGCCGGGCCATGTGATCTTTTTCAACCGGCAACAGAATTTTGCGCATCTGGGCGATGTGCTGTTCAACGGCTCCATCGGACGCACCGACCTGCCGGGCGGCGATCACGCCACGCTGCTGCGATCGATCCGCGACAAGGTGCTGCCGCTGGGCGACGAGGTCGGCTTCCTCTGCGGCCATGGGCCGGGCGGTCGGATCGGCGAGGAGCGCAGGACCAACCCCTTTCTGCAGGGCATCGAGAACGCATAAAAAAACCCGGCATGACTGCCGGGCTTCAACTCGAATGATCAAGCCTTCCGGCTTAGCCGGAGATCTGCAAGTTGACGGCCTTGGGGCCCTTGCCACGACGATCCGGTTCCGTGTCGAAGCTTACTTTCTGGTTTTCTGAGAGTCCCGCCAGGCCGGAGGCCTGTACGGCAGAGATGTGCACAAAGATATCGGCGCCGCCATTATCTGGCTTAATGAAACCGAAGCCCTTGTCGGTGTTGAAGAATTTTACAGTGCCAGTTTCGGCCATGCAGCAGGTCCTTTTCTCTCCGTCCGTGTTCAGCGTCGGACAGCATCAGAATAACGCCCCGAGGGGCGGGTGGCAGGCAGCTTTAAGAAAGGGTCCCTGTGGTTACCGCGGCATGTCGCTCAGGAAGATCGAAGTCCGCCCTTCGCAAACGCCGCCCGAAGTTTTGACGCCTTCGGAGCGCATCATTATAGGTCTTCCCATGCTCGTAAATTGCCCGAACGCAGACAGAGTGCTGTGTTTGCAGGAGTTTGGCAAGAAAAAGTTTTGCGCACGGCTTGCGCGACTCAGCAGGTCTTGATCCGAAGCAACGCGAATCTGCAGTGATGCAGGCATTTGGAGAAAGTGAGCCGGCATTCCTTTGCGCCAGGAAGTAGTTGCCGAGACTAGACTGGTGGGCTGACGCCCGCTGTCGCATTGGGCTAGAAATCCGGGCCCGTTCTCTAGGTCTTCGGGAGCGAAGACCTTCGCCGGCTCAGTTCCGGGACGATCTCCACCATGATCATGGCCGAAAAGATGATGGCGCATCCGAGATAACCTGCGGGTGGAAGTATTTCCCCCAGCAGCAGCGCTCCGAGCAACCCGCCGAAAAGAGCCTCGCTGGACAGGAAGATCGCCGCCTGCGGTGCAGTGGTATAGCGCTGGCCGATGACCTGCAGCACGAAGGCGAGACCGGAGGAAATCACACCGACATACAGGATCTCGCGTCCGGCCGAGAGGATCGCCTCAATGCTGATGGGCTCCACGAAGGGGGCTATGACCAGGCAGCAAAGGGAGCAGACGGCGAACTGGGTCAAGGAGAGCGCCAGCGGTCGCCCGGTCGTCGTGACGAAGAGGCCCGCCAGGATGATCTGGATGCCCCAGAAGAAGGCGCAGACGATGCTGAGGAGGTCGCCCTGCGTCAGGTTGCCGAGCTGGCCACCGCTCAGCAGGAAGATGCCGGTGAGCGACAGGCCTGCACCCGGCCAGATGATCCAGTGCGGGTAGCGGCGCAGTGCAATCACCGATATCACCGGCACGAAGACGACGTAGAGCCCGGTCAGGAAGCTCGAATTCGTGACCGTCGTCGTCAGCAGTCCGACCTGCTGGGTGATCGCCCCGCCGAAGAGTGCCATTCCCACGGTTGCAAACGAGAGCCATTCCCCGGTGGTGACCGGTCTCGCCGATTTGCGCGCTTCCATCAGGGCGAATGGCAGGACGGCGATCGCGGCGATCGCAAAGCGAAGCCCGACGAACCAGAAGGGGCCGATCTTTGCCATGGCCGTCGATTGCGCGACGAAGCCGCCGCCCCAGATCGCAGCGGCCAGCAAAAGGACGAGGTTTGCCTGGAGACGGGTCATATGGGCCGGACCTATGTGCGGAAACGGCCTTGGCAGGCCTCAAGGGAAGCCGCACGAACTATCAGCGCCGCCCGGCGCCGGCAAGGGCGCCGCATGGCTTCGCGTTTGGGAGGATCTTACTTCGTGCGCTTCAGTTCCGCCTTCACGGTGTCGCGAAAGCTTCGTCGCGACAGCACGAAGCAGCCACCGGCCATGAGCACGAAGCCGCCAAGGAGCATGAAGAACATCAGCCGCTGGTCGGCAAAGAGGGTGGCGGCATGCAGAACGGTGGTGGAGGGGAAGGGCGACGCGGCGATCGTCGGCACCGACGGACGTCCGATCAGGACCAGCAGCATCACGGCACAGCCGATCAGCGCAAGAAAAGCGAGCGGAAAGGGCGACCTGAGCAGCCCCAGCCGATTTGTCTTCTTCTGGTCGTCGATGAACATCATCCGTCTCCAGCTCGGTCAGTCACGGCGACTAGGAGGCAGTGCAAGAAGGGCAGATTTGAGGCAGCGGCGATCATCGCCGATGTTTGCCTGGAAACGTGGCGCAGTTGCATCGCGAAAGTCCGGCCGGGAGCAACCGCTTGCGCTTTCGGCTTGAAACCCCGTGTCACATTCGACATACAACCTGTCGGCGGATATCGGCGCGCGGTTCCGCCTTGTTCAACAGACCTTTCAGGACCCAGATCATGGCCTTTCTCGCCGACGCACTTTCCCGCGTAAAGCCTTCCGCCACCATCGCCGTCTCACAGAAAGCCCGCGAACTCAAAGCGCAGGGTCGCGACGTGATCGGTCTGGGGGCCGGCGAGCCGGATTTCGATACGCCGGACAACGTGAAGAAGGCGGCGATCGATGCGATCAATCGCGGCGAGACAAAGTATACGCCGGTGTCCGGCATTCCCGAGCTGCGCAAGGCAATCTCGGAAAAGTTCAAGCGCGAGAACGGTCTCGACTACAAGCCGGAGCAGACGATCGTCGGCACCGGTGGAAAGCAGATTCTTTTCAACGCCTTCATGGCGACGATGAACGCAGGGGATGAAGTCGTCATTCCCGCACCCTACTGGGTGTCCTACCCGGAAATGGTGGCGCTTTGCGGCGGCACGCCCGTGTTCGTGAAGACGACGCAGGAGAACAACTTCAAGCTGACGGCCGCCGATCTCGAGGCCGCCATAACGCCGAAGACGAAGTGGTTCCTGTTCAACTCGCCGTCCAACCCGTCCGGCGCGGCCTACAGCCATGACGAGCTCAAGGCGCTGACGGATGTGCTCCTGAAGCATCCGCACGTTTGGATCCTGACGGACGACATGTACGAGCACCTGACCTTCGGCGACTTCAAGTTTGCGACGCCGGTGGAAGTGGAGCCGAAGCTTTACGACCGCACGCTGACGATGAACGGCGTCTCCAAGGCCTATGCGATGACCGGCTGGCGCATCGGCTATGCGGCCGGTCCGCTGGAACTGATCAAGGCCATGGACATGATCCAGGGCCAGCAGACATCGGGCGCCTGCTCGATCGCCCAGTGGGCGGCCGTCGAGGCCTTGAACGGCCCGCAGGACTTCGTCGCGAAGAACAAGGCGATCTTCGAAGGCCGCCGCGATCTGGTCGTGTCGATGCTGAACCAGGCGACGGGCATCAAGTGCCCGACTCCGGAAGGTGCCTTCTACGTCTATCCGTCCTGCGCCGGACTGATCGGCAAGACCGCACCGTCGGGCAAGGTCATCGAAACCGACGAGGACTTCGTGTCCGAGCTTCTGGAAGCGGAAGGCGTTGCCGTCGTTCACGGCTCCGCCTTCGGTCTCGGTCCGAACTTCCGCATTTCCTATGCGACCTCGGAGGAACAGCTCGAGGAAGCCTGCAAGCGCATCCAGCGCTTCTGCGCCAGCTGCCGCTAAGCTCGCCTCGCATTACAAGAAAGCCCGCCAACCGGCGGGCTTTTTTTGTTGCAAAGTGGGTATTGGCTGGATCAGGGGCCACCGTTTCCGCCGGTCGCCCCGAAGATCTGGCCGGTCGAGTAGCTGGATTCCGGCGATGCCAGCAGGACATAGACCCCGGCCAGTTCCGCGGGCTGCCCCGGACGCCCCAGCGGCGTGTCCGAGCCGAATTCGACGAGGGCATCGGTCGGCTGGCCGCCGCTCGGCTGCAGCGGTGTCCAGAACGGTCCCGGCGCCACGCCATTGACGCGGATGCCTTTCGACGCAACCTGTTTCGCCAACCCCTTGGTGAAGTTCTCGATCGCCGCCTTTGTCGCCGAGTAGTCGAGGAGGTTCTCGGGCGGGCTATAGGCGACGACAGAGGTGGTGTTGATGATCGTGGAGCCGGGCTGCAGGTGGGACAGCGCAGCCTTGGTGATCCAGAACATCGCATAGACATTGGTCTTGAGCGTGTCGTCGAGCTGCTGTGTGGAGATGTCGGCGAGCGAGGCGGCCGACTGCTGCCTGGCCGCATTGTTGACCAGGATGTCGAGGCCGCCGAGCTGCTCCACCGCATCGGCGACGAGCTGCTGGCAAAATGCCTCGTCGCGGATATCGCCCGGCAAGGCGACTGCCTTCCGGCCTTCGGCTCTGATCAGCTCGAGCACTTCCTGCGCATCCGGCTCTTCCTGCTCCAGATAGCCGATTGCGACATCTGCGCCTTCGCGTGCATAGGCAATCGCTGCAGCGCGACCGATGCCGGAATCGCCGCCGGTGATCAATGCCTTCCGGCCGGCGAGACGGCCCGATCCCTTGTAGCTTTCCTCGCCATGGTCGGGCCTCGGCTCCATCCGGCTCGTCAGACCGGGCCATTCCTGGGACTGACGGGGAAAGGGAGGCTGCGGATATTTTGTCGTCGGATCCTGCAACGGCTGTGGCGCCGCCGCAGCTGGTGCCGCCGACTGCGCGCGTGCGGTTCCCGCCAGCGCAGCGACGGCGACGCCGGTCGACAGGCCTCCCAGGACGAGACGTCGCGACGGGTTGATTTCATTGTTGCTCATAGGGTGTCTCCAGTTGGTGCAGTGCCCCAACTGGAGATGGTGCCGTCAGTTCCGATCGTCACGGAGCCGTGAAGACCGGAGCGTCAACAGAGCGATCAGTCTTCCTTGGTGATCCGTACGATGGTGGATTCGCCGCCGCCGCGCTGTTCCGTGACAGCATAGACGGCACCGTCCGGACCGACCTTGACGTCGCGGATGCGGGCATCCATCGGAACGCGCTCCTCGTACTGGACGCGGTCGTCCTCCATGTGAATGATTACGAGGCCCTGCGTCACAAGACCACCAACGATGAAGGCTCCCTGCCATTCCGGAATGGCATCGCCATCGTAGTAAGCCATGCCGGAGGGGGCGATCACCGGGTCCCAATAATAGACCGGCTGTTCGGTCTCGGCCATCTCGGTCACACCGTCGCCCACGGGGCTGCCGCTGTATTCCACCCCGTATGTGACTTCCGGCCAGCCGTAGTTCTTGCCGGCTTCGGGCCTGTTCAGCTCGTCGCCGCCGCGCGGACCGTGCTCCACGAGCCAGAAGCGGCCTTCGCCGTCAAGTGCTGCCGATTGCACGTTGCGGTGGCCGAGGCTCCAGATTTCTGGAAGACCTTCCTGGCCGATAAAGGGGTTGCCCTCGACAGGCTCGCCTTCCGCCGTGATCCGGAAGACCTTGCCCAAGCCGCTTGTGATGTCCTGGGCCTGGACGCGTGGTTCCGGATCCGAGCGTTCGCCGACGGTGACGTAAAGGTTACCCTCCGGGCTGAAGACGAGGCGGGAGCCGAAATGCTTGTTGCCGTCATAGCTTGGCGTCTGGCGGAAGATGACCTCGACGTTTTCCAGGCTGCCGCCGCCATCGTCATTGGTCACAAGCTTGGCGGAGGCCACGGAGGTGCCGTTGCCGTCCTCTCGCTCTTCGGCGAAGGAGAAGTAGATCATGCCGGACGTCTCGAAATCCGGACCGAGCGCCACATCGAGGAGGCCACCCTGGCCGGCGCTGAGGACTTCGGGGACACCTTCGATCTCCGGTCCTGCCTCGCCTTCTTCGGAAATGATGTGCATGGCGCCCTGCTTGGCGGTGACCAGCATCCGGCCATCCGGCAGGAACTCCATGGCCCAGAGATGCGGAAGGCCATCGGCAACGACCTCCGTGGCGATCTCCGGCATTTCCGGCGGTTGCGGTGCCCGGGTCTGTTCCTTGAAGGCCGGCTGCTGGTCGGGCGCATTGGGTGGCGCGGTCTCCACGGGGGCGCCGGGCTCAGCCCCGCTTTGCTGGGAATGTGCCGGCACGACGGCCAGCGTGGCAGACAGCATGGTCCCGGAGAGGAGAAGGATCAGTCGGTTCATAGGTGGTCACTCCCTTGTTGGCACTTGCGGCAAAGGTGCCGCCTTGCGGCTGTCACCGATCGGGCCGCGCTAAGGGTGATCTAGGGCGAGCGGGGTGGATGGCTGCACACGGGCCCTTCAAGAATAGTTTATTGCAGATGTAACGCCGAACATGCGGTTTCACGCCCCGTCCAGTGGCGCGGGCTCCGATCGGAGGAAGTGCAGTTCGTTTGCGGATTTTGCCTTCCGTTTGGAACCATGAGGTGCAGACTGCGCTTTTCCATCACCTTCGAGCCGGTCATTCCACCGGCGCAAAGGTTTTTGATCACAGGAGGGAAAACATGACCAAGGTGACGTACCAGATCGTCGAGCACGACGGTGGCTGGGCCTATCGACTCGGCGACGTCTACTCCGAGACATTCGCGTCTCACTCCGATGCCCTCCAGGCGGCACGGATCGTTGCGGCCGAGCAGCAGGTGGGCGGTGAGCCAGAAGAAATCAGCTGGCAGGACGCGAAGGGCGTCTGGCATACGGAATACAGCGACGGCGGCGACCGTCCGGAAGCCGAGGTGGTGGACGACGAGAACGACGAGCCGTCCGGCCGCCGTCAGTCCTGAGGCCGGGTCTCCCGCGCGTAGTCACGCAGGCCCTGCACCAGGGCATCGAAGGTCTTGCGCCACCGGAGACCGCCTCTCAGGTTCTCGTGCATGACGACCCATGTCTCCAGCGGCAGTTCGAAGACGTCGGGAAGGATCCGGACGAGATCCGGGTCTCTTCGCGCAACGCCCGTCTGGCAGAACCCGATACCTACGCCGGCCCGGATGGCTGCCAGTTGGGCAACGTTGCTGTCGATCCTGTAGCTCCAGTTCAGCTCGTCGAGGGCCGGAAATGTCGGCATCATCGCCTGAAAGCGGACTTCCATTGCCCTGATGAACGCCGTTTTCCGGTCGAAACCGATGAAGCGGTGGCCTTTCAGGTCGGCTGGGGAAAGCGGCATGCCGTACCGATCAAGGTAGCGCCGATGGGCATGAAGGCCGATCGGAACGTTGCCTATCCTTTGCGCCACGAGCGCTTCCTGGGCAGGATTGGTCATGCGAATGGCGATATCCGCGTCGCGCCGCAGCAGATCCTCCACCGCGTCCGAAAGCGACAATTCGATGGTCAGATGCGGATGCTCGTCCTGCAGCGCCGCGAGGATCGGCGGCAGGACTTCGATGCCGATGACGTCGCTGGCACTGATGCGCACGACGCCACTGATATCGCCCGAGGCGCCGGTCGCGTGCCGCTCCATGGCGGCCGCCGTCGACGCGAGCGTTTCCGCATAGGGCTGCAGGGAGAGAGCCGCATCGGTCGGACGCAGGCCCTGTTGTGATCGCGTGAAGAGCGGATAGCCCAAGGCCCGTTCCAAGGCCTCCACATGCCGCCCGGCCGTCGGCTGCGTCAGACCCAGATCGCGCGCCCCCGCCGACAGGGAGCCGGTCCGGAGGACGGCCAGGAAGGTGCGGTAAAGGTCCCAGCTGATGGTATTCATTTTTGAATAGCTTCTCTGCCTATGTTGCCAATTCCATATATCTCTGGCATGCCCGACAATCCAGCCATCAACCGATGGAGATTGCCATGAACAACGAAATAGTCCCAGCCCGCAGGGCCCTTGTCCTTGGAGCCACGGGTGGAATTGGTGGCCACGTCGCCCGAGGGCTTGCTGCCCGAGGGTGGACCGTGCGGGCCCTGAGCCGTGGCACGACTGGCGGTCGCGAGCTCGATCCTCGATTTCAGTGGCATGTCGGCGACGCGCTCAATGCCGAGGATGTGCTTCGTGCCGCGGAAGGCGCGGACCTCATCGTGCACGGCGTCAATCCGCCCGGATACCGCGACTGGGAAAAGCTGGTGCTGCCGATGCTGGAGAACACCATTTCGGCTGCAAGAGCGGTCGGCGCCCGGATCCTTCTGCCGGGTACCGTCTACAATTACGGGCCGGATGTCTTTCCGGTTGTCACGGAAGAGAGCCCCCAAAATGCCCTGACCCGGAAAGGAAAGATCCGCGTCGAGATGGAGCGACGCCTGCAGGCTGCCGCGATGGAAGGCGTTCCGGTCCTGATCGTAAGGGCCGGAGACTTTTTTGGCCCCGGCGCCGGCAACAACTGGTTCTCGCAGGGCGTGATCAAGCCGGGAAAACCGGTCGCCTCGTTCGGCAATCCCGGCAGCCGTGGGGTAGGGCACCAATGGGCCTACCTGCCCGATGTTGCCGAAACCATGCTGCGGCTGGTGGATCGCTCCCGCGACCTGCCGCCGTTTGCAGTCTTCCACATGGAGGGCGTCTGGGACCATGACGGGCAGCAGATGAGACATGCGATCGAGCGCGTTCTGGGGCGCCGGATCCCGGCCAAGCCCTTTCCATGGTGGCTGCTGCGTCTCGCTGCGCCTTTCGTGCCTATGTTTCGGGAGCTCGGTGAGATGCGCTATCTCTGGCGCACGCCGGTGCGGATGACCAATGACAAGCTTGTCGCCTTTCTCGGCGACGAGCCACGCACGTCGCTCGACCTTGCCATGCTCGCCACGTTGAAGGATCTCGAGTGCCTGGATGCGGACGTCAGTCCTTACGGACCTGCGACGCAGAGCGACACGGGGAGAGCGGCATGAGATCCGCAGCGGCAAAGACCGGTTTAGCCGGATCCGCCTTTCGTCTCTTCGCCCTGGCGCTGCCTGTGCTGATCCTGGTCCAGGTCTACCTGGCAGGGCTCGCCATCTTCTCGGACGGCTCTCTCTGGGCGGTTCACGGCGCGGTCGGCGGTGCCATGGGTGTGCCGATCATCGCATTGCTGCTGGTGGCCTGGCTGTCCCCGCAGCTTCGCCGGCACCGGCTCCTCACGACGCTGCTGCTCGGGCTCTATATCCTGCAGTTCGTCTTCGTCATCGCAGGCGAGGGATGGGGATTTCTGCAGGCACTGCATCCGGCCAATGCCGTTGCCATCACGGTGGCAGCGGTTCTCCTCGCAAAAGGAGCATGGTCCGAATGAAGATGTAAGGGGCGCCTTGTGGCGCCCCTCGAATCATCAGGCTGCGGCGTCGAGCGCCGGATAGTCGGTGTAGCCCTTGGCGCCGCCACCATAGAAGGTGCTGCCGTCCGGGTCGTTGAGGGCCGCACCGGACTCGAAGCGCTCGACCAGATCCGGGTTGGCGATGAACAGGCGTCCGAAGGAGACCATGTCGGCGCGGCCGCTTTCCACCGCCTGCATGGCAGCTTCGCGGTCATAGCCGTTGTTGACCATCCAGCCCGCCTTGCCGCCGGCGTTGCGATAGGTCGCCTTGAAGGCATCGTAGTCGAAGCTGGTGCCCTCATACTGGAAACTGCGGTCGCCGCCCGTTGCACCCTCGATGACGTGGATGAAGGAGAGGTCGCGCGTCGCCAGCTGTGTTGCGACGTAGTCGAAGACGGCCTGGGGGTCTTCGTCGGAAATGCCGTTGGCGGGGGTGGTCGGCGAGAGGCGGATGCCGGTGCGGCCAGCGCCGATCTCGTCCGCTACGGCATCGACCACTTCGAGCAGGAAGCGGGCACGATTTTCGATCGAGCCGCCGTAGTCGTCGGTGCGCTGGTTGGCGCCGGTCTTCAGGAACTGGTCGATCAGGTAGCCATTGGCAGCATGGATTTCGATGCCATCGAAGCCGGCGTCCACGGCGGCACGGGCAGCCTTGCGGAAGTCATCGACGATGCCTGGAATTTCGGATGCCTCAAGGGCGCGGGGAGCGGAGGTCTCGACGAATTCGCCGCTGCCGTCCGCATTGATGATGTAGGTCTTGCCGCCCGCCGGGATAGCCGAGGGCGCGACCGGGGCTGCGCCGTTCGGCTGCAGCGAGACATGCGAGACGCGACCGACATGCCAGATCTGCGTCACGATCTTGCCGCCCTTGGCATGAACCGCGTCGGTGACCTTCTTCCAGCCGTCGACGGCCTGCTGCAGGTAAAGGCCCGGAACGTCGGCATAGCCCTGGCCCTGCTGGGTGATGGGCGTGCCTTCCGTGATGATCAGGCCAGCCGTGGCGCGCTGCTCGTAGTAGGTGACGTTGAGATCATTGGGGATCGCCCGAGGCGAACGATTGCGCGTCAGGGGAGCCATCGCCAGCCGGTTAGCGACGTCAATGTCGCCGATCTTCATCGGATCAAAAAGTGTGGTCATCGGAAATATCCTTGGGTGTTGGGAGGACTGCGGGAGAGGGAGGTGAGGTGGTCAGAGCGTGTTTTTCAGCTCATCGAGAAACATTTTGATCGCCGTCTCGTTGCGGCGATAGAACGACCACTGGCCAACGCGGTTGATCTCAACAAGACCAGCCTTCTCAAGCGTCGCGAGATGGGCGGAAACAGTCGACTGCGAGAGCCCGCAGCGCTTTTCGAACTGATTGGCACAGATACCCATATCCAGCGGGTGGGCCTGGGATGAAAAATGCGCTTCCGGCTCACGCATCCACTCGAGGAACTCTACCCGGGCGGGATGCGACAGCGCCTTGAGGACCTCGTTCTTGTTCATCGGCACAAAATCGTTCATTCCCGATATATAGATCGAGATTTATCGATTTAAAGACGCGCCCCCAATGCAGAGGCCAAAAAAATAGGGCCCGGATTTCTCCTGGCCCTGAGATGTGAAGGTTCAAAACCTCCAGAGGGGAACAGCTGGTAGCAGCAACTGCGGGTCGCGGATGCCAGCTGACAGTAATATGGGAAGTTGATCGGGACCGGACAAGACAGCGGGCGAACAACGGGCAAAAAAAAGGGCCACCGAATTGCTTCGGGGCCCTATAGGTATGAAGGTCAAAAACCTCCAGAGGGGAACAGCTGATGCGGTGGAACTGGGAGGAAAGCCACCGTGTGCATCAACTGAGTGCGATATGGTCGTTATTTGTGCAGTGAACAATGCATAAATGTGCAGGACAGCCATGCAGGCTGCGCAGGCCTGGGCGAAGTGCCTCAAAACCGATCAGAAACTCCAGTTTCTTGCCTTCGACACTACGAAATCGCGGAAGACCTTCAGCTTGGCGGCGTTCTTCATCTCGTCCGGGTAGCAGAAATAGGTGTCGAAGGAGGGGATGTCGGCGGCCAGCGGGAGCTGAATCAGTCCGGGATCGCGCCCGACGATGTAGTCGGGGAGCACCGCGATACCGATTCCCAGCAGGCAGGCACGCTTGATCGACGTCTGGCTGTTGATCTGCAGGTGCGGATTGCGGGGATTGTCGGAGGAGCGGCCGGCTGTCTCGAGCCAGTTCACGTCCAGCAGGTAGTTGGGCGCCGGCTCTCCGAAGGTGATGATCTTGTGGTCGTCCAGATCCTCGATCGTCTGCGGCTCCCCGAAGCGGCTGATGTAGGAGGGCGCGGCATAGACGTGCATGTGGACGGTGAAGAGCTTGCGCTGGATGAGGTCGGACTGCTGCGGCTGACGCAGCCGGATGGCGCAGTCGGCATGGCGCATGTTGACGTCGAGTTCCTCGTTGTCGAGCAGCAGCTGGATCGACATGTCCGGGTAGAGTTGCAGAAACTCCTGCACCTTGTCCGTCAGCCAGCCCTGGCCGAGGCCGACGGTGGTCGTGACCCGGAGCTTGCCGGAGGGCTTGTCGGTGGTCTCGGTGAGCTGCACCTTGACCGTTTCGAGCTTCAGCAGCACGTCATGGGCGGTGCGGTAGAGCAGTTCCCCCTGTTCCGTCAGGATCAGGCCGCGGGCGTGGCGGTGGAAGAGCTTGACGCCGACGTCCTGCTCCAGCGCGCTCACCTGCCGGCTGATGGCCGACTGGGACAGATGCAGCTTGTCTGCGGCATGGGTGAACGATCCCGCTTCCGCCGCCGCGTGAAAGATCCGCAATTTGTCCCAGTCGAGAGGTACACCCATGCTTCACACTATTCCGCGGCTTGAGCGACGGGCTGAATGCCAGCCAGATATCGCTCAGCCTCGAGTGCCGCCATGCAGCCGAGGCCGGCAGCCGTAATGGCCTGGCGGAAGCTGTCGTCGGTGACGTCGCCCGCGGCAAATACGCCCGGAACGCTGGTGGCGGTGGAATCGGGGGCAGTCCAGAGATAGCCGTTCGGCTTCATCTTGAGCGTGTCCTTGAAGAGTTCGGTCGCAGGCGCGTGGCCGATCGCGACGAAGACGCCGTCGATCGCCTGGTCGCTGACGATGCCGGTGCGGGTGTCGCGCAGGCGCACGCCGTTGACCGAGGGAGGCATCGGCGGCTTAGCCGGTTCGCCGACGATTTCCGCAATCTCCGTGTTCCACATCACCTTGACATTGTGGCGCTGGAAAAGGCGTTCCTGCAGGATCTTCTCCGAGCGGAAGCTGTCGCGGCGGTGAACCACCGTGACGGTCCTGGCGATGTTGGAGAGGTAGAGCGCCTCCTCGACGGCGGAATTGCCGCCGCCGACGACGATCACGTCCTTGTTGCGATAGAAGAAGCCGTCGCAGGTCGCGCAGGCGGAGACGCCGAAGCCCTGGAAGTGCTGCTCGCTCTCGATGCCGAGCCACTTGGCCTTGGCACCCGTGGCGATGATCAGGGTATCGGCACTCCAGACGGCACCGGAATCGGTGCGCACCGTGAAGGGGCGGCCGGACATGTCGACCTCGGTGACGATGTCGTTGACGATCTCGGCGCCGACATGCGTCGCCTGCTTGAGCATCTGCTCCATCAGCCAGGGCCCCTGGATGGGGTCGGCAAAGCCGGGGTAATTCTCGACATCCGTGGTGATCATCAGCTGGCCACCCTGTTCCATGCCGGCGATGAGGACGGGGCGCAACATGGCGCGCGCGGCATAGACGGCAGCGGTATATCCGGCGGGGCCAGAGCCAATGATGAGGACTTCGGTGTGACGGGCAGACATGGCCTTCCTTTCGGCAGCTGATCGCAGTGCGGGTGCGCCCACACATATAGGAAGCAGGGTCGCGATCCACCGCTTTTGTCGCAGCATTTAAGAGTGATCCATGCGTTACATCAAGGGCAGCCTTGCATTAACAACAGAACAGTTGCTGCGAGGCCGTGAATAGGCTGCCCGGTCTGCTTGCGTTCAACCCGCTTTTGGCTAATAGGTTCGGAAAATTGAAGGGGAAGACCGTGCTTCGCGCCGATCTGGACGCCATAGACATCAAAATTCTGCGGGAACTGCAGCAGGACGGGCGCATGACGAACGTCGAACTCGCAGAGCGGGTCGGCATCTCTGCGCCGCCCTGCCTGCGCCGCGTGCGCAAGCTCGAAGAAGCCGGGATCATCGAGGGCTATCATGCGCTGCTCAACGGGCCGAAGCTCGGCTTCGATCTCGTCGCCTTCTGCATGATCGGCCTGAAGCGGCAGTCCGATACGGACCTGAAATCCTTTGCGGCGCGGGCGCAGACGTGGCCGATCGTGCGGGAGGCCTGGATGGTCTCCGGCGACAGCGACTTCCTGTTGCGCTGCACGGCGGAAAATCTCAGCATCTTCCAGAATTTCGTCATCGAGGTGCTGACGGCCGACGAGCACGTCGACACGGTGCGAACCATGCTGACGATTCGGCAGGTGAAGCGGCTGGGACTGGTAGAGGTCTAGGAAGCGGTCGCCGTCTTCCGCCCACGGCCATTTCAGACCGTCGGGCGCTCGGCGAATTCCTTCAGGAGAAGGCCATGCTGATCCGTCCCCTGGGCGCGACTGCGCACGGCGGCGACCATCGCGGGATCGGCGTTGTTCATGTCCCCCTTGAGCAGAAAGACGTTGTAGACGTAGCGCAAGAACGTTTCCCTGAGAGCGGCGTCCGGCTCCCAGTCATCCAATCTGTCGAAAGCGGACAGCAGCGCGTCGTCATCTTCCGCCTGAAGCACGAGGCCATCGACGTCATAGGGCGCATTGCCGAGCGTGATGACCTTCTTCTGAAGGAAGAGGCTCTCCAGACCCACGGTCGAATTCATGACGACGACGGCATCGGCGCCCTCGATGAGGCTGCGCGTTTCGTTGTGGTTGGCGAAAAGGATCCGCTCATGCGCCTCGACCTGGTCGCGGATCGACAGCGGGAAGCTTGGATGCTCCTTGATGACGAAGGTCGTCTCGGGCCGCCGGTCAGCCAACCGCGCAATGACCTGATAGAACTGCACCATGTTCTTGATCCAGGGTGAGTGGACCAGCACCTGCATGTCGCTCGGGACCTGAAACGGCACGAAGATATAGGAGGGGGGCAGGCTGATGGCCTCCGCCTGCTTCTGCTTGGAAGCGCGCCGGACCAGCGCAGTGGGCAGTTCCGCGCCGATCCTCGTCTCCACCATCCGGTAGAATGCCGGGTCGCGGGGCAGGGTGCTGTCGTAGTTGATACCCTGGCTGTCGTACTGAAGCGTGCCGGGAAAAAAGCCGAGTTCGATCACCAGCCGCTCACGCCCCAAGGCCTGGCTGACGGCCAGTGTCAGCGCATCCGGCATCAGGAAGCCATTGAATACCAGGGCGCGTGCCTCGGGATGGTCGTCGAAATAGCAGGTGATGAGTGCGGCGGAAATGCGGGCCCGGGCGCTTGCCACCGCGCGGTAGATCGCAGCCGCCAGAGGATTGCCGTAGAGCCAGCCGATCCGGATGCGGCGGCGCAAGAGATTGTGCTCCACGAGCGGCTGCAGATCGACCGTCCTGTTCCTGCCGAAAGCCGCTGCCGCAAGCCCCAACCATCCTTTGCGCTCGACGAGTTCGCGGACAATCCTGGAGAGTTCGAGCGGAATCAGCAGGACGCCGCCATCGGAGGCCTTGCGGATGCTGGTGAAATGCTTGCTGTGCCCGATGAATTCGACTTTTTTCATTTGGCGCCCCGGCGTGCCGACAGAAGGCCAGCATAGACCTTATCCAAGGCCTCCGCCTCGCGCGCCAGTGCGAAATCTTGCGCGACATGCCTCAACCCGGCTTCGCCATGCGCTTGTGCCAGATCTGGGTCTGCCAGATAGTCCGCAATGGCGTCGCGAAGCGGCTCGTATGCTCCGGCGGGGACCACTGCGCCCGTGCTGCCGCTCACGATCTGCTCGGCATAGGCGCCGGCGTCGCTTGCAACCACAGCCGTGCGCGAGGCCATGGCCTCAAGCGGGGTAAGGCCGAAGCCTTCGTTGCGGGAGGGCGCGACGTAGAGATCCAGGCGCCGGTACCACGGCTTGATGTCGTCGACCTCGCCGAGAAAGAGGATGCGGTCGGACAGGCCGGCCGTCTCGACGGCTGCCTTCAATGCATCGCCGAACGCCTGATGCTCGGCCGTGACCCGGCCGCAGACCACCGCCGTCCAGTCGGGGTATCGCGGCAGAAGCTCGATCATGGCCTTGACGAAAAGGTCGGTTCCCTTCTGGTGGCGGACCCGCCCGAAACAGCCAACCAGATGTGTTCCGGGCAGATTTGTCTCGGAAAGACGATCCTCATCGCCGCGTGGCGGATGGAAGACGTCGAGATCGACCCCGTGACGGATCACCGTATGGGGAACTTCCAGGAAGGAGCCGGAGCGCTCGCTGGTGGCAACCACGGCATCCATGTTGCGCAGCAGCCATTTCGTATAGCTGCTGTGGCTGCGCTGGGCGGCGGAGGTGAAGAGCAGCTGCAACGGCATGCGCAGCACGGCCTTCAACAGCAGGCCGACCAGCATTTCGTTGTTGCGGCGCGCATGCCAGACCCGCCAGCGGTGCCCGGTCGGGCGCTGCCAGAGCTGCGGCAGCTGCGACCACCACATCCTTGGCAGGTCATCCGGCAGGCCTGGCCCCAGGGTCGCGATACCGCGGCCCTGTCGCACCTGTTCAGGCACCAGTTGCACGACCGTCGACGTCACGCCGGAAAGCCGCCGCTTGAAATGCGGCGCGATCACCGTGATGTCGCGGAGAGAGGCCAAGGGGCTCAGCCCTTCAGCCCCAGGTGAGGGCAAGGATCTCGTAGGCCTTGGAGCCGCCCGGCGCGTTGACCTCGATCGAGTCGCCGACTTCCTTGCCGATCATGGCGCGGGCGATCGGGGACGAGACGGAGATGCGACCGGCCTTCACGTCGGCCTCCTGGTCACCGACGATCTGGTAGACCTTCTCCTCGTCGGTGTCTTCGTCAATGAGCTTGACGGTCGCGCCGAACTTGACCTTGTCGCCGGACATCTTCGACAGGTCGATGACTTCCGCCCGTGCCGTCAGATCCTCCAGCTCGCTGATGCGGCCTTCGTTGTGGCTCTGCGCTTCCTTGGCAGCATGATATTCCGCGTTCTCGGAAAGGTCGCCATGGGCTCGCGCTTCGGCGATCGCCTCGATGATACGGGGACGCTCCTCCTGCTGGCGCCAGCGCAACTCCTCGTGCAGCTGGTTAAAGCCATTCTGCGTCATCGGTACCTTTTCGACCATTTTCTTGTCCTTCACGTTGCGAACGCGCTATTCGCGGCCACAAAAAGAAACAGGTTCCGTAGCGACACCACGGAACCATCCACACACCAAATTTTCTGGAACTATAACAGATCACTCGCGGTCATTTCCAGCGATTTCGAAGTGGAGCTTTGAAATGGGCTTTCAAGGGGGGCGGTCCGCCAAAGCGCCGGATTGACGACCGCGACAAGAACATTTAGTGAACACACTAATGAAGAAAAGTCTCAAAGAACGGTTGGCGATTCTCTCCGATGCCGCAAAGTACGACGCGTCCTGCGCGTCGAGCGGCACCGTTCGCCGCTCCTCTGTCGGGAGCGGCGGACTCGGCTCCACCGAGGGATCCGGCATTTGCCACGCCTATGCGCCGGACGGACGATGCATTTCGCTGCTGAAGATCCTGATGACGAACTTCTGCATCTACGACTGCGCCTATTGCATCAACCGCTCGTCCAGCAATGTCGAAAGGGCGCGGTTCTCGGTGGAGGAGGTGATCTGGCTGACGCTGGAGTTCTATCGCCGCAACTACATCGAAGGCCTGTTCCTGTCGTCGGGTATCATCCGCTCCTCCGACCACACGATGGAAGAGATGGTGCGGATTGCGCGCGAGCTGAGAACAACCCACAACTTCCGGGGCTATATCCACCTGAAGTCCATTCCCGAGGCCTCGCCGCATCTGATCGAGGAGGCGGGGCTTTATGCGGACCGGCTGTCGCTCAACATCGAGCTGCCGACCGATGCCGGGATTGCCCGCTATGCACCGGAAAAACAGCCCGCCGGCATCCGCCGGTCGATGGGGGCGCTGCGCCTCAAGATCGAGGAAATGGGCGACAAGACGCTGCAGACGAAGCGCACGCGCCGGTTTGCGCCGGCGGGCCAGAGCACGCAGATGATCGTCGGTGCCGATGGCGCCAATGATGCGACGATCCTCGGAACCAGCGCGCGGCTCTACGGCAGCTATGGCCTCAAGCGGGTCTACTATTCCGCCTTCAGTCCCATCCCGGATTCGTCGAAGAACCTGCCGCTGATCAGGCCGCCACTGATGCGCGAGCACCGGCTGTATCAGGCCGACTGGCTCTATCGCTTCTACGGCTTCAACGTCGGCGAGATTACCTCCACGCGGGCGGACGGGATGCTCGATCTCGACCTCGACCCGAAACTGGCCTGGGCGCTGGGTCACAGGGAGCAGTTTCCGGTCGACGTGAACCGGGCGGAGCGGGAGATGCTGCTGCGCGTGCCGGGCCTCGGCACCAAGACGGTCACATCGATCCTGTCCTCGCGGCGCTTCACGCGGCTGCGGCTGGAGGATCTGAAGCGGCTCGGCGTGTCTCTGAAGAAGGTGCAGCCCTTCATCACCGTGGACGGCTGGACACCGCATCGGCTGGTGGACCGGCCGGACCTGCGGGCCATGTTCCAGCCGAAGCCGGAACAACTGTCGCTGCTCTGATGTATACGGTGACGCTGAAGGGCAGGGGCGATCTCGGCGAGTGGCGCGACGCGGCACGGGCGTTCCTGCAGGGCGGGGTGCTGCCGGAACGGATCGTCTGGGAGGCGGCGAGCGCTGCGGAAGGACTGTTTGCCGCAGAGCCCAACCACCTGCCGCCGCCGCTGCCGCAGATCGGACCGATCTCGGTTCCTCCCGACTTCATCAAGCTCGCGGGTGCTGTCATCTGTCACTCGGATCCGGGCCGGTTTTCGCTGCTCTACCGTCTGCTGTTCCGTCTCATGTACCAGCGGCGCCTTCTCGACATGCTCGCCGATGTGGACGTGGTGGCGGCGCGGCGGATGGCGAAAACGGTGGGCCGCGATTACCACAAGATGACGGCCTTCGTGCGGTTCAAGGAGATCCCCCTGCCGCAGGACAGCGGGGGGCGGCGGAAGTTCGTCGCCTGGTTCGAGCCGGACCATTTCATCGTCGAGCGCGTCGCGCCGTTCTTTCAGCGGCGTTTCAACGACATGGACTGGCTGATTGCGACGCCGAAGGGGGCAGCCTCCTGGGATGGCGAGACGCTGCGCACGACCGATGAGCCGGCGCGGAAGCCTCACCTGAAGGACGAGACGGAAGATCTCTGGCGCACCTACTATGCCTCGATCTTCAATCCGGCGCGCCTGAAGGTAAAGGCGATGACGTCGGAGATGCCGAAGAAATACTGGAAGAACCTGCCGGAGGCCGAACTCATACCCGGGCTGATCGCCAATGCGGAACGCAGCGTCCTGGAGATGGCGGCGAAGGCGGCGAGCGAACCCCTGCCGTTCCACCACCGGCTGCAGGAGGCTGCCGCCTGGGCGCCGGCGGCGCCGGAGCTGCCGTCGGGCGCGCTGGCGAGCCTGAAGGAGGAGGCGCGCCACTGCACCCGCTGCGACCTGCACTGCATGGCAACGCAGACGGTCTTCGGCGACGGGCCTGAGGAGGCGACCGTGATGGTGGTCGGCGAGCAGCCGGGCGACCAGGAGGATCTGGCGGGCAAGCCGTTCGTCGGACCGGCGGGGCAGATGTTCAACGATGTCCTGCGCGAGGCGGGCTTCGACCGCCGCTCGCTCTACGTCACCAATGCGGTGAAGCACTTCAAGTACGAAGCGCGGGGCAAGCGGCGCATCCACCAGAAGCCGAACATGGGCGAGATCCAGCAGTGCCGCTGGTGGCTCAGCCAGGAGATGGAGCTGGTGAAGCCGAAGCTGGTGGTGGCCATGGGGGCGACGGCCTATTTTGCGCTGACCGGTGAGAAGCAGAAGCTCCCCGACGTGCGCAGCAAGCCGATGCCGATGGAAGGCGGAAGGACCCTCTACGTGACGGTGCACCCCTCCTACCTGCTGCGCCTTCCCGATGGCGAGCAGAAGGCGGCAGAGCTTCTGCGTTTCAAACGGGATATCGAGTCAGTTCAGTCGCTTGCGCGTTCTTTTGTGTAATCTAATTTAGCTCTTCTCGATCTCGATTAATGCTGCGGAGCAAGCGCGTCGTCATCGATATGCGCGCGTGCATAGACCTTTGCCGCGATCACGGCGAGGAGCACGAGCGTGACGGTCGCCACCATGCAGCAGACCGCGAAGCCGAGTGAAAAACCGGCCTTGGCCGTCTCCAGCCATGCGGCCGCAGCAGGGTCCGTGATCGCTTGCGCCGTTTCGACGGCGCCGGCCAGGGTGGCGGAGACGGCCTGTGCCTGCGCGTCCGTCAGGCCGCTCAGATCCTCGCCCTTCATGGTCATCCGGTAGACGAGGGTGGCGAGGCTTCCCAGGAGGGCAATGCCCAGGGCGCCGCCGAATTCGGCGCCGGTTTCCGATATGGCCGACGCCGATCCGGCTCGTTCCGGCGGAGCCGTCCCGACAATAAGGCCGGTGGTCGTCAGGACCACCGGCACAAAGCCGAGGCCGATGATCATGCTGGAGCCCAGGATGCCGAGGAGGTTCTCGGCATAGGCGGCCATGGCCATCGACGCCGTTCCCACGGCGTTGACCAGAAGTCCGCTAATGACCGTGCGGACCGGTCCGAAGCGGTTGGTAAAGCGGTAGGCCTGGAAGGACATCACGGTGAAGACGAACGCCGACGGTATCGACCACAAGGCCGCCTCCAGCGGCGAGAGGCCGAGCACCAGCTGCAGGAAGAGGTTCTGGAACAGAAAGACGCCGAACACGAAGAAGACCCCGGCGAGATTGACCATGAGCGAGGCCGTGAAGGCGGGGATGCGGAAAAGGGCAAGGTCGATCAGCGGATCGGCCAGAAGTTTCTGGCGCCGCACGAATGCTGTTCCAACCATCACCCCGACGGCAATGTAGAGGAGCTGCGATAGCTGGAAGCCATCGGCAGCCATGTGCTTGACGCCGTAGATGACCGGGAGGACCGTTGCGAGCGACAGTGCAACGCTTGCCAGATCCAGCCTGCCTGCCTCCTCGTTGCGATATTCCGGCAGCAGGAAGGGCGCCACGGCCAGCAAAACCATCATCACCGGGATGTTGATCAGGAAGACCGATCCCCACTCGAAATACTGCAGCAGGACGCCGCCGATCAGCGGGCCGACGAGGCCACCCAGCGCGAATGCGGTGCCCCAGATGCCGATCGCCCTGTTGCGTTCGGCCTCGTCCCGGAACAGGTTGACGATCAGTGAGAGGGTCGAGGGGGCGATCGTCGCGCCGGCAACGCCCAACAGCGCCCTTGCGACGATAAGCTGCCCGGCGGTGCTGGAGAAGGCTGCGAAGGCGGATGCGACGCCGAAAGAGAAGGCGCCGATCAGCAGCACGCGCCGACGTCCGATCCGGTCGCCAAGCGTCCCCATGGTCACCAGGAAGCCGGCGACCATGAAGCCGTAGATATCGTTGATCCAGAGCAGCTGTGCCGCCGACGGGTCGAGGTCGGCGACAATTGCCGGCATGGCCAGAAACAGGACCGAGAGGTCCATGGAATAGATCAGGCAGGCGATGGACAAGACGCAGAGGCCGATCCATTCGCGGCGGGTCGCCCGCTCCGGCGTTACGATACCCTCGGCCATTTTCATCCTCCCGGACAGCCGGCGGAGATTTCCCTGATTTCTGGCAGTTGGCAAGTGCCAATCCAGCCGCCCCGCGACGACATAGGGTGCTGCGGGACAGGCCTGTTACGCCTGTGTCTGCGGCCCGGTGACATAGGCGTCCAGCCGTGCCAGCGTCTGCTTGCCGCCGTCCTCCGCCCCATGTTTCAGTGTCGCGTCGCGCGCTTCAGCCGTCGGGAACTGCAGCAGGATGGTGATGCGCGTGCCGTCGCCTTCGGCGTCGAGGGTGATGGTGCCGACAAACCATGCGGGTTCTCCCACTTCGGCGCCATGGTCATAGACGATGCGTTCGGGCGGGGTGATCTCGGTATAGCGGATCCAGTTCGGCCAGTCCTTGCCGTCGGGGCCGTGCATCGTGTATCGCCACAGTCCGCCGACCGCGAATTCCATTTCATGGGTTTCGGTCTTGAAGCCGTCCGGGCCCCACCACTGGTCGAGATGGCCGGCCTCCGTCAGCATCTTGAAGACCAGTTCGCGCGGGGCAGCAATCAGGCGGTCGACTGCAAGGCTTGTGTTCGGATCGGGTTTTACTGTCATGTCAGTGGGCTCCGGCCAATTCGAGAAGATTTTCCAGGCGGTCGAAATTCTGTTCGTTCGCGGCGGCGATAAATTTCTGCAGCTGCAGGTTCTCCTCCGTCGGCTCGAACAGCATCCGCCAGCGAAGCCATGTGCCGCCATCCTCCTGCAGGAAGTCCATCTCCATGGTGAAGACGTGCATGGGCTCGTGGTGGAGGAAGACGATGCGCCGACCGGGCACGATCTCCTGGAACGTCGACCGATTGTCAAAGTCCGTGCCGTTGGACGCGGTCATCGTGATCTGCCACAGGCCGCCGGGGTGGAAGTCGAAGGCGCCGATCGTGTTGGTGAATCCATGCGGCCCCCACCAATGCTTCAGCTTCTCGGGATCGGCGAAGGCATCGAAGAGCGTCGCAGGCTCGACGGCGAAGAAGCGCTCGTTGAGGATCTCCATCCGGTCCGTCATTTCGCTTCCTCCTTCTGCCCGGTCCTGCTGTCCAACGTGGCGATGTACTCCTCGAGCCGGTCGAGCCGTTTCTCCCAGAGCGCCCGGTATTCGCCCAGCCAGTCGTCCACCTGTTCCAGGGGAGCGGCTTCCAGCCGGCAGGGGCGCCATTGAGCATTGCGGCTGCGGGAGACGAGCTTTGCCCGCTCCAGGACCTTCAGATGCTTGGAGACCGCGGGCAAGCTCATGTCGAAGGGAGCGGCCAGCTCGTTCACCGTCGCCTCGCCATGCGCCAACCGGGCGAGGATGGCGCGACGGGTCGGGTCGGCAAGGGCGGAGAGGGTGGTCGAAAGCTCATCCATCTACTATTTAGCCGATCAGTTAATTAACTTTTCGGGTAAATACATCCCAGCTCAGCCGGAGTCAAGATCTGGCGATGCTGGGGGGCTGGTGGAGGTGAGATCGAAGGGGGAGTTTAGGCCGCATCCTCGAGCGCTGCCGCTGGCAAGTTCGCGCGCGCGTTCAGGACTTCAAGCCCGACGATGCGACCGTCCCGATCGTAGTCGAGCATGATGCCTTGAGAAACCTCTTCGGTTTCCAGCACCGGCTCGCTGGAGAAGCGGATATAGGCAGCATCGGCTGCGGCATCATATTCGAGCTTCGGCTTCATTGCGGCATCCGTGCCTTCCGAGCGAGGAATGCAGTGATTATACGGATTGCCGTCTCCGTTTCCAAGCAGATTACCCGGAGAACCCTACCGTCGCTGCCGCTCCGACATCACCGTTTCCGCATGGAGGGTGAAGTGGAGCGGCTTTCGCATGGTAGAACCTTTAGAAGTAGCTCTGCAGCGGACGAACCTCGAGGTTGCCGGCCTTCAGGGCCCGGATGGCCATGGCCGCGGCCTCGGCACCTGCCATCGTGGTGTAATAGGGCACCTTCTGCATCAGGGTTGCGCGGCGCAGCGACTTGGAGTCCGAAATCGCCTTGTTGCCATCGGTGGTGTTGATCACCAGCTGGACCTGACGGTTGCGGATGGCGTCCTCGACGTGAGGACGACCCTCCAGAACCTTGTTGATCTTGGTGGCCGCTATGCCCTGTTCGGCGAGGAAGCGGGACGTGCCGCCGGTTGCCATGACCTTGAACCCGCACTCCATGAGAATGCGGATGGCCGGAAGCACACGTATCTTGTCCTCGTCGCGAACGGAGACGAAGACGGTCCCGTCACGCGGCAGTTCAACGCTGGCACCGAGCTGCGACTTGGCGAAGGCCAGGGCAAAATCGGTGTCGAGGCCCATGACTTCGCCCGTCGAGCGCATTTCCGGGCCGAGCAGGGTGTCGACGCCGGGGAAGCGGGCGAAGGGGAAGACGGCTTCCTTGACGGCGATGTGCGTCAGGTTGCGCGGATCGGGCTTGGTGCCATAGGCGGTGATCGCCGCATCCAGCTTCTCGCCGGTCATGATGCGGGCGGCGATCTTGGCGATTGGCGCACCGATGGTCTTGGCCACGAAGGGCACGGTGCGCGAGGCGCGCGGGTTGACCTCGAGAACGTAGATCACGCCGTCCTTGATGGCGTACTGGACGTTCATCAGGCCGACGACGTTGAGCGCCTTGGCCATGGCCGCTGTCTGGCGCTCCAACTCGTCCAGCGTCTCCTCGGAGAGCGAGCGGGACGGCAGCGAGCAGGCGCTGTCACCCGAATGGATACCGGCCTCTTCGATGTGCTCCATGATGCCGGAGACGAAGACGCTTTCGCCATCGCACAGTGCGTCGACGTCGACTTCAACGGCATTCGTCAGGTAGCTGTCGAAGAGGAGGGGGTTCTTGCCGAGCAGCGTATTGATCTGCCCCGTCTTGTCGTTGGGGTAGCGCTGCTTGATGTCTTCCGGAACGAGGCCCGGGACGGTGTCGAGCAGGTAGCTCTGCAGCATCGATTCCGAGTGGATGATCTGCATGGCACGGCCGCCCAGCACGTAGGACGGGCGCACGACGAGTGGGAAGCCGATCTCGGCGGCAATCAGGCGGGCCTGTTCGACCGAATAGGCGATGCCGTTGTTCGGCTGCATCAGGTCGAGCTTCGTCAGGAGCTTCTGGAAGCGGTCGCGGTCTTCGGCGAGATCGATCATGTCGGGTGCGGTGCCGAGGATCGGGATGCCGTTCTTCTCGAGCGCCTCGGCAAGCTTCAGTGGCGTCTGGCCGCCGAACTGGACGATGACGCCGACGACTTCACCCTTTTCCTGCTCGGCGCGCAGGATCTCGATCACGTCCTCGGCCGTCAGCGGCTCGAAATAGAGACGGTCGGAGGTGTCGTAGTCGGTGGAGACAGTCTCCGGGTTGCAGTTGATCATGATCGCTTCGAAGCCTGCATCCTTCAGCGCGAAGGCGGCGTGGCAGCAGCAATAGTCGAACTCGATACCCTGGCCGATGCGGTTCGGACCGCCGCCGAGGATGACGACCTTCTTGCGGTCGGAGACTTCCGCTTCCGAGCGAAGCGCGCCGACGAAGGGCGTCTCGTAGGTCGAATACATATAGGCCGTCGGCGAGGCGAATTCGGCAGCACAGGTATCGATGCGCTTAAAGACCGGCCGGACGTTGAGGCTGTTGCGCAGTTCGGCAACTTCTTTCGGACGCTTGGCGCTCAGGCTCGCCAGGCGAGCGTCGGAGAAGCCCATGGCCTTCAGCGCCCGTAGGTTCTCGGCGTCCTGCGGCAGGCCGTGTTCGCGAACGCGCGCCTCCATGTCGACGATCGCCTTGAACTGGCTGATGAACCAGGGATCGATCTTGCAGGCCTCGTGGACCTCGCCTTCCGGCATGCCCATGCGCAGCGCCTGGACGACCATGCGCAGGCGGTCCGGCGTCGGCGTGCCGATCGCGGCGCGGATGGCGTTGTTGGCGTTTTCGCCATCTTCGAGGCCCGGGATCTCGATCTCGTCGAGGCCGGTGAGGCCTGTCTCGAGGCCACGCAGCGCCTTCTGCAGCGACTCGGCGAAGGTGCGGCCGATCGCCATGACTTCGCCCACCGACTTCATGGCGGTGGTCAGCGTCGGCTCGGCGCCGGGGAACTTCTCGAATGCAAAGCGCGGGATCTTGGTGACGACGTAGTCGATCGACGGCTCGAAGGAAGCCGGCGTCGCGCCGCCGGTGATGTCGTTGTCGAGCTCGTCGAGCGTATAGCCGACGGCGAGCTTGGCGGCGACCTTGGCGATCGGGAAGCCGGTCGCCTTCGACGCCAGCGCCGAGGAGCGCGAGACGCGCGGATTCATCTCGATGACGACAAGGCGGCCGTCCTTCGGGTTGACGGCGAACTGGACGTTCGAGCCGCCGGTCTCGACGCCGATCTCGCGCAGCACCGCAATCGAGGCGTTGCGCATGATCTGGTATTCCTTGTCCGTCAGCGTCAGCGCCGGCGCGACAGTGATGCTATCGCCCGTGTGGACGCCCATCGGGTCGATGTTCTCGATCGAGCAGATGATGATGCAGTTGTCCGCCTTGTCGCGGATCACCTCCATCTCGTACTCCTTCCAGCCGAGCACGGATTCCTCGATCAGGACTTCGGTGGTCGGCGAGGCGTCGAGGCCAGAGCCGATGATCTCGAAGAATTCGGAGCGGTTGTAGGCAATGCCGCCGCCGGTGCCGCCCATGGTGAAGGAGGGGCGGATGATGGCGGGCAGGCCGATAGCGTCGAGCGCCTGTGCGGCGATCGCCATGGCATGGTTCATGTAGCGCTGCTTGCGATCGCTCTCGCCGAGGTTCCACTGGTTTTCCAGCGCATCAAGGGCGGTGTCGAGATCGGCGCCGGTCAGGCTGTCGCGAAGCTTGGCGCGCTCGGCCTCGTGCAGGGCGCGGTCCTGCTCCTTGATGTCGGTGGCGTTTGCCAGCATCGACTTCGGCGTCTCGAGGCCGATGCGGGCCATGGCTTCACGGAAGAGGGCGCGGTCTTCGGCCATGTCGATGGCGGCCGGCTTGGCACCGATCATTTCGACGTTGTAGCGGTCGAGCACGCCCATGCGCTTCAGGGACAGCGCGGTGTTCAGCGCCGTTTGACCGCCCATGGTGGGCAGCAGCGCATCGGGGCGTTCCTTGGCGATGATCTTGGCGACGACTTCGGGTGTGATCGGCTCGACGTAGGTCGCGTCGGCGAGGCCCGGATCGGTCATGATCGTGGCCGGGTTGGAATTGACCAGGATGACCCGGTACCCTTCTTCCTTCAGCGCCTTCACCGCCTGCGTGCCGGAATAGTCGAACTCGCATGCCTGACCGATGACAATCGGCCCCGCGCCGATGATGAGGATCGATTTGATGTCTTGGCGCTTCGGCATGGGCGTCTTCCAGTTTTTTGGTGCGCGAAAAGCCGGCCAGGGCAAATTACCGGCCGGGGCGCGCATGGAGGGTCTTTTCAGGCTAGAAGCGGCTTATATGGAATTGTGCGGCAGAGCGGAACCCCGGAAATGAGGAATCCAGCCGGAAATATTTCACAGTTTCCTCGATGCTCGTGGGCGGGTTTGCCAGCTGCCTTTGCGCTGTCACAATGGCGCAGCATGTGTGGCTTAGACGGCTGATCATCTTTGCGTGCAGGATGAAATCATGGCAGCCAACGCAATCTCTCCGGACCTTCTCTGCTACGCGAAGTCACACAATGCCTCGCCGCCGCGACATCTGGGGCAGCGCTACGATGCAAACGGCGCGTTCTTGCCCGAGCCGGGCAACACGGTCGTCTGCCATCTCACCGCGGATTCCGAGACCGAACGGGCGCTGGCAGACGCCCGGGCACAATACCTCTGCATGCCGGAGGCCGATCGACTCGCCATCACGCCGCTTTCCAGTCTCCATATGACCCTCTTTCAAGGGATCATCGAATACAGGCGCAGCCCCGAGTACTGGCCCGCAGACATGTCGCTCGACACGCCGATCGACGACATGACTGCGATCCTCCGGCAGAGAATTACCGGCTTCGCCGCCGGACCAGCCTATAAGGTGCGGCTGGTCGAGGCGCTGCCGACGGGTCTCGTGCTCGAGGGAGCGACGAAAGCCGATAGGGAAAACCTCACGGTCTGGCGGGACCGGCTGGCCGCTCTGTTCGGCTATCGCCATCCGGATCATGATGATTACGTGTTCCACATCACCTTTGCCTATATGATAGATTGGCTGTCAGAAGAGGTGCTGGAGCGTTGGCAGACCATGCTTCAGGATATCGCAGGCGATATCCGGCGGCGCGCACCCGTCCTGGAATTGAAGGCGCCGGCTTTCTGCGCGTTCAAGGACATGAAGCATTTCGAAGAACTCGTCGTCCTGCCGGTCCAGAACTAAAACGTGCTCCTGGAAAAATGGCGCTGCCGAAAACTGGCACAGCCATTTCCGCGTATGATGTCCGGGGCCGGCTTTTCGCCGACTTCACGTTCCCGGAGCAACCCATGATCAAGCTGCACTATCTCGACAACTCGCGCGCCCATCGCATCCTCTGGCTCCTGGAGGAACTGGGGCTCGAATACGAGGTCGAAATCTATCATCGCGGCAGCGACATGCGCGGGCCCGACAGCCTGAAGGCGGTGCATCCGCTCGGCAAGTCTCCGATCATCGAGGATGGCGACAGGGTAATCGCCGAGAGCGGCGCCATCGTCGAATACCTGGTGGAGACCTATGGCGGCGACGAGCTGCGGCCGACAGGGAGCGAGGAGCGGCTGCGTTATAGCTATTGGCTTCACTACGCGGAGGGGTCGGCCATGCCGCTGCTCCTGCTGAAACTGATCTTCGCGCGGCTGCCGGGGCAGGTGCCCTGGTTCCTGAAGGCGCCGGCCGCCCTGATGTGCAAGGGCGTCTCCCGGACACTGGTTGAGCCGCAGCTGCGCGATCACATCCGGTTCTGGAACGGCGAGCTTGCCCGCGACGGCTGGTTTGCGGGTAAGAACTTCTCCGCTGCCGACATCATGATGAGCTTTCCCGTGGAAACAGCGGCCAGCCGGATCGATGAAGCGAAGGCTATGGGCGCCATCCGCAGTTATCTTGCGGCGATCCGTGCGCGGCCCGCCTATCAGCGTGCCCTCGCGCGCGGCGGCGCTTACGTCTATGCAGAGAGCTGAAGCCTTCGCTGCCCTCAAGCCGGGAGTGGAACGCTTTGACCAGCCCGGTATTATGGG
Source organism: Pseudorhizobium marinum (assembly GCF_000705355.1). Classification (NCBI taxonomy): domain Bacteria; kingdom Pseudomonadati; phylum Pseudomonadota; class Alphaproteobacteria; order Hyphomicrobiales; family Rhizobiaceae; genus Pseudorhizobium; species Pseudorhizobium marinum. The sequence continues at coordinate 86,658 of NZ_JMQK01000008.1, forward strand.
CGGTAGAAGAAGCAGCAGCAGAGGACGCTTGCGATGGAATGGAAAGGCCGCCGACAGTCGAACAATGTCGAAGATCGGCGCGGAGCGGGCGGGCGCAGTTCCCGCGGCGGCCTGCGGATCCCCATGGGTCGCGGCGGCATGCGTCGCGCCGGCGGCGGGCTCGGGATCGGCAGCATCATCCTGATCCTGATCGTCTCCTGGGCGCTGGGCATCAATCCGCTGACGCTCCTGTCCGGTGACACCGGTTCCACGGGTGGCGGCTACGAGCAGCAGCAGACCCAAAACGCGGCGCCCGCAAACGATGAGACGACCGCCTTCGTGCGCACCGTGCTTGCGGAGACGGAGGATACCTGGAACGGCATCTTCCAGGCCGGCGGCGAGACGTATCAGGAGCCGACGCTCGTGCTGTTCTCCGGCCAGGTTGAATCCGCCTGCGGCTTTGCCTCCTCGGCAACGGGCCCCTTCTACTGCCCGGGTGACCAGAAGGTCTATCTCGACACCGCCTTCTTCCAGGACCTGCGCCAGCAGTTCGGAGCCTCCGGCGATTTTGCCGAGGCCTATGTGATCGCCCACGAGGTCGGCCATCACGTGCAGAACCTCCTCGGCATCCTGCCGCGGTTCAACCAGGCGCGTCAGCAGATGAGCGAAGTCGAAGCGAACCGGATGTCCGTGCGTGTCGAACTGCAGGCGGACTGCTTCGCCGGCGTCTGGGGCAAGTTCACCGACCAGAAGGGCATTCTGGAGCAGGGCGATCTTCAGGAAGCGCTGAACGCGGCCCAGCAGATTGGTGACGACACGCTGCAGCGGCAGAGCCAGGGCTACGTGGTGCCGGAGAGTTTCAACCATGGCACCTCGGCGCAGCGGATGGAGTGGTTCCGCCGCGGCTTTGACAGCGGTGACATGAACAGCTGCGACACCTTCTCGGCCAACCTCTAGGAGGCTGGCAGTCCGCCAAGCTGGTACGGAATTCCTCGGAGGAGGAGACAGTCCGCCTCCGTTCGGTCTTCGTGCCGGGAAGGTTCCGATCCGTCATCAGCATCTTTGTCGGCTGCATCAACAAGATTGAAGCTTCGCGTGTTGTCTCCGCGCGTGGCTGCGGCTAAGTCTCGCTTTCGCCCGCCAACGTTTCCGGAGCCGGGCAGGGTGGAGGCTTGCTGCACATCGGCAGCTCCTCTAAAGCCATCCGGTACTGGCCGCCCACCCCGTTCGGGGCAGCGGCCTTTTTTCATCTGGAGAACGAAGATGTCGAGCCACTCTCCCGCGATGGGGCCTGTTGCTGCGGATAACAGCTGGCGCCGCCATATCCGCTCGACGATCAATCTCGGCATCCCCTTCGTCGGGGCACAGCTGGCGCAGATGGCGATCAACACGACCGACGTGATCATGGTCGGCTGGCTCGGCACCGCGGAGCTCGCGGCCATTGTTCTTGCCAGCCAGATCTTCTTCATCGTCTTCATCTTCGGCTCGGGATTTGCCGCCGCCGTCGTGCCGATGGTGGCGCATGCGGTCGGGCGCGGCGATGGCACATCGGTGCGGCGGGCCGTCCGGATGGGCATCTGGGTGGTGCTCGGCTACGGCGCGCTGACGGCGCCGATCCTGTGGTTCTCGGAGTCGCTGCTGCTTGCCTTCGGTCAGGAGCCGGAGGTTTCCGCGCTCGCGCAAGGCTATCTGCGCGTCGCGCAATGGGGCATCTTTCCGGCGCTGACCCTGATGGTGCTGCGAAGCTTCCTGAGCGGGCTGGAGCGGGGCAGCATCATCCTCTACGTGACGATCGGCATGTTCCTCGCCAATGCGTTTCTGAACTACGCCCTGATCTTCGGAAACTTCGGCGCGCCCGCCTGGGGCCTCGTCGGCGCCGCCGTGGCGTCCGTCTGTGCCAGCACCTTCGGCTGCGTGCTGATGGTGGCCTATATCAACAACCGCGCCGAGACCCACACCTACGAACTCTTCGTGCGTTTCTGGCGCGCCGACTGGGGCGCGATCCGCGAGAACCTGGCGCTGGGGCTGCCGATCAGCTTCACGATCCTGGCCGAAACGAGCCTGTTTGCCGCCGCCTCGCTGATGATCGGCACGATCGGCACGATCGAACTTGCCGCCCATGGCATTGCGCTGCAGCTTGCCTCGCTCGCCTTCATGATCCCGCTTGGCATGGCGCAGGTTGCCACGGTTCGCATCGGACTGGCCTATGGTCGCGGCGACATGCTGGGCGTGCGCCGCGCGGCGCTGGCGGTCCTGGCGGTCAGTCTCTGCGTCTCGGTCTGCGGCAGCACGCTGTTTGCCGTCATGCCGCGGCAGCTCGGCGCGCTCTTCCTCGACACCCGCAAGCCGGATGCGCAGGCGGTGCTCGACTATGCCGTATGGCTCATCGTGATCGCCGGCATCTTTCAGATGGCGGATGGCCTGCAGGCGGTGGGCGCCGGGATGCTGCGCGGCCTGAAGGACACGAAGGTGCCGATGCTGCTGGCGCTCATCGCCTACTGGCCGATCGGATTTGCCTGTGCCTGGTTGTTTGCCTTCCCGCTCGGATACGGAGGACCTGGCGTCTGGTTCGGTTTCGTCACCGGCCTCGGCGCGGCGGCCTTTCTTCTCTGCGGCCGCTTCTATCTCCTGGTCCGGCGGGCATAAAAAAGGCCCGCTCGAACGGCGGGCCATTTTCAGTCTCTGTCTGCGCGTGGCGCCTAGCGTTCGGCGAGAGCCGCTTCGCCCTTGCGCTCGCGCACCATGTTGAGGAAGCGCTGGAAGAGGTAGTGGCTGTCCTGCGGTCCGGGCGACGCCTCCGGGTGATGCTGCACCGAGAACACCGGCTTGCCGGTGACCCGCAGGCCGCAGTTGGTGCCGTCGAAGAGAGAAATGTGAGTCTCTTCAACGCCTTCCGGCAGACTGTTGGAGTCGACCGAGAAGCCGTGATTCATGGAGACGATCTCGACCTTTCCGGTCGTGTGGTCCTTCACCGGGTGGTTTCCGCCGTGATGGCCCTGGTGCATCTTCGTCGTGGTCGCACCAAGCGCGAGGCCGAGCATCTGGTGGCCGAGGCAGATGCCGAAGGTCGGAACGTCGTTCTCCAGCACCTGGCGGATGACCGGCACGGCGTATTCGCCGGTCGCGGCCGGGTCGCCGGGGCCATTCGACAGGAAGACGCCATCCGGCTTCAGCGCCATGATGTCCTCGGCGGATGTCTGCGCGGGAACGACAGTGACCTTGCAGTCGAGACCGGCAAACAGGCGCAGGATATTGCGCTTGACGCCGTAGTCGACGCAAACGATGTGGTACTTGGCTTCGGCCGGGTCTGCGTCCTCGAAGTCTTCGTTCCAGACCCAGGGCTTCTGCGTCCATTGCGACGACTGGCCCGAGGTGGCTTCCTTGGCGAGATCCAGACCCTCGAGGCCGCTCCAGTTGCGGGCCTCGGCCTTCAGGGCCTCGATGTCGAAGACGCCGTTCGGGTCATGGGCGATGACGGCGTTCGGCGCGCCCTTCTCGCGGATCCAGGCGGTCAATGCGCGCGTGTCGATGCCGGAAAGGCCGATCACGCCGCGCGACTTCAGCCATTCGTCGAGATGCTTGGAGGCGCGGTAGTTCGAAGGTTCGGTGATGTCGGCCTTGAAGATGACGCCGACGGCGCCGCGGCGGGCAGCGGGCGTCAGATCCTCGATGTCTTCCTCGTTCGTGCCGATGTTGCCGATGTGGGGAAAGGTGAAGGTGACGATCTGGCCGAGATAGGAGGGATCGGTGAGGATTTCCTGGTAGCCGGTAAGCGAGGTGTTGAAGCACACTTCGGCGCAGACCTTGCCTGTCGCGCCGACACCGACGCCTTCGATCACCGTGCCGTCGGCCAGAACGAGAACGGCGGTGGGCTTCTTGCTTGTCCAGGGGGCTGTCGCGGTCATCTCTATCCTTCCGCCCGATCGGCCCGTCACTTGAAGTGGCGGGGATGCAGGGCCATTTGTGGTCGCAGAAAAGGGCGCGCCGGAATGACCCGCGCAGCCCTGAATACCTAAATCTCGTGCAGGTGCCGGAAAATAGACAAAGCGCGCTTGGCGGTCAATGTCACACTCGTTCTTTCTACATGGGATATCATACCCTTTGTTTTCAAGAACTTGGATGAATTGATTTGATCAGGCGCGTGTGCTTGGCTATGAGGGCGGCCTGACTGACAAGGAAAAGCCGTATTTCAGCACTCGCTGCGGCTTCTCCAAAGGAGCAAGACATGATGCGCGATAAACTCGCCACTGCAATGAAAGACGCGATGAAGTCCGGGGACAGCCGCCGTCTGTCCACCGTGCGTCTGATCCAGACCGCCATTAAGGATCGGGACATCGCCAATCGCGGCGCCGGCAAGGATCCGGTCAGCGAGGACGAGATCATGCAGATCCTCCACAAGATGGTGAAGCAGCGGGAAGAATCCGCCAAGATCTATCACGACGCCGGGCGCGCCGAGCTCGCAACGCAGGAGCGCGAGGAAATCGACGTCATCAAGAGCTTCATGCCGGAGCAGTTGCCGGAAGACCAGGTGCGCCAGCTCTGCCAGTCGGTGGTCACCGAGACCGGCGCCCACGGGCTGCGCGACATGGGCAAATGCATGAATGCGCTGAAGGAGAAGTACCCGGGCAAGATGGACTTCGCCAAGGCATCCGGCATGGTCAAGGATCTGCTGAAGTAATCAGCCTGCATTCCATTCAGAAAGGGCGGGGCCGGTCTTGGCCTCGCCTTTTTGTTTTCCGAGATCGGTGCTGTGGATACCGGGCATGACGCGCTTTAGCATTGGCGCACGGGGGCCGCAGGTTCTATAGTTGCCGGGTCCCGAGGTGAAAATGCGCTTTTCCAACAGTTTTCTCGACGAAATCCGCGACCGTGTGCCGATCTCGGCCGTGGTGGGACGCCGTGTGACCTGGGACAGGAAGAAGACCAATGTTTCCCGCGGGGATTACTGGGCCTGCTGCCCGTTCCACGGCGAGAAGAGCCCGAGCTTCCATTGCGAGGACCGCAAGGGGCGCTACCACTGCTTCGGGTGCGGTGTCTCCGGGGACCATTTCCGCTTTCTCACCGATCTTGAAGGGCTGAATTTTCCCGAAGCCGTGCAGCAGATCGCCGACATGGCCGGCATTGCCTTGCCGCAGCCCGATCCGCAGGCGGAGCGGCGCGAAAAGGAGCGCACGACGCTCCTCGACGTCATGGAACTGGCGACGCAGTTCTTCCAGGATCAGTTGCAGAGCGCTGCAGGCGCGCGGGCGCGGGCCTATCTGCGCGACCGGGGCCTGACCGGGCGGACGATCGAGACGTTCCGGCTGGGGTTTGCACCGGAGAGCCGCAATGCTCTCAAGGAGTTTCTGTCCGGCAAGGGCGTGCCGAAGGAGCAGATCGAGGCCTGCGGGCTGGTCGTTCACGGGGAGGGGATCGCCGTCTCCTATGACCGTTTTCGCGATCGCGTCATGTTCCCGATCCTGTCGTCGCGCGAGAAGGTGATTGCCTTCGGCGGCCGGGCGATGTCTCCCGATGCGCCAGCGAAATACCTGAACTCCAACGAGACCGAACTCTTCCACAAGGGGCAGGTGCTCTACAATTTTGCCCGCGCCCGACGGGCCTCGCAGGGTGCCCCCGGCAGCCGCGACGCCGGGACGATCATTGCCGTCGAAGGCTATATGGATGTGATCGCCCTCCACCAGGCGGGCATCGAGAATGCGGTTGCGCCCCTCGGCACGGCGCTGACTGAAAACCAGCTCGACCTCCTGTGGAAGATGTCGCCGGAGCCGGTGCTCTGCTTCGACGGTGACGGGGCCGGCGTGCGGGCGGCCAACCGGGCGGCAGACCTCGCCTTGCCGTTCCTGAAGCCCGGCCGGTCGGTGCGCTTTGCGCTGCTGCCGGAAGGCAAGGATCCGGACGACATCGTGCGTCAGGACGGGCGGGGCCCCTTCGACAAGGTGCTGGTCGAGGCGCGGCCGCTGGCCGAGACGATCTGGATGCGCGAGACCTCCGGCGGCAATTTCGAAACGCCAGAAAAGCGGGCGGAGCTTGAAGCGCGGCTGAAGCAGGTGGTGTCGGTGATCGCCGACGAAAACGTTCGCCGCTACTATCAGCAGGAGATGCGCGACCGGCTGCATGCCCTGTTCCAGGGCAACAACCGGGGCGGTGACCGGCGCTCCAACTTCCAGCCACGGGGCGGCAACAACCGCCCCGGCCAGGGGCCGACGCCAGGGCCAAGGGCGGCGGGCCGGGGGCTTGCCGTCTCCGACCGGCTGGCGCGGTCGGGACTGGTGCGGGGGCATCGCGACCTGCCGGCGCTGCGCGAGAGCGTCCTGGCGCTGACCGTTGCCAACCATCCCCAGCTTCTGCTCGACGATCACGACGAGATTGCCGGCGTGGAGTTCGAGAACCGCGATCTGCAACGCTTCTGGTCCTGTCTGCTGACCGCTGCCGCCAAGCTCGGCGCGCGCCTCAACCGGCCGAACCTGCGCGCGGAACTGGAGGAGAACGGGTTTGAATCGCTGATCGCCCTGATGAACCAGCAGATCCGTAATGCCCGGCTCTGGACGGCGACGGAGGAGGCGGATCTGCAGGATGTCGTGCAGGCCTACCGGCAGGCCTATGCGCTGCATTCGCGCAACAAGGAGCTGCGCTGGCAGAAGATCGAGCTGGAGCGCGAAATCGCCGAGACGGCGACCGACGAGGAAGAGCGGGCGACGGCGCTGATGCGCGCCTTGTCCGAGGTGCAGCTGGAGATCGGGCGGCTGGAAAACCAGGAGGCCATCATCGATGGCTTCGGGGTGATGTCGGGGCGTGTGAAGGGTGCCGCCGTCGGTCATGGCTAGAGCGGGGCGAATCAGTCTAGGCTGTTGGGGTGCATGTGTTGGGACCGGCTGAAGGCTTGCATTGGGGGTGCTGCTCTTGTCACGGCCCAGATGCTTCCTACATATCGGCAAACATGTGCATCTTACCCGTGAAGCCCTGTAGAACGGCTTTTTCCACTTTTCCGGGCACTTCGCCTTGGAAAAGCTTGACGGAGCGTTAAATTGTGGGAATCACCACATCAGGCGGAAAAGGTGGAATGGGTCAAGCACAGCGGGCCACGATCGGCGACCTGTGAACCAGGGGCATCGGCAATCGACTGCTACCGTCGTGGTAATCCGGAATTAAAGAACATTCCGTACGTGTTGAACAGTGATTCGCGGCTGGGCTCTGAGCCTTAGCCGACGGCCACCGCCGCGGGGTGGCGTTCAGGGAAAGCGAAAATATATGGCAACGAAAGTCAAAGAAAACGAAGAAGCCGAGACCGAGCGCGAAGGCACTCCGGATGGTCCGCTTCTCGATCTTTCCGATGACGCGGTCAAGAAGATGATCAAGGCCGCCAAGAAGCGCGGCTATGTCACCATGGACGAATTGAATTCTGTCCTGCCGTCGGAGGAAGTCACTTCCGAGCAGATCGAGGACACGATGTCGATGCTCTCCGACATGGGCATCAACGTCGTTGAAGACGACGAGGCGGACGAAGCCGCGACCGAGGACGACAGTTCCGACGACAGCGACGGCGAGAGCGAAGGCGGCGAGATTGCGCCAAGCGCCGGCACGGCGCTGGCTGCTGCCAAGAAGAAAGAGCCGACCGACCGTACCGACGACCCGGTGCGCATGTATCTGCGCGAGATGGGCTCCGTCGAGCTTCTGTCGCGCGAAGGCGAAATCGCCATCGCCAAGCGCATCGAGGCTGGCCGCGAGACGATGATCGCCGGGCTTTGCGAAAGCCCGCTGACCTTCCAGGCGCTGATCATCTGGCGTGACGAGCTGAACGAAGGCACGACGCTGCTGCGCGAGATCATCGATCTCGAAACGACCTATTCCGGTCCCGAGGCCAAGGCTGCGCCGCAGTTCCAGAGCCCCGAGAAGATCGAGGCCGACCGCAAGGCTGCCGAGGAAAAGGAAAGGGTCCGCAAGACCCGGACCGCCGCCAACGACGACGATGTCACCTCCGTCGGCGGCGAAGGCCTGCCGAGCGAAGAGGAAGAAGAGGACGACGACGAGTCGAGCCTGTCCCTTGCCGCCATGGAAGCGGAACTGCGTCCGCAGGTCATGGAGACGCTCGACACGATTGCCGAGACCTACAAGAAGCTGCGCAAGCTGCAGGACCAGCAGGTCGAGGCACGCCTCTCCTGCACCGGCACGCTGTCGTCCGGCCAGGAGCGCCGCTACAAGGAGCTCAAGGATCAACTGATCACGGCGGTGAAGTCGCTGTCGCTCAACCAGAACCGCGTCGACTCGCTCGTCGAGCAGCTCTACGACATCTCCAAGCGGCTGATGCAGAACGAAGGCCGTCTGCTGCGGCTCGCCGAATCCTACGGCGTCAAGCGCGACTCGTTCCTGGAGCAGTACCAGGGCGCCGAGCTCGATCCGAACTGGATGAAGTCGATCGCCAACCTGTCGGCCCGCGGCTGGAAGGATTTCGCCCGCGAGGAAAACCAGACGATCCGCGACATCCGCCAGGAGATCCAGAATCTCGCGACGGAAACCGGCATCTCGATCGCCGAATTCCGCCGGATCGTGTCCATGGTCCAGAAGGGCGAGCGCGAAGCGCGTATTGCCAAGAAGGAAATGGTCGAGGCCAACCTGCGTCTGGTGATCTCGATCGCCAAGAAGTACACGAACCGCGGCCTGCAGTTCCTCGATCTGATCCAGGAAGGCAACATCGGCCTGATGAAGGCGGTGGACAAGTTTGAGTATCGTCGCGGCTACAAGTTCTCGACCTATGCCACCTGGTGGATTCGGCAGGCGATCACCCGCTCGATCGCCGACCAGGCCCGGACGATCCGCATTCCGGTGCACATGATCGAGACGATCAACAAGATCGTCCGCACATCGCGCCAGATGCTGCACGAGATCGGTCGTGAGCCGACGCCGGAAGAACTCGCCGAAAAGCTCGCCATGCCGCTCGAAAAGGTCCGCAAGGTCCTGAAGATCGCCAAGGAGCCGATCTCGCTCGAAACCCCGGTGGGTGACGAGGAAGACAGCCACCTCGGCGACTTCATCGAGGACAAGAACGCGCTGCTGCCGATCGACGCCGCCATTCAGGCGAACCTGCGCGAGACGACGACCCGCGTTCTCGCCTCGCTGACGCCGCGCGAAGAGCGCGTGCTGCGCATGCGCTTCGGCATCGGCATGAACACCGACCACACGCTGGAAGAAGTCGGCCAGCAGTTCTCGGTCACCCGCGAGCGTATCCGCCAGATCGAGGCGAAGGCGCTGCGCAAGCTGAAGCACCCGAGCCGGAGCCGCAAGCTGCGGTCCTTCCTCGACAGCTAGGCCGGCAAGGCTTAGATCCATCAAGCCCGGCCCTTTGCGGCCGGGCTTTTCTTTTTTACGCTGTTTTCCCGGTGGCTCTCGATCTTGCCGCCGTTTGGACCTACATCGGGCCTCATGCAGGATGAACCGGAGAAGCCGCGGAACGACATGGGATGGGGGATCCCCGCCTCGATCCTCGTGCATGTGGTGCTGGCCGCCATCCTGATCTTCGGCCTGCCGCTCGAACTGCCGCAGCCTCCCGAGGAAGAGGAGGCGGTGTCGGTGGAGATCGTCGAGCCGCCACCGGAGCCCGAGCCCCCGGAACCTGAACCACCAGAGGCTGAAGAGCCTGAGCCGCCGGCTCCCCCGGAGCCGGAACCGCCGGCGCAAGAGGAAGAAGCCGAACCTGCGCCCGAGCCGCAGACTGAACCGGAGGCGCAAGTGCCAGACGAGCCCGCTGCGCCGACGCCGGCGCTGCGCACTGTGTTCGAGTTCGGGGAGGAAACGACGGGCCCTGAGATGTCTAGGGATGGCGATGCGGCGACGGATGCGCGCGAACCGCCTGAGGTTACCGAAGAGCCGATTGAGGAACCCGTCGAGCCGCCAGCGCCGGATGTCCTGAGCGCAGGCCCGGGCGTCAGTCCGAATCCTTCCATTGCCGAACCCGCACCACCCGAGGTGGTTGAGGAGGCGGCAGAGGAGGACGAACAGACCGCGGAGGCGCCCTTGGTTGCCTTGACCGAGGCGACGACGCTATTTTCCCAAGCTGTGACGGATGACCTTCTGGCGCAGACCGAGATAGGTGACTTATCGCATCCTGTGCGCGCTGCGCTGTTGTGCGACACCGAACTCACTGCGCAATTGCGCAATGCTTCACCACCTCAGGATCCCGAGTTCGTTCCCAAGCAGCCGATGACAGAAGGAACTGTTCTTGAACTGAGGAATACGGGATTCTTTTCAGTAGGCCAGTGGCACGACTTGAGCTTCCGCTGCGAGATCAACGAAGAAGCGACAAAGGTGATTGGATTTTCGCTTTTCATTGGCGCGCCCGTACCGCGCAGCGAATGGAGGAATCGTGGCTTCCCCGACTCCTAGTACGTCAGGCTCACGGCCATCACCGGCGGCGGGGTCTCCTCTCATGCCCTCACCAGCCACTCATACACCGATCAGGAGGCCGCTCATGCCGCAGACCGAAGTGACGATCCAGACCCGCGGGCAGGGGCTTTACGAGTTCACCGACAAGGTCGTGGACTTCGTCGGGCGGCTGGGAGCGGAGGAGGGGTTGCTGACGGTCTTTGTTCGTCACACCTCCTGCTCGCTGCTGATCCAGGAGAATGCCGACCCGGACGTGCAGCGCGACCTGAAGACCTTCTTCACGCGGCTGGTGCCACCGTCGGATGCGCCGTCGATGAGCTGGGTGGCGCACACGATGGAGGGGCCGGACGACATGCCGGCCCACATCAAGGCGGCGCTGATGGCCGTGTCGCTCTCCATCCCCGTCAGCCGGGGCCGGCCGGTGCTCGGGACCTGGCAGGGGATCTATCTCTTCGAGCACCGCGACCGGCCGCACAGCCGCAGCGTCGTCCTGCACCTGTCCCGCTGACCCAAATGAACAGCTGGTGAATGCGCGCTTCGGAATGCGTTCAGCCGGCGCGCACTAAGGTCTCCTCAATCCCGGACGACGGGAGAGTTCAACGGCGCCAGTTGCTGGCCCTTCTGGGGAGACATCCATGACGAACATTCTCATCAAGACCGGAATTGCCGCTCTGATTGCCATGACCGGCCTCTCCGCCACGGCGTCGACGGCGGCAGCGTCCGGAGCCGAATTCCGCATCTTCGTGCAGCAGGGCTGGGACAGCCGCGGCGGCGACCGCCACCGGGGCGGCGACCGCTGGGACGGCCCGCGCCATGACCGGGGCGACCGCTGGGAGCGTCCGCGCCATGATCGCGGCGGCCGCTGCTCGCCAGGTCTGGCGGAAGAAAAGGCTCGCCACATGGGCCTGCGTCGCGCCCGCGTCGTCGATATCGACCGGCGCACCGTCACCGTCGTCGGGCGTGATCGCCACGGCCGCGACCGCATCGTCTTCGCCAACGACCGCGGCTGCCCGGTGATCCGCCGCTAGGAGCGTCCAGAGCTTCCGTCTTCATTCGCCCGTCGACGGAGGAAACGCCCCCGCCAGCCCTTCAAAAGGCCGGCGGGGGCGTTTTGCTGCTACTGCTCGAGCCCGAAGGTGACATTGACCGTGACGGTATAGGTGTTTTCGCCGGCGGCGACCGGAACGCTGTCGGAGGCTTCCTTGGCCATCGACATGCGGTACATCGGCTGCGGCGGCATCTGCTGGTTGCCGCCTTCGCTGATCTCGATCACCGGCCCGAGCCGGACGCCTGCCGCTTCCGTCAGCGTGCGCGCCTTGGCGATCGCCCTTTCGACCGCCTGCTTGCGGGCCTCGGCCAGCGCCGCCTCCGGGTTGTCGTTGGTGAAGGTGATCTGGCCGCCCTGGTTGATCCCGAGCTTGACCGAGCGGTCGAGGATGGCGCCCACCTTGGCGATGTCGTGCACCTTGACCGTCAGCGTGTTGGTGACCTCGTAGCCGACCACCTGCGGCGGCTCGACGACGCCGTCCTTCGGCTCCGCCTGCCGGTACTGCGGATAGATCGCGAAATTGCTGGTCTGCAGGTCCCTGGCCTCGATGCCCTCGGCCTTCAGGGCCGCCATGACGGCTGCCATCGCCGTGCTGTTGTCGCCGACGGCGACTTCCGCAGTCTCGGAATTGCGCACCACCGAGAAGGTGAGGATGGCCATGTCCGGCGCGATCGACGCTTCGCCATCGGCCGAGACGCTGACGACCGGCTGGCGCGCGCGGGGAGCATCCCGCGCATCCTGCGCGAGGGCCGGACCGACGGAAGCCAGCATCAGCAGGCCGCCGACGGAGAGGCGGGACAGCACCCTGGACGGCGCGGAGGCTTCAGACTTCGTCGGGGCCAGGCCCGTTGTGGGGCGCGTGGAAGGGATGGAGGGGTGCATCGGTGATTCCTCTTGCGGTGGGCGATCCGCCATAGGTGAGGGGCGATTGTGAAGCGAATGCGGCGACGGCTTGAGGTGGCCGACGAATTGCGTTAGAGCGGGCCTTGAGGGCCGGCGAACCATTGCGCCACCCGATGCCTCTCAAAAGGCAGGGCCTGTAGCTCAATGGTTAGAGCCGGCGGCTCATAACCGCTTGGTTGGGGGTTCGAGTCCCTCCGGGCCCACCATTCTTGTACATCGCCACAGAAATCCGGACTGTCGCCGCACAGGTCTGAGTTAGTTCCTTGGCATATCGTCCCGCCCTCAATTGACTCCAGCGCCTACCATGCCAATCTCAGACCTCTTAGGGAGCAGGGATTTGGAAATGAGAATGATTATAGCGGCTGTTACGGCAGCGCTAACACTTACGTCGTGTGTGCAGTCTAGCGCGATGCGCGTCTCGCAGAATGAAGCCATCATTCAAACTAGTGCCGAAGCAATGTGTGGCGCGACAGGCGCACTTAAGGCCGCCGAGAAACAGGCTGCGATTGAGACAATCAAGGCTGGCTATGATCGCTACATAATCACCGCAGCTTCATCGGCAAATAATGTTCACGCGACGCAGATGCCGGGAACGTACAATACTTATGGCCGCGTGAGTTCTTATGGCGGGTTTGGAATTGTGAATGCGACGACCACTTACACACCGGGTCCAATAATTTACGGCGGCAGCCATGATCAGGCGGTAGGTGTCCGTATGTTCGCCGAAGGTGAGCCAGGTGCGAGTAATGCCATTTCAGCACGTGAAACTTTGGGGCCCAAATGGGCAACAATTGTTCGAGACGGCGTTCGGTTGTGCAACTGATACTGGCAGACTAACCCAGACGGGGTAGCATCCCGGGTTCTATGGATTGTTTCCAAATTCCCGTTTGGGTGACTTAACCTCGCTGGCCCGTGTGAAGAAAGTTCCGGAACCAGTGCCTGAACCTAGACCCGGTGCCGCCATGCCGATCGGCAGCGTGCGCGACCCTCCTCACCCAAACGGCGACTCACACGCACGGCGGGGGCCGTTGTAGGGCTGGTAGCTGTTGTCCTCGAGGCGGTAGGAGCGGTAGCGCTGCAGGCACCAGTTCACGTGCGAATTGTCGGCCTGGACCAGGGGGCGTTTGGCGTCTGCGCTGTAGGCGACGGTTTCGGCGCGGGCGGTGTCAGGGGCGATCTCGCCCGCCATGTGGGGGGACTCGCAGCTGCGGCGGGGGCCGTTGTAGGGCTGGTAGGTATTGTCCTCGAGGCGGTAGGAGTTGTAGCGGCTCTGGCACCATTGCGCATGCGGCGTGCCGGCAAGGGTCGTCATCGGCTCGTCCTCGATGGCGCCGGTCGTGGCCATATCGAGGCTGGCATTCTGGAAGGCGCCGTCTTCAGACGCCATGTCGACCGGCGGCTTCCGATCGTCGGGAACCTCGACGGCCATGGCGAGGAAGACCGGGGGCACGGGAGCGGCGGCGATGCGTTCGAAGGACTGGGTCTGCGGATCGATCGCGACGGGCCGGTTGGTCCACAGCGGGCGCTCGTCGAGATGCGCGAAGCGATGCGGTGCGGGCTCGGCCAGGATCCAGGACGCAGCGGCGACGCCACCGACGAACAGCACCACGGCCATCGTGATGCCCAGCACCAGGGAAAAAAGAGATCTCATCGTTCTGCTCCGCATTCTGCCATTGCGGCGTCAATGCGGCATGCCGCGGAGCGGTTCCGTCGCAATTCGGCAATTTCGGCAGGAGTGTTAGCAAAGCCTGATAAAATCGGCGGGCGCAAGTGGAGACGCCTCCGGTTGCGCGCAAAACACGTGCGGCGTGGCCGCTGGAATCCGCAGGGGGCTGTGATGCCTGTGGCCGAAATGGCGATGCCCGCAGGGGCGAGCGCTAGTCGAATTCGGTCGTCCAGGCGTTTTCCAGCAGCCAGCCGAAAAGCCAGGCTTCGGCCTTCTGGCGCCAGTCGCCGACAGGTTCGCCCGTGGTCTGCGGCAGCCGTTCCTTCACGAGGAAGGGATTGGTGTCGAAACCGAAACCGCGGGATCGGGCGGTCATGCCCTCATCCTGGTATGTCAGAAGCATTTCTAGCACTGTATAAGCTACTGGCCTGTCAGTCTTATTAGTTGATTCTAAGGTCCTGGCGACCATGGCAGAGGCGGTGATTCACGACAAGAGTCGTTCACCACCAAAGTCTAATAAACTTGATCGGGCGATCCGCGCCGGATCAAAGGCCAGGGCGAAGCGTTCGGAGACAGATGATCTACTTCACCAGTGATACCCATTTCGGCGATACGCGCGTCCTGCGCATCGACCGCCGTCCCTTCGCCAATATGGTCGAGCATGATGCCGCCCTGATCGAGACGTGGAACGACACGATCGGGCCTGACGACGAGGTCTGGCATCTGGGCGATGTCATGTCGTCGCGTAGCACCGAGGACGCCGAACTGCTGCTGTCGCGTCTGAATGGCCGCAAGCATCTGGTGATCGGCAACAATGATCCCGTGCCGGTGACGCAGGCCGCTGCCTGGGCGAGTGTCCAGCACTATGCCGAGATCCGGCTCGGCGACCAGCTCCTGGTGCTCTGCCACTATGCCTTCCGGACCTGGAACCAGATGAGCAAGAAATCGATCAACCTGCACGGCCATTCCCATGGCCGGCTGAAGCCGGTGCCGCGGCAGTTCGACGTCGGGGTCGACGCAAGGCGGCTGCGCCCCGTGACCCTGGAGGAGCTGACGCAGCCGTGACCGGCAGGCTCAGGACGCGGTGACCGCCGCAGGCTCTTCGCCCAGGTGACGGGCCGGTTCGGATGCGGCGAACGAGGAGCGGATGCGGCTCTTGCCGACCTCGATGACATGGCGCATGGCGTGGATCGCCTTGTCGGGATCGCGCGAGGCGATGGCATGGACGATGCGCAGATGGTTGGTCGCTACTTCATCGATCTTTTCCGGGGAGGCGGCCGGGGAGGAGAGCTGGAAGGAAATGGCGAGCGCCGCCTCGACGATGGCACTCGCCGAGCGCATGAACGGGTTGCCGGACATGCGGGCGATGGCAAGGTGGAACTCGAGGTCCACCTTGGCGATGGTTTCCGGCGTATGGGCGAGGTCGTCGAACCTGGCGGCGATGGCATAGAGCTGGACGATGTCGTCGTTGGAGGCGCGTCGGGCCGCTGCCGCGGCGGCCGCGGGCTCCAGTGCCATGCGCATCTCGGCCAGATGCTCGATGAACTCGAAATCGAGGCCGGACTGGCAGCGCCAGCCGAGCACGTCGGCATCGAAGAAGTTCCAGCTGGCGCGGTCAACGACCCGGGTGCCGACCTTTGCCTTGGCTTCGATCAGGCGCTTTGCCGACAGCGTCTTCATGGCCTCGCGCAGGACCGTGCGCGAGACGCCGAAGCGGGCGGAGAGTTCGGCATCGCCCGGCAGCAGCGCCCCTTCGGGGATTCGTCCGGCGACGATGGCGCTGCCAAGCTCCGCGACCACATGCGCATGGCTGCTACGCCCCTTGCGTCCGGTGATCGTGGTTTCAAGCAGTCCCAATCATGCCTCCTTCAGGCGTCCTTCGGCCAGTCTCCGGTCCGAATACCACACGATCGCCCGTTGCAGAACAATGAAGGTGAAGAGCAGGATGCCGATCACGATCTTGGTCCACCAGGACGACAGCGATCCGTCGAAGACTATATAGGTCTGGATGAGGCCCTGGATCAGGATGCCGACGAAGGTTCCGGCGACCAGGCCGGCGCCGCCGGTGAGCAGGGTGCCGCCGATCACCACCGCCGCGATCGCGTCCAGTTCGACGCCGACGGTGGCCAGCGAATAGCCCGACGAGGTGTAGAGGGTATAGGCGATGCCGGCGAGACCGGAGAGAAAGCCCGAGAGCGCATAGATGCCGATCGTCGTGCGTCCGACCGGCACGCCCATCAGCTCCGCCGACTGCGGATTGCCGCCAAGCGCATAGACATTGGCGCCGAAGCGGGTGCGTCCCGCCACGAACGCGCCGACGACGAAGACCACAAGCATCAGCATCGCCATGGCGGTCAGGCGTCCGCCGCCGGGGAAGCGGAAGTAGAAGCCCTGGATGGCATCGATGACGGGATGCGAGATGGGCACGGACTGGGTGGAGATCAGATAGGCGGCGCCGCGGGCGAGGAACATGCCGGCAAGCGTCGCCACGAAGGGCGGGATCGACAGGAAGCGGATCATCAGCCCCATGGAGGCGCCGAAGGTGGTGGAGATGGCCAGCACCGCCGCGAAGGCGATGAGCGGGTTGACCCCGAGCGAGCCGACCATGGAGGCGACGAAGACGCTGGTGAAGGCAATCACGGAGCCGATCGACAGGTCGATGCCGCCCGAGAGGATGACGAAGGTCATGCCGACGGCGGCGATGCCGAGGAAGGCATTGTCGGTGAGCAGATTGCCGAGCACCCGTGTCGACAGCATGTTGGGGAACTGCAGCACGCAGGCGAGATAGGCGAGGAGGAATATGGCCAGTGCCGCGACGAAGGGGAGGTTGCGTGTGTGGATCACCGGGCCGTCCTCTCGGTCTTTGCGGTCTGGGCGGTGTGCCGGACGGGCTTCAGGAAGCCGACCAGCGTGCCGATTGCCGGCGACTGGAGCGTCAGGACGAGGATGATGATGCCCGCCTTGATGATCAGGTTGAATTCCGGCGGGAAGCCGGAGACGAGGATACCGGTGTTGATGGTCTGGATGATCATCGCGCCGATCAGCGATGCGAGGATGGAGAAGCGTCCGCCGTTCAGCGAGGTGCCGCCGATGACGACCGCGAGGATGGCGTCGAGCTCCAGCCAGAGCCCGGCATTGTTGGCGTCGGCGCCGCGGATGTCGGCGGTGACGATCAGACCCGCGACGGCCGCCATGATGCCGGAGACGGCATAGACGAAGAACAGCAGGAAGCGGGCGCGGATGCCGGCCAGCATGGCGGCGCGCCGGTTGATGCCGGTCGCCTCGATCAGGAAGCCGAGCGCCGTGCGGCGCACCAGCAGGCCGACCAGCAGGGCCGCGGTCACCCAGATCAGGATGGACACCGGAATGCCGCCAATCGAGCCGGATCCGAGGGCTGCGAAGCTCTCGTTGTTGAAGGTCAGGATCACGCCCTCGGTGATCAGCTGCGCGATGCCGCGGCCGGCCACCATCAGGATCAGGGTGGCAATGATCGGCTGGATGTCGAGCACGGCGACAAGCAGCCCGTTCCAGAGGCCGCAGGCGAGGCCGACGCAGAGGGATGCGAAGATCACGACCGGCAGCGGGTATCCGCTGGTGACGAGCGTTGCGGCGACTGCGCCGCAGATGGCAATGACCGCGCCGATGGAGAGATCAATGCCGCGGGTGGCGATCACCAGCGTCATCCCGATCGCCAGCAGCGCGACCGGTGCGCCGCGAACGAGCACATCGATGAGACTGCCGTAGAGGCGCCCGTTCTGGTAGGTGACGCTGAGGAAGCCGGGCGAGATCAGGCTGACGAGGGTGACGATGACGATCAGGGCCGCAAGTTGCGGGGCGATGCGGCGCAGGCGGCGGGCGAGGGCGCTTTTCATGCGGCCTCCGTACGGGCCGGATCGGCAATCGCCGCCATGATGTTGTCGGCGGTCACCGCCGCGCCGGTCAGTTCCGCGACGTGGCGACGGTCGGCGAGCACGATGACGCGATGGGCCACTGCCGTCAGTTCCTCCAGTTCGGACGAGATGACGACGAGCGACATGCCATCGGCGCAGAGTCTTTCGATCATTCTGAGAATTTCCGTATGAGCGCCGATGTCGATCCCGCGGGTGGGTTCGTCGAGGATGAGAAGGCGCGGCCCTGTCGCCAGCCAGCGCGCCAGGATCGCCTTCTGCTGGTTGCCGCCGGAGAGGAACTTGATCGGCCGGTCCGGGTCCGGGGGGCGGATATCGAGCGAGCGGATGAATTCGTCGGCCAGTTCCGCCTTCTGGCGTGCCGACACCGGCCGTGCCCAGCCTTGCCGCGCCTGCAGCGCCAGGGCGATGTTCTCGCTGACGGAAAATTCGCTGATGATGCCGTCGCTCTTGCGTTCCTCCGGACAGAACCCGAAGCCATGGGCGATGGCCGCTTCCGGCGAGGTGATCTTCACCGCCTCTCCATCGATATGCGCCGTCCCCGAGTCGGGCCTGTCGATGCCAAACAGCAGGAAGGCGGTTTCCGTGCGGCCCGAACCCAGCAGGCCGGCGATGCCGACCACTTCGCCGGGATGAATGTCGAGGTCGAAGGGCGCAATGCTGCCGCGCTTGCCGTAGCCTGCAAAGCGGATCGGCGCAGAGGTGGCCTCCACCGTTTCTTCGAGTGCGTGATGGTCGCGGGTGATGTGCTGCAGGTCGCGGCCGAGCATCATCGAGATCAGCTCCATGCGCGGCAATCCGTCGATCTCGCGCGTGCCGACCATGCGGCCGTTCCTGAGCACCGTCACCCGGTCGGCGATATCGTAGACCTGGTTCAGGAAGTGGGTGATGATGATGATGCCGAGGCCCCTGTCGCGCAGCTTTCGCAGAACCGAGAAGACCATCTCCACTTCATGGCTGTCGAGGCTCGCGGTCGGCTCGTCGAGGACGAGGACCTTGCCGGAGAGGTCGACGGCGCGGGCAATCGCGATGATCTGGCGGATGGCGACGGAGTAGGACGACAGCAGGGCGTCGACATCGATGTCCAGCCCGTAATCCTGCAGCAGCGCGCGGGCGCGGCGGCGCATCTCCCGCTTGTCGACCAACCCGAAACGCCGCGGCTGGCGGCCGAGGAAGAGGTTTTCGGCGACCGTGAGGTTTTCGAGAAGGTTCACCTCCTGATAGACGGTGCCGATGCCGAGGTCCTGGGCTTCCGCCACAGTGGCGGGCGCGACCTCCGTGCCCTCCAGCATCATGGTGCCGCCATCGCGGTTGTAGACGCCGGTCAGGATCTTGATGAGGGTGGACTTGCCGGCGCCGTTTTCACCAAGCAGCGCATGGACTTCGCCATGCCTCAGGGAAAAATCGACGTTCTCGAGTGCGGCGATGCCGAGGAAGCTCTTGTTGATGCCGCGAGCGTCCAGAAGAGTGTGTGTGGTGTTCATATGACGTCCTGCGACCGACGACCGGAGCCGCGACATGCGGCCCCAGCCATGCTTCAGGAAGGGCGGTGGGACCGGCGTGCCGGCCCCCCTTTGACGGTTCGGCTCAGTAGCCGAGGTCCTTCTTGGCTTCGTAGACGGCCATCGGATCATCAGCGGCGGTGTAGAGCTTGGATTCCGTCTGGATCCACTTCGGTGGTTCCGTCTTGTCCTTCAGGTAGGCTTCCAGAACATCGAAGGCCGGGCCTGCCATGTTGGGCGTCAGTTCCACCGTCGCATTGGCCTCACCCTCGGCCATGGCCTTGAAGATGTCCGGAACGGCGTCGATCGAGACGATCTTGATGTCGGAGCCCGGCTTCAGGCCCGCTTCCTTGATGGCCTGGATGGCGCCGACGGCCATGTCGTCGTTATGGGCATAGACGGCGCAGATGTCCTGGCCGCCGCCTTCCGCCTTGATGAAGCTTTCCATGACTTCCTTGCCCTTCGTGCGGGTGAAGTCGCCGGTCTGCGAGCGGGTGATCTTGATGTTGTCATGCGAGGCAAGCGCTTCCTCGAAACCCTTCTTGCGGTTGATGGCGGGCGAGGAGCCCGTGGTGCCCTGGAGCTCCACGACGTTGCACGGCTTGTCGCCGATGTCCTTCACCAGCCAGTCGCCGGCGACCTTGCCCTCATGGACCTGATCCGAGGTGACGGCCGTGAGGTAGAGATCGTCCGATGCTTCGATCTGCCGGTCGAGAAGGATCACGGGGATCTCTTCTTCCTTGGCTTCCTGCAGGACCGATTCCCAACCGGTCGCGACGACCGGGGCAACCAGGATCGCATCGACGCCCTGCGCGATGAAGCCGCGGATCGCCTTGATCTGGTTTTCCTGCTTCTGCTGCGCATCGGCAAACTTCAGGTCGATGCCGCGCTTTTCCGCTTCCTGTTTCGTGACTGTCGTCTCGGCGGCGCGCCAGCCGGACTCTGAGCCGATCTGCGAGAAGCCCACGGTCAGGGACTGTGCGGAAACGCCGGATGCGAGACATGCGGAAAATGCGACGGTAAACGCCGCGAGTGCCTTTTTCATCTTAAATCCTCCCAGAAGATGATGGCCTATGACCTCCTCACATTTCCATATTGTCATACTTTTGCAAGGGGGTTTTTGAGGAGTTGTCTGAAAAAAACCGTATAGCCGGCGAGTTGCTCGGTGTTTTCTTGCTGATTTAGCAGCATAAAAGATGTTTATTTGAGTGCGGCCGGTGGGATAGCTGTGCGCTTGACAATGGCCCCATCGCTCCAATAATCCTATTATATTCTCTCCGGCATGATCGGGGTGGGAGGAGATGGCCGCCGCGTGCGGCCTTACCGAAAGTGCTTTGGGTAGAGGGTCAATGCTGCGAATTCTTCAAGTGCGTGATGGCGACGGCGTCAAGGTTGTTGCCTGGGATGGTGTCGGTGCGGGACGGGTCGTGCGCGACGCCGCATCCACCTACGATCTGGCCATGGGTGCCATCGAGGCGGGGCAGTCCCTGCAGGAGCGCATCGATGCGCTCGGCTATGCGGAAGACATCGATCTTCGGCGCGCGCAGGACGAGGGACGATTGACGATCCCGGTGTCGCACGCGGATCCGGCGCATTTCTTCGTTGCAGGAACGGGCCTGACTCATCTCGGGTCTGCCGACGGACGCGACAAGATGCACAAGGCGGCACAGTCCGCAGAAAAGCCCACCGATTCCATGCGCATGTTCCAGATGGGCGTCGAAGGCGGCAAGCCGGCGGACGGCCAGGTCGGCGTGCAGCCGGAGTGGTTCTACAAGGGCGACGGTTCGCAACTGCGCCCCACCGGCGAGGAGCTGGTTTCGCCCGCCTTCGCGCTCGATGGCGGGGAAGAGCCTGAGCTCGCCGCCATCTATCTGATCGGACCGGATGGCACGCCGTTCCGCCTCGGCTTCTGTCTCGCCAATGAGTTCTCCGACCACGTGACCGAGAAGGGCAACTATCTCTGGCTTGCTCACTCGAAGCTGCGCCAGGCGGCTCTCGGCGCCGAGCTCATCGTCGGCGATCTGCCTGCGCATGTGGAGGGAACGTCGCGCGTTCGCCGTGGCGATGCGGTGATCTTCGAAAAGCCCTTCCTGTCGGGCGAAGCGAACATGTCGCATTCGATTGCCAACCTCGAGCACCATAACTTCAAGTACGAGCTTTTCCGCCGTCCCGGCGACCTGCACGTGCACTTCTTCGGCACGGCAACGCTGTCGTTCTCGGAAGGCGTCAAGACCGAGCCAGGTGATGTGTTCGAGATCGCTGCCGAGCCGTTCAAGCTGCCGCTCGTCAATACGCTGACGGTGGCTGCTGAGGCGCCCGTCTCCATCCGCAAGCTCTGAGGCGCGCCATGAGCATCCGTCTCGGCATCGTTGGACTGGGCAAGATTGCCAGGGACCAGCATCTCGGTGCCATTGAGGCGACCGGCGGCATCGAACTGGTTGCCGTCGCGAGCCGCAAGGCGACGCTCGACGGCGTCGCCTCGTTCAACGACATCCAGGATCTGTTGTCGTCCGACGTCGAGATCAATGCCGTCTCGCTCTGCACGCCGCCGCAGGGCCGGTTCGAGCAGGCGATGGCCGCCATCGAAGCCGGCAAGCATGTGATGCTGGAAAAGCCGCCCGGCGCGACACTTTCCGAGGTCCATGCGCTGGAGGCTTTGGCGAAAGAGAAGGGCGTGACGCTTTTTTCCACCTGGCACTCGCGCGAAGCCGCTGCCGTCGAGCCGACACGGGCACTGCTGGCGCAGCGGACGATCCGCAGCGTCGCGGTGGAGTGGAAGGAAGACGTTCGCCACTGGCATCCGGGCCAGGCGTGGATCTGGGAGCCGGGCGGTCTCGGGGTCTTCGATCCCGGCATCAATGCGCTGTCGATCGTGACACGGATCATGCCGGTGCCGTTCCACCTCGTTCGCTCGGACCTGTTCTTCCCGGAAAACCGCGCAGCGCCGATTGCGGCGAGCCTTGTCTTCGAAGCCGTCGGCGGCATGGCCGTGACGGCAGAGTTCGACTGGCGGCAGACCGGACCGCAGACCTGGGACATCCGCATCGACACGGAAGAGGGGCCTGTCGTCGTCACTCATGGCGGCAGCCGGCTCACCGTCGATGGCGAGCAGCGGATGGTCGAAGAGGACAGGGAATACCGGAACCTCTACAAGCATTTCGTCCAGCTGGTCGGGGAGGGCCGCAGCGACGCGGATTTCTCGCCGCTGGTCCATGTCGCCGACGCTTTCCTGCTCGGACGCCGGCATGCCGTCGAACCCTTCGAGGACTAGCGATGCGTGCCGCTCGCCTCGTCCCCATCCACGCGTGAGAAGTAGACCATGACAAATTCCGAAAACCTGCCTTCGACCGAAATTGCCGAAACGGACCATACCCGCGGAGAGACGACCAGACTGCGGTCGCGAGCCTGGTTCGACAATCCGCACAATGCGGACATGACGGCGCTCTATCTCGAGCGCTACATGAATTTCGGCCTCAGCCAGGCGGAATTGCAGTCGGATCGCCCGATCATCGGAATCGCCCAGACCGGCTCCGACCTGTCGCCCTGCAACCGGCATCACCTGGAGCTCGCCAAGCGCCTGCGCGAAGGCATCCGCGAAGCCGGCGGCATTGCGATCGAGTTTCCGGTGCATCCGATCCAGGAGACCGGCAAGCGTCCGACCGCCGGCCTCGACCGCAATCTCGCCTACCTCGGACTTGTGGAAGTGCTCTACGGCTACCCGCTCGACGGCGTCGTGCTGACGATCGGCTGCGACAAGACCACGCCGGCCTGTCTCATGGCGGCGGCGACGGTCAACATCCCGTCGATCGCGCTGTCGGTCGGCCCGATGCTGAACGGCTGGTTCCGCGGCGAGCGCACCGGCTCCGGGACGATCGTCTGGAAGGCGCGCGAACTGCTCGCCAAGGGCGAGATCGACTACGCCGGCTTCGTCAAGCTGGTCGCCTCGTCGGCACCGTCGACCGGCTACTGCAATACCATGGGCACCGCGACCACGATGAATTCGCTGGCCGAAGCGCTCGGCATGCAGCTTCCGGGCTCGGCCGCCATTCCGGCGCCCTATCGCGATCGTCAGGAGGTTGCCTATCTGACCGGTCTTCGGATCGTGGAAATGGTCAAGGAAGACCTGAAGCCCTCCGAGATCATGACCAGGGAAGCCTTCATCAACGCCATCCGCGTCAATTCGGCGATCGGCGGCTCGACCAACGCGCCGATCCATCTGAACGGTCTCGCACGCCACATGGGCGTCGAGCTGTCCGTCGACGACTGGCAGACCTATGGCGAAGATGTGCCGCTGCTCGTCAACCTGCAGCCGGCCGGTGAATATCTCGGCGAGGACTATTATCACGCCGGCGGCGTTCCGGCCGTCGTCAACCAGCTGATGAACCACGGCCTCATCCACGAGGATGCGATGACCGTCAACGGCAAGACGATCGGCGAGAACTGCCGCGGTGCCATAATCGAGGACGAGAAGGTCATCCGTCCCTTCGATCAGCCGCTCAAGGAGCGCGCCGGCTTCCGCGTCCTGCGCGGCAACCTGTTCTCGTCGGCAATCATGAAGACCAGCGTCATCTCGCCCGAATTCCGCGAGCGCTACCTGTCGAACCCGGACGATCCGGAGGCCTTCGAAGGTCGTGCGGTCGTCTTCGACGGACCGGAGGACTACCACAAGCGGATCGACGATCCGTCGCTTGCAATCGACGCGCATAGCGTCCTCTTCATGCGCGGCGCCGGCCCGATCGGCTATCCGGGCGCGGCGGAAGTGGTGAACATGCGCGCCCCCGACTACCTCCTGAAGCAGGGGATCACGTCGCTGGCCTGCATCGGCGACGGTCGTCAGTCGGGAACCTCGGGCAGCCCGTCCATCCTCAACGCCTCTCCGGAGGCGGCTGCGGGCGGCGGCCTGGCTCTGCTGAAGACCGGTGACCGCGTGCGCATCGACGTCGGTCGCGGCACGGCCGACATCCTGATTTCCGAGGAGGAGCTTGCCGAACGCCGCCAGACCCTGGAGGCCCACGGTGGCTATCAGTATCCGAAGCACCAGACGCCCTGGCAGGAAATCCAGCGTGGCATCGTCGGTCAGATGGAATCCGGCGCGGTTCTCGAACCCGCCGTGAAATACCAGCGGATTGCGCAAACGGAAGGCATTCCGCGCGACAACCACTGAGTTGCAAAGGCTGGCGGCAGGGGGCCGCCAGCCATTTCAGCGGACAAAGACGTCCGCCTTTTCGGAGGAGTAATTATGAAAATGCTGAAATATCTGACGACTGCCGCGATGCTGGCATCGATGGCGTTTGCCGCGCCGGCCGGCGCCCAGGACAAGGGCCTTGTCGGCGTTGCCATGCCGACCAAGTCCTCTGCCCGCTGGATCGCCGACGGCGACAACATGGTGAAGGTCCTGCAGGAGCGCGGTTACGAAACCGATCTTCAGTATGCGGAAGACGACGTTCCGAATCAGCTCTCGCAGATCGAGAACATGATCGTGAAGGGCGCCAAGGTTCTCGTCATCGCCTCGATCGACGGCACCACGCTGTCGGACGTGCTGCAGCAGGCAGCCGATCAGGACATCAAGGTCATCGCCTATGACCGCCTGATCCGCGATAGCGGCAATGTCGACTACTACGCCACCTTCGACAACTTCCAGGTCGGCGTGCTGCAGGCGCAGTCGCTCGTCGACGGCCTGAAGGCCAGCGGCAAGGAAGGCCCCTACAACATCGAGCTCTTCGGCGGTTCGCCGGACGACAACAATGCCTACTTCTTCTACGACGGCGCCATGAGCGTGCTGCAGCCGATGATCGACAGCGGCGAACTCGTCGTCGGCAGCGGCCAGACCGGCATGGACCAGGTTGCCACCCTTCGCTGGGATGGTGCCACGGCACAGGCCCGCATGGATGCTCTCCTGAGCTCGACCTACTCCGACAAGCGCCTCGACGCCGTCCTGTCGCCCTATGACGGCATCTCGATGGGCATCCTGTCTTCGCTGAAGGGCGTCGGCTACGGCAGCGGCGACATGCCGATGCCGATCGTCAGCGGCCAGGATGCGGAAGTCCCGTCGGTGAAGTCCATCCTCGCAGGCGAGCAGTATTCGACCATCTTCAAGGACACCCGTGACCTTGCAAGCGTCACCGTCGACATGGTCGATGCCGTGATGACCGGCAAGGAGCCGGAAGTGACGGACACCAAGACCTATGACAACGGCGTCAAGGTCGTTCCATCCTACCTGCTGAAGCCAGTCGTCGTGAACAAGGACAACTGGGAAGAAGTCCTGGTTGGCAGCGGTTACTACACCGCAGACCAGATCAAGTAAGCTATCTGAGGGCGCCTGCGGAGACGCGGGCGCCTTTTTTCCCAGCAGCGGAGTTTCCGGATGCTTGCACCCGCGGTTTCGGCCGAACAATTGCCCATTCTCGAGATGCGCGCCATCTCCAAATCCTTCGGCGCCGTCAAGGCGCTTTCCGACGTGAGCTTTACCGTTCGCGAAGGAGAAATTCATGCCCTGGTCGGCGAAAACGGCGCCGGCAAATCGACCCTGATGAAGGTGCTGTCCGGCGTTTATCCGCATGGCAGCTACGAGGGTTCCATCCTGCTCGACGGGCAGGAGCGGCACTTCCGCGACATCAATGATTCCGAGGAACTCGGAGTCATCATCATCCACCAGGAGCTGGCACTCATTCCGCTGATGTCGATCGCGGAAAACATCTTCCTGTCCAACCCGCCGTCGCGTTTCGGCGTGATCGACCGGTCGGCAGTCCACGAGCGGACCAAGGCCCTGCTCGCCAAGGTCGGATTGAGCGAGACGCCGGATACGCTGATCACCAACATCGGGGTCGGCAAGCAGCAGCTCGTGGAGATCGCCAAGGCGCTGTCGAAAGACGTGCGGCTGCTGATCCTCGACGAGCCGACCGCCAGCCTCAACGAAAAGGACAGCGCCGCCCTGCTGGAGCTCCTGAAGGAATTCCGGGCCCAGGGCATCACGTCGATCCTGATCTCGCACAAGCTCAACGAGATCTCGGCCGTCGCCGACCGCATCACGGTGCTGCGCGACGGGCGCTCGGTCGGAACGCTCGACTGCCACGAAGGCGTCGTTCAGGAAGACGAGATCATCCGGCGGATGGTCGACCGCGACATGGAGAGCCGCTACCCGAAGCGCGACCCGAAGATCGGCGATGTCATCTTCGACGTCGAGAACTGGTCCGCCTACCACCCGCAGCATTCCGAGCGCCAGGTGGTCAAGAACGTCTCGATGCAGGTGAGGGCAGGCGAGATCGTCGGCATCTCCGGGCTGATGGGCGCCGGCCGCACCGAGTTCGCCATGAGCATCTTCGGCCGCTCCTGGGGACGCAACATCTCCGGCAAGGTGCGCCTGCATGGCAAGGACGTCGATGTGTCGGACGTGCACCGGGCGATCAAGGCGGGTCTCGCCTATGTCACCGAGGACCGCAAGCATCTGGGCCTGATCCTGGGCGAGGACATCCGCAAGAACATTTCGCTGGCCCATCTCGGCGGCGTCTCGTCACGCGGCGTCATCGACGACATCGACGAGATGAAGGTGGCGCAGGATTTCCGCACCCGGATGCGGATCCGCAGCCACAACGTCTATCAGGAGACCGGCAAGCTGTCCGGCGGCAACCAGCAGAAGGTGGTGCTGTCGAAATGGCTGTTCACCGGCCCGGACGTGCTGATCCTCGACGAGCCGACCCGCGGCATCGACGTCGGCGCGAAATACGAGATCTATTCGATCATCAACGAATTGGCGGACGCCGGGAAGGCCGTCATCGTGATCTCCTCGGAGATGCCGGAACTGATCGGCATCTGCGACAGGATCATGGTGATGCACGAGGGTGAGTTCGTCGGAGAGGTGGCCGGTGAGGAGGCCACCCAGGAAAACATCATGCGTGCCATCATGCGCCGCAAAGTGAGGGAAGAATGACTAACCCGCCCAACACGCTGGCTGCGCCGCCGCGCGGCACCGGCTTCTGGAAGGACAACCTGCGCGAATACGGAATGATGATGTCGCTGCTGGCGATCGTCCTCTTCTTCCAGTTCGCCACCGGCGGCGTCATCCTGAAGCCGCTCAA
The DNA here is from genome assembly GCF_000705355.1 of Pseudorhizobium marinum. Taxonomy (NCBI): domain Bacteria; kingdom Pseudomonadati; phylum Pseudomonadota; class Alphaproteobacteria; order Hyphomicrobiales; family Rhizobiaceae; genus Pseudorhizobium; species Pseudorhizobium marinum. Next base: position 114,116 of record NZ_JMQK01000008.1, read on the forward strand.
CATCACAAACATCATCCTGCAGAACAGCTATATCGTCATCATGGCGCTCGGCATGCTGATGGTCATCGTCACCGGCCACATCGACCTTTCGGTGGGCTCCGTGGCAGGCTTCATCGGCGCCATCGCCGCGGTGCTGATGGTGCAGTACGACCTGAACTTCGTGCTGGCGGCCGTCATCTGCCTGGCGCTCGGCGGCCTGATCGGGGCGGCACAGGGCTTCTGGATCGCCTATTTCAAGATACCGTCGTTCATCGTCACGCTGGCGGGAATGCTGGTGTTCCGCGGCCTGATGATCGCCGTCCTCGGCGGGCGTTCGATCGGTCCCTTCGACCCGACCTTCCAGAAGCTGTCCTCCGGCTATATTCCCGAGTTCGTATCGTCCAGCAGCGGCGTCTATCTCACGTCTTTCGCCGTGGGTCTCGCTGCTGCAGCCTTCCTCGTCTGGCAGAACTTCAAGGGCCGCTCGCGGCGGGTCCTGCATGAGGTCGAGACGGAGCCCTTCGGCTTCTTCGTTGCTAAGAATGTCGCGATCTTCCTGGTGATCGGCTATGTGGCCTATCTGCTGGCCTCCCACCGCGGCATGCCGAATGTGCTGATCATCATGGCACTCCTGATCGGCTGCTACGCCTTCTTCACCAACAGGACGATCTTCGGCCGGCAGATCTATGCGGTCGGCGGCAACGAGAAGGCGGCGGCCCTGTCCGGTATCAAGACGGCGCGGCTGACCTTCTTCACCTTCGTCAATATGGGCGTGCTCGCGGCTCTGGCCGGCCTGGTGTTTGCCGCGCGTCTGAACACGGCGACGCCGAAGGCCGGCATCGGCTTCGAGCTCGACGTGATCGCCGCCTGCTTCATCGGCGGCGCCTCGGCCTATGGCGGCGTCGGCAAGGTCACGGGTGCCGTGATCGGCGCCTTCATCATGGGCGTCATGAACAACGGCATGTCGATCCTCGGCATCGGCATCGATTATCAGCAGGTGATCAAGGGGCTGGTGCTTCTGGGTGCCGTCTGCGTCGACGTCTACAACCAGCGCCGCTGATCTCGCCATTCCGGCTGAAACCAAAGGCCCGCTTCCTCAGGAGGCGGGCCTTATCGTTTTGCAGCATCGGCTTCCGGAACCGCCTTGGTTCCGACGCGTTCGCTTTGCTGAAACGGAGGTCCCCCCATGCCCGATGAGGTAAGGTTCGAATGGCTCGCGCGCTTTGGCTATGCCGCGCGTGGCGTTGTCTATCTGCTGGTCGGCGGCATCGCGCTGCTGTCCAGTTTCTCAGGCGGTCAGGCGGATCAGGAGTCGGCGCTGCAGATGGTCCTGCGGCAGCCGCTCGGCTGGATCTGGCTGGGGCTGATCGGACTTGGCCTGATCGGCTTCATCGTCTGGCGGCTGGCACAGGGCATCCTCAACGCCGACGGCCATCCCGGCAACGCCAAGGGCTATCTGACCCGTGCCGCCATGATCGTCAGCGCGATCACCCACGTGGGGCTTGCCTCCTTCGCGCTTCGTCAGGCGTTTCAGCTGTCGATCGGTGGCGGATCAGGCAGCAGCCAGGAGAGCTGGACGTCCTGGCTCATGCAGCAGGCCTTCGGTCCCTATCTCGTCGGGGCCGTCGGTCTTGCCATCATTGCCGGTGGCGTCGTGCAGATCCTCAAGGGTGTCAAACGGCGCTATCTGAAATACGTGAACCTTTCGCCCGCCAGGCACCGAGCACTCGATCTCATCTGCGTCTATGGTCTGGCGGCGCGGGGCGTGATCTTCCTTATCATCGGCACCTTCTTCCTGTATGCCGCCTGGGTGGTTGATCCGGAGCAGGCCGGAAGCACGGCAGACGCGATGGCCTGGGTGCGCCAGCTTCCCTTTGGACGGATCCTCTATGGTTTCGTGGCCCTCGGTCTTTTCGCCTTCGGCGCCTATGGTTTGATCGAAGCCCGGTATAGAACTGTGCGGGCACCCACCCTAGATGATGCCAAGCGCGCAGCAGCAATGGCCTAGATCGCCGGACAACCGGCATACGGAGTTACAGATGGCCTACCACCAGCGGGTCGGACGAAGGATCGTCGAGCGGATCATGACGTTCGAACCCATCAGCCTTGTATTGTTTGCCGTGGCTGCGGGCGGCCTCTTCGTGTTCTTCCAGTTGACCGGAGAAGTGCTCGAAGGCGAGACGCGTGCCTTCGACGAGACCGTCCTGCTGATGCTTCGCAGCGCCGAAGATCCCGGGACGGCCATCGGGCCTTTCTGGCTCTCGCATGCGATGAACGATATCACGGCGCTCGGTGGCACGACCGTCCTGTCGTTGATGACGGTGCTCGTGACAGGCTACCTCGTTCTGGCCAGACGCAGGAAGATCGCGATTTTCACCTTCCTGTCCGTGGTCGGCGGATGGGCGCTCAGCGCTTCGCTGAAGCTGGGTGTTGCCCGTCCCCGACCCGACATCGTGCCTCATCTCGTGGAAGTCCACGACCTGAGCTTTCCGAGCGGCCACGCCATGCTCTCGGCGGTGACCTATCTGACGCTCGGCGCGCTGCTGTCGCGGGCGGAACCAGGGCGGATCACCCGGATCTACACCATCGGCGTTGCGGTATTGCTGACCTTCCTCATCGGGGTAAGCCGGGTCTTTCTCGGTGTCCATTATCCCACGGACGTCCTGGGCGGCTGGTGTGCCGGCGCAACCTGGGCGCTGATCTGCTGGTTGATCGCCCGCCGCTATATCGCCCAAACTCCCGGCTAGGTTCCGTGCCTTGGATGGGGAAAAAGCCGTTTCGGCTTGAGCGAAGCCTCGCCAAGCTCTAAACCATAGCGGCGGGATGACGACCGAGCAAAATCAGGTGGGACACGTTGATCGATCCATATGACACCCTCGGTGTTGCACGAAATGCCGACGCCACACAGATCAAGACCGCCTACCGCCGGCGGGCGAAGAACGCTCATCCGGACACCGGTGGCGACGTGGACGCGTTCGCGAAACTGACGACATCCTACGAGCTGCTCTGCGATCCGGTGCGGCGGAAGGTCTTCGACGAGACCGGCTATGACCCGACGCTGGCCGACACGAAGGACCTCGAGGGGCTGCTCGTGCTCGAGACGCTCATCAATGATTTTATCCTCGACGAGCGCGAGCCGGGAAGCTTCGATCCGGTGGCCGCCATGCGCCGCAAGCTCACCGACAAGATCGTCAATGTCCGCTTTCACATCCTGGAGCTCGAGCGGCATCGTGCCCGGATCCGCAATCACCTGGACCGCATCGGGCGCAAGCCGGAGACGGATTTTCTGGGCAGCATGATGCGGGCGCGCAGCGATTCGATCACCGATGCCATTCTCAAGGCCGAGGCGCAGATCACCACCATCGAGAAGGCCTACCAGATGCTCGACGGGTATTCCTACGAGCTGGAGCTGGAGGCGAGGAGCGCCGCGGAGTAGCGGCTGCTCTGGTCGAACGCCGAAGCCCTCCTAGCTTAAGAGAAACGAGCATAGGAGGCCTCTGCATGAAGACCGACCATTTCCTGTTGTCCGAAAACGACTGGGTCCCGAACAATCCGCGGCTGCCGGTGATAGTCCACAGCGGCCTCTCGTCGGAGGAGGAGTCCCTGGCGGACATGTTTGAAGCGACGTTCGCGGAAAACGGCTGGCAGGGCATCTGGCGCAACGGCATCTTCGACTATCACCACTACCACACGACCGCCCACGAGGTGCTGGGGATCGCGCGCGGGCAGGCGAGGGTTGTGCTGGGCGGTCCCGGCGGCCGCGAGCTGCAGGTGCAGGCCGGAGACTGCCTCGTGCTGCCGGCAGGCACAGGCCACTGCAGGATTTCGGCCAGCGACGACTTCCTCGTCATTGGTGCCTATCCGGCGGGGCAGGATCCGGACCTGCGGCGCAGCGAGGCGGGCGAAAACGGGATGCGTATCTTGAACACGCTTCCCGTTCCCGAAACCGATCCTCTCGGCGGCGCGACGCTTCGGGACTTGTGGGGAGACGGCGGCTGAGAGGCCGCCGTCTGTTTAACTAGTCGCGGCTCCAGCGCAGGAAGATGGTGGAGAGCGGCGGCAGCGTCAGCACGATCGACTGCGCCTTTCCATGCGAGGGATGCTCTTCGCTCCAGGCCTCGGAGTTGCCGAGGTTGGAGCCGCCGTAGACGCCCGCGTCGGAGTTCAGGATCTCCGTCCAGCGGCCGGCTTCCGGAACGCCGACCCGGTAGCCGTGGCGGGGCATGGGGGTCATGTTGGATATGGCGAGCACGCAGGACGAGCGGTCCTCCGGCCAGCGCAGCATTCCGAAGATCGAGTTCTCCGCATCGTCCCCGATCGCCCACTCGAAGCCTTGCGGGTTGATGTCGCCATAGGTGAGGGCCGGTTCCGTCGCATAGAGGCGATTGAGATCCCGGATCAGCCGCTGCACGCCGGCGTGCTGCGGGTTGTCGAGCAGATCCCAGACGATCGAGCCGTCATGGTTCCATTCGGTTTCCTGGCCGATCTCGCAGCCCATGAAGAGCAGCTTCTTGCCAGGATGGGCCCACATGAAGCCGTAGTAGGCGCGCAGGTTGGCGTGCTTCTGCCAGACGTCACCCGGCATCTTGCCGAGCAGCGAGCCCTTGCCGTGCACCACCTCGTCATGGGAAATCGGCAGCATGAAGCGCTCGGAGTAGGCGTAGACCATGCTGAAGGTCATCATGCCGTGGTGATACTTCCGGTAGACCGGATCTTCCTCCATGTAGTGCAGGCTGTCGTGCATCCAGCCCATGTTCCACTTGAAGTCGAACCCGAGGCCGCCCTGTTCCGGCGGTACCGTGACGCCCGGCCAAGCCGTCGATTCCTCGGCAACGGTGAAGGCATGCTCACAGCGGTGGTGGATGATGCTGTTGAGGTGCTTGAAGAATTCCACCGATTCCAGGTTCTCACGTCCGCCGTACTTGTTGGGGATCCACTCGTCGGCATTGCGGCTGTAGTCCCGGTAGAGCATCGAGGCCACGGCATCCACGCGCAGTGCGTCCACGTGATAGTGTTCGAGCCATTCCAGCGCGCTGGCGATCAGGAAGCCCTTCACCTCGTTGCGGCCGAGGTTGTAGATCAGCGTGTTCCAGTCCTTGTGGAAGCCTTCGCGCGGGTCCTCGTGTTCGTAGAGGGCCGTGCCATCGAACCGGGCAAGGCCCCAGACGTCGGTCGGGAAATGCGCCGGCACCCAGTCGACGATGACGCCGATGCCGGCGGCATGGCAGCGATCGACGAAATAGGCGAAGTCTTCCGGCGTGCCATAGCGGCCCGTCGGTGCAAACAGGCCAAGCGGCTGGTAGCCCCAGGAGCCGCCGAAGGGATGCTCCATGATCGGCAGCAGTTCGATGTGGGTGAACCCGAGATCCGCGGCATAGGGAATGAGGCGCTGGCTGAGTTCGATCCAGTTCAGGTTGCGGTTGCCCTCTTCGGGAACTCGCAGCCAGGATTCCAGATGCACCTCGTAGACGGACATGGCGTCCCTGCCGTCGCGGACCGGAGCCTGGGAGCGCATCCACTCGTCGTCCGTCCAGCGGAACGGGGCGTTCGAGGCAACGATCGACGCGGTCGAGGGCGCGGCCTCGCTGGCGCGCGCCACGGGATCCGCCTTCTGCGGCAGCGTATGGCCGTTGTAGTCGATGATCTCGAACTTGTAGCGCTCGCCCGGACCAAGCCGGGGGAGAAACAGTTCCCAGATGCCGGCGGAGCCGCGCAGCCGCATCGGGTGCCGGCGGCCGTCCCAGGCGTTGAAATCGCCGACGACGGAGACGCGGCGGGCATTGGGTGCCCAGACGGCGAAACGGACGCCCGATACCCCATCAACGTCCATCGGCTGGGCGCCGAGGGTGCGACCGAGATCGTAGTGGGTGCCCTGGGAAATCAGGTGAAGGTCGAGATCGCCCAGCAGAAGGCCGAAGGAATACGGGTCCTCGGTCTCCTGGACCGCATCCGGCCAGGAGATCCGCAGGCGATAGGAACCGCGTCCTCCGATGTCGGCGGCAAACAGGCCGCCGCCGAAGACCTGTTCCATGGGGGTGATGACGCCATCACCTTCGGTGTCGATCACCTCCACGGAGGTGGCTCCCGGCAGGAAGGCACGCACCACATTGGTCTGGCCGACGGGGTGGCGACCGAGGATCGTAAAGGGGTCGCCGTGACGCCCCTCGACGAGTGCCTGCAGGGCAGCGTGATCGATATTGGCGAGCAGATCGTCGCGCTCAAGGTTCATTCCGCATTCTCCATGAGGCGTTTTGCGATTTCCGAAAAGCCGCCCAAGGGAATTGGTAGCCATTTCGGGCGATTGCGAGCTTCATAGCTGATCTCGTAGGCCGCCTTTTCCAGAAGGAAGAGGTCGAGCACCGCGCGATATGTCTCTTCCGCCATGGCCAGTGGTCCGGCTTCCGCCACCACCTGCCTGTAACGCTCCAGGAACGCCGCTTCCGCATCCCGTCCGAACTGCGAAACGATCGAGTGGCGGCGAGACTGGTCGGCATCGACCATCACATCCTGCTCGAGGTCCGCCGTTGCAGCGAGATAGCTCAGCGAGCGCAGGAAGCCTGCGACGTCGCGCAGCGGGCTCGACTTGGCCCGGCGTTCCGCAAGGTCCCGGGCCGGCTCGCCTTCGAAGTCGATGAGATAGGCATCGTTTTCGGCAACGAGGATCTGGCCCAGGTGGAAATCGCCATGATGGCGCGTCATCAGCGTGTCGATGCCGGCACTGGCAAGCTTGCCGGCAGCGCCGAGCAGTTCCTCACGGCGGTCCAGCAACGGCTGTACCTGCTGGGCGACCTCCGGATCGAGATTGCCTTTCTCCTCGACCAGGATGTCGAGTGCAGAACCGATCTGATCGGCAACCGACTGGCGCCATGCGTCCGTATCTTCCTGCCGCGCCGTGATCGGCTGGAAATCCGGATCGTCGGTCTGCTGGGACAGAGCCAGATGAAGCTCGCCCAGTCTCTGGCCGATGGTGCCTGCGAAATCCACCAGCGGCTTGAACTGTTCGGTGACGTCCGCTTCTTCCTCGCCTGCGGTCAGCAGGATGTCGTCGATGCCACGGCGCAGATTGCCGAGCATCCAGGTCCAGGCGTCGCCCTGATTGCGGATCATGCCCTGGACAATGATCAGAGTGTAGCGGGATCCGTCAGGTGCGGTGCGGGCGACCTCGCCCAGCAAGGGAGCGGTATTCTGATAGCCCACCTTGGTCAGGTAGCGGGTCATCTCGACCTCCGGGTGGATGCCCGGGAAGATCTTGCGGATGAGCTTGATGATCGCCTTGTCGCCGATGATCAGCGAGCTGTTGGACTGCTCCGCCGAGAGCCAGTTGACGTTCATGTCCTCGGTCATGCCCATGCCGTCGAGCTGCTCGGTGCCGATGAACTCCAGCGTGCCGGCACGACCCGAGATCTGCGACCGTTCGCAGAGCGAGCGGATGGTGGCGCGGGCCATGGCCTCCAACGCAAAGCCGTCCGTCAAAAAGCCGACGCGTCGGCCCTGGCGGATGCGTGCCAGTGCGAGCTGCTGGGCGAGGGCCGGCGGCTGCGTTTCGTCCCAGGCCGCCGCAAGCGGCAGGAGGTAGGTTTCGGTTCTGCCTTCCAGCTCCGCTTCCAGCTCACCGAGCAGGATGTTGCCGGCGAAGGGCAGCGGCGTTGCAGCGACCAGGTTGGCGCTCTTCAACTTCTCGCCCTTCGATCCGAACCAGCGGCGCTTCGTCAGATAGGCCGGCAGGATCTCGCGCGACATGGTGTTGACCAGACGCGGCTCTTCGAGGAGTTCGTGCAGGTCGCGACGGATCACCATCGTGGCGAAGTCGGCAAGCTGTTCTGGCGGTTCGGTCCGCCAAGCGGGACCATCGGCCTCGGCAACCAGCTGGAACCAGAAGAAGCCGTAGGGAGGCATGGTCAAGAGATAGGTGAGCTGGCCGATCGGCGGGAAGGGCGACATGCCGGTCAATTCGATCGGAACGCGGCCCTGGAACTCCGAGAGGTCGAGCTCGACGGCCTGCGGAATCCGCGACAGGTTGGCGACGCAGAGGATTGTCTCGCCCTGGTATTCGCGCATGTAGGCCAGGATCTTGCGATTGCCCGGCGTCATGAACCGCAGCGAGCCGCGTCCGAAGGCTGGATGCTTGCCGCGCAGCGACAGCATGCGCCGCGTCCAGTTGAGGAGCGAGTGGGCATCGGCGGCCTGGGCTTCAACGTTGACCGCTTCGTAGCCGTAGAGCGGATCCATGACCGGTGGCAGAACCAGGCGCGCCGGATCGGCCTTGGAGAAGCCGCCGTTGCGGTCGGGAGACCATTGCATCGGGGTGCGCACGCCGTCGCGGTCGCCGAGGTAGATGTTGTCACCCATGCCGATCTCATCGCCATAGTAGAGCACCGGGGTGCCTGGCATTGAGAGAAGCAGGGCGTTCATCAGCTCGATGCGGCGACGGTCGCGCTCCATCAGCGGCGCCAGGCGACGGCGGATACCGAGGTTGATGCGCGCGCGGCTGTCGGCTGCATAGGTGCTCCAGAGGTAGTCGCGCTCCTCGTCCGTCACCATTTCGAGCGTCAGCTCGTCGTGGTTGCGCAGGAAGATCGCCCACTGGCAGTTTTCCGGGATCTCGGGCGTCTGGCGCATGATGTCGGTGATCGGGAAGCGGTCTTCCTTGGCAATCGCCATGTACATGCGCGGCATCAGCGGGAAGTGGAATGCCATGTGGCATTCATCGCCATCGCCGAAATAGTCGCGGGTGTCTTCCGGCCACTGGTTGGCTTCGGCGAGCAGCATCTTGCCGGGGTGCGTCGCCTCGAGCGCTGCGCGGATCTTCTTCAGGATGTCGTGGGTCTCGGGAAGGTTCTCGTTGATCGTGCCTTCCCGTTCGATGAGGTAGGGGATCGCGTCGAGGCGGAAGCCGTCGATGCCGGTTTCCAGCCAGAAACGCATGACGTCGAGCAGTTCTTCCAAGACCTGGGGGTTGTCGAAGTTCAGGTCCGGCTGGTGTGAATAGAAGCGGTGCCAGTAGTAGGAGCCTGCGACCGGGTCCCAGGTCCAGTTCGACTTCTCGGTGTCGATGAAGATGATGCGCGTCTCGGGGAATTTCTGGTCGTCGTCGGACCAGACGTAGAAGTCACGCTCGGGCGAGCCGACCGGCGCGTTCCGCGCCCGCTGGAACCAGGGATGCTGGTCGGAGGTATGGTTGATCACGAGCTCGATGATCACCCGCATGCCGCGGGCGTGGGCGGCATCGACGAAGGCCTTGAATTCGTCCATCGTGCCGTAGTCGGGGCTGACGTCGCCGTAGTCGGCGATATCGTAGCCGTCATCCCGACGCGGGGACGGGAAGAAGGGCAGGATCCAGATCGCTGTCGCACCCAGAGACGAGATATGATCGAGCTTCTCGTGCAGTCCCTTGAAATCGCCGATGCCGTCCCCGTTGGCGTCGTAGAACGACTTCACGTGCAGCTGATAGATAATCGCATCCTTGTACCACAAAGGGTCCTGGATGGTCGTGTCCTGGGCCTGCGCCTGCAGGTTGTCCATGCTCTTCTCCATTATCTCACGCGCCAGATTGAAAACGGCAGGCCGGGCTCAAGGCGCAGCCGCTGCCATTTTCCAGTCCAGGTGAACTTGTGACCTGAGATCAGGTCCTCCATCGAAAGTGCTGCATGGTCCGGGAGGTTCCATGACCACAGTGGGATTTCGACATCCGCCTCCTGCGCATTGTGCGGATCGAGGTTGATGGCGATCATCAAAACGTTCTCGCGGCCCGGGCTCGCCTTCTCGAAGAACATGACATTGTCGTTCTGAGCGGGGAGCAGCGTGAGGCCGAGATGCGAGTGCAGGGCGGGGTTTTCCCTGCGGATGCGGTTCAGCATGCCGATCTCCTGTTTGATGTTTCCGGGACGATCCCAGTCCCAGGCGCGGATCTCGTATTTCTCGCTGTCGGCATATTCCTTGCGCTTGGCGTCCGGCCGCCCTTCGCAAAGCTCGAAGCCGTTGTAGACGCCCCAGAGACCCGACAGGGTCGACGCAAGCGCGGCACGGATGAGGTAGGCGGAACGCGGCGCGTTCTGCAGGAAGTCCGGATTGATGTCGTGGGTATTGACGAAGAAGTGGGGTCGGAAGAAATCCTTCGGCTCTTCCGTCGTGATCTCGTGCATGTACTGCTCGAGCTCCCACTTGGCGTTGCGCCAGGTGAAATAGGTGTAGGACTGCGAGAAGCCGATCTTCGCCAGCCGATACATGACCTTCGGCTTCGTGAAGGCCTCGGAGAGGAAAATGACCTCCGGGTGACGCGAGCGGATGTCGGCGATCAGCCACTCCCAGAACGGGAAGGGCTTGGTGTGCGGGTTGTCGACGCGGAAGAGCTTGACGCCTTCGTCGACCCACATCTGGATCACGTCGCGCAATTCCTGCCACAGAGACGGCACGGCGTCCTTGGCGTAGAAATCGACGTTGACGATGTCCTCGTATTTCTTCGGCGGGTTCTCGGCATAGCGGATCGTGCCGTCTGGCCGCCAGTCGAACCAGCCCGGATGCTCTTTCAGCCATGGGTGGTCGGGGGAGGCCTGGATGGCAAAGTCGAGGGCGACTTCCATGCCCTGCTCATGGGAAGCGGCGACGAGGCGGCGGAAATCCTCGAAGGTGCCGAGCTCGGGATGAATGGCGTCGTGGCCACCGTCTTCCGATCCGATGGCGTAGGGGCTGCCGGGATCGCCGGGCGCCGCCTTCAGGCTGTTGTTGCGGCCTTTGCGATTGGTCTCGCCGATCGGATGGATGGGTGTGAAATAGACGACGTCGAAACCCATTTCGCGGATGCCGGGGAGACGTTCGATGACGTCGTCGAAGGTGCCGTGGCGTTCGGGGTCGCCACTCTGCGAGCGCGGGAAGAGCGAGTACCAGCTGGCAAAGCTTGCACCCAGCCGCTCCGCATCGAGCGGCATGACCTGCGAGCGGATGCGGAACGGCCGGCGGTCGGCCTTCGTCATCAGCTCCGACGTCGCGTGGTCGAGGAGAAGTTCGATCCGACGTGCTTCGGGGGCATCCTCAAGCTCGCCGATCAGGCGCTTGAGCTGCAGCTTGATATCGCCGTCAACCTGGTCGGCCGTCGCCTTGATCAGATTGATGCCCTCCTGGATCTCCAGCCTGAGGTCCAGCCGCGCGTCGTGCTTCTTCGTCAGCTCGTAGCGGAAAATCGCGAAGGGGTTTCGCCAGGCCTCGACGGCATATTCGTGGCGGCCCATTCGCCGCGGCGTGAACTCGGCCTGCCAGCGGTCGTTCTCGAACAACTGCATCCGGACTTCCTGCCAATCGTCCTGATCGGCCGCGCGCCACAGTAGGGCGGCGCTCAACGGGTCATGACCGTCGCCAAAGATGTCGGCCTCGACGCGGATCGTATCGCCGACCACCCGCTTGACGGCAAAACGGCCTTCGTCGACCGCCGGCGTGATCTTTTCGATCGCCAGTCTCGGCGCAGCCGCGGCGGCGGTCAGGTCAGGAAGGGGAGAGGCCGATTGGATCGGTTCGGAGGCACGGCCTTCCAGGACGCGGACTTCCCCGGGCTTCAGGCGGGACTCCGACGCGCCATCGAGGTCGGTCAACGGCAGAAAGGACGAGGCGACCTGATTGATGGCTTTCAGTGGCGGCGCAACGCTCTGCCGCAGATCACGGTTGACGATGACGACCCGCACCTTCTGAGAGGCGCGAAGATCTTCCCGATCGGACTGCAGGATCGCCACGGCCGGCGTGTTGCTGCTGCCGGCAATCATCGTCAGCGGACGGCGATGGAACGCATCCTGATCCCGTTGCAGCTTCTCGTTGATTGCGCGGATCTCGCCGGAGATGTCATAGGCGGACTGGTCGCGAAAGGCGGCGAGGCCAAGGCCGTCGCCGTTCATCTGGTCGAGCGGTGTGGAGGCGCCATACTCGAAGCCCATCGGCACCATCAGGCCCCCGCCCAGATGTGCGGAAAGCTTCAGAGCCCGCAGCGCGCGGCGCTGCAGGATTTCGGAGCTTTCGGTGCCATGGGCGAGGCGCTTGGCAAAGGGGGCTTCGGGAAAGGCGATCTGGTGGCCGAGGCTTCGCTGCAGAAGATGCTCTTCCGGAAGCCAGCTGTCCTCCAGGTTCCACCACGCAAGCGAGGAGAAGCAGCCGTCAAAGCCGACGCCTGCCAGCGCACGGCGCCGATTGAGGTCCGTGCCCGGCGTCCATGCGTAAAACTGGATGGCATTCCCGTGGGCCCGCGCCGGGCTGATCAGCGACCTCCAGGCCTCCTCCGGGACACGGTCGATCCCGAGGCAGCGGAAACCGGTGACGCCGGCATCGGTCATCACGGCCAGACGCTGGCGCCAGGTTTCCAGGTGCCGATAGGTTTCATCGTTCGGCGGCAGTTCGATGGACGTGCTGCAGCTTTCGTCCGGTCCGATGCGCGGGTCCGAGACGATGCTGACGCTTCCGCTGTTCTGGCGCGCAACCCTGTCGATCACCAGATCCAGCATCAAGCTCAGGCCGTGCTCGGCCGCTGCTGTCGTCAGGGTCTTGAGGACATCTTTGACGCTTTCACCGAGCCCGAGACCCGGGTCGATGCGGTCCGGGTCCCTGGTCACGAAGACGCTCGTGTGGCCGCTTCGCTCGAAGAGCGGTGCGCTCAAGATCGTATCGAAGCCGAGACCCGAGGCATGCCGGAAAACGGCCTGCCAGGCCTCTATCCCATTCAGTTGAAGAGGATGAACGTAATAGATCCGGGGGGGATGGGTCAGGCGTGAGGCCGGAGCATCGAATTTTGGAATCGGATTCATGGCCGGGGCCCCCTACGTTTGCGTCCAACGCTTAACGGTGGGGCTCCCGGCTTGTTCCGCCGAAAGGGGGAAGAGTATTTCCGCTACATCAGCTGTGCTTCTGCAACGGCATCCTGGAATGTCTGTCGCGCGACCTCGGCGCTTTCACGGCCGTCCAGAGCCGCCAGGCAGGCGTAGCGGGCCTTCACGAATCTCGGGCCCTTGATGTTGGGCCATCGATGATCGAGGTAGTCGAGCGCCTCAAAGGTGCTCGTGACGGCGTCGGATCGCGTCCTTACCGGTGTCTGCCAAACCACGTTCTGCATGACCATCCTCCCATGGTGTCTCGGTCCCTCGGCCTCCCAGCCGAAAGGACCCTAGTAACGTCCAGGAATTGAAGCGGTTGCGCTCCGGCTCAAGTTTAGCACGTTTTGAAAAGTTAGCCCGGTTTGATGTGCGAGAGCTCAAGGGAAGATCGGCGGGATCGTCAGATTCCGTAGCGGCGGACCCGAACAGGAAATTTAGCAATCGGTTGCAATACCTGCCGGCATTCGCTTCGGTAATTGTCATCACGGCAGGAAGCGGTATAACCGCCTATCTGCATTGATTTGGGAATGGGCATGTTTCGGCGGACGGGACTATCAGAGATCGATTTGAATTTGCTGTTCAATCTTTCTCCAAATCCATACGTCCTGCTGGATGGTGAGCTTCAGATCGTCGGTGCCAACAATGCCTATCTGAAGGCGACGATGCGCACCGAGGAAGAGCTTCTCGGTCGCAAGCTGTTCGACGCCTTCCCCAGCGAGCCGGATTCCACGCCCGGAAAGATGCTCCGGCACTCCTTTGCCCGCGTGCTCGAGACGGGTGAAATCGATTATCTTTCGGTTATCCCTTACCCGATCGCCGGACCTGACGGGGTCTTGGAAAACCGTTTCTGGAGCGCGACCCACACGCCGATCAAGGACGGCGACGGCAAGGTGATCTTCATCCTGCAGCATACCGTCGATGTCACCGAACTGCATCGATTGCGGCAGGCCGCCAGCCTCGACGGCGATCTGCAGGCCCAGGTCGGCGTCTTGAACCGCGCAGATGCCGTTCAGGGCCAGAACCGGGTTCTGGGAGAGGAGCGGGAGTATCTGCGCAACCTCTTTGAGCAGGCGCCGGGCTTCATGGCGGTTCTTCGCGAACCGGAGCATGTCTTCACCATTGCCAACAAGGCTTACCGCGAGCTCGTCGGACGCAGCGACCTGATCGGCAAGACGATCAGAACGGCGCTGCCGGAGGTGGCCAGCCAGGGGTTCTACGAGATCCTCGACGAGGTTTACCGAAGCGGCAATCCCTATTCCGCCAATGCGGCGCGCATCCTGCTGAAGCGCCAGAACGACACGGAAGAAGAGCGCTTCCTCGATTTCGTCTACCAGCCGATCCGCGACGCATCGGGGGCCGTGAGCGGCATCTTTGTGCAGGGACACGACGTCACCCAGCTCCGCGAGGCCCAGGAGACGGCGAAGGAAAACGAGAAGCGCTTTCGAACGCTTGCCCAGTCTCTGCCGAACCAGGTCTGGACGGCGCTGCCGAACGGGCAGATCGAATGGTGCAACGACGAGGTCTATCGCTACAGCGGGCTCGCCTCGCTCCACTTCGATGCGACCACCCGCTCCACGATGATCCACCCGGACGAGGCCGAAGCGGTCTCGCGCAACTGGCAGCACTCGCTGCGCAGCGGCCAGCCGTTCGAGATGGACATTCGGCTGCGGCACCATGACGGCACATTCCGGTGGTTCATCAGCCGTGCTGCGCCGATCATGAACAGCGAGGGCGACATTATCCTGTGGGTCGCCACCAATACCGATATCGAAACGCAGAAGAAGACCGAGTCGCATCTCGAATATCTGGCGGAATCGCTGGGGCAGACGGTTGAAGCGAGAACGCAGGAGCTGGAGCGGACGCAGGAAGTGCTGCGCCAGAGCCAGAAGATGGAAGCGATCGGCAATCTGGCCGGCGGCATCGCCCACGACTTCAACAATCTGCTGCAGGTCATCACCGGCAATCTGCAACTGCTGAACCGCGATGTTTCCGGCAATGATGTTGCAGAACGCCGTGTCGCAGGCGCGCTGGCGGGTGCTGCGCGCGGTGCGCGGCTTGCCTCGCAGCTTCTCTCCTTCGGGCGCCGGCAGCCGCTGGAACCCAAGGTCATCAACCTGAGCCGGCTGATCCGCGAGATGGATCATCTGCTGCGCCGGAGCCTGGGCGAGGCGATCGAGATCGACACCATCGTCAGCGGCGGGCTCTGGAACACGCTCGTAGATCCGAGCAATGTCGAGAATGCCCTCCTCAATCTGGCGATCAATGCGCGCGACGCCATGGACGGGCAGGGCAAGCTGACGATCGAGCTCGGAAACGCCTTTCTCGACGACGAATATGCCCGCAACGCCATCGATGTGTCCCCGGGGCAGTATGTCATGCTGGCGGTCACCGATACCGGTTCGGGGATGACGCCCGACATCCTGGAGAAGGTCTTCGACCCATTCTTTACGACCAAGCCGGACGGCAAGGGCACCGGGCTCGGGCTGTCGATGGTCTATGGCTTCGTCAAGCAGTCGGAAGGCCATATCAAGATCTACAGCGAGGCAGGCAGTGGCACGACTGTGCGTATCTACCTGCCACGGGCGATGGAGGCCGAGGACGTCCTCGCCGACAATATTACCGGACCCGTCACCGGCGGATCCGAGACGGTGCTGGTGGTCGAGGACGAGGAGGCTGTTCGCGACGTGACCGTCAGCCTGCTGACCGAGCTCGGCTACAAGGTGCTGAAAGCCAAGGATGCCGACAGCGGTCTGGCGATCATCGAAAGTGGCGCGCCGATCGATCTTCTCTTCACCGATGTGGTCATGCCGGGCCGGCTGAAGAGCCGGGATCTGGCGCGCAAGGCGAAAGAGCGCCTGCCGACGCTTGGCGTTCTCTTCACCTCCGGTTACACGGAGAACTCCATCGTTCACGGGGGACGCCTGGACCCCGGCGTCAATCTTCTCAGCAAGCCCTATACGCGAGAGGCGCTTGCCCGCAAGATCAGGCAGGTGCTCGAACAGGTGCGTGGGAAGTCGGGGGGACAAGGCATGACGGAGCCAGAGACATCAAGCCCATCGGGGCCGGCCAGTGATCTGCCGATCACCGTCCTCATCTGCGAGGACGAAGTGCTCATCCGCATCTCGACCGTCGATTATCTGCAGGATATCGGAATGAACGTCGTCGAGGCAGGCACATGCGCGGAGGCCCTTGCCGCGGCGCAAAGCCACCCGATCGATATCCTCATCACCGACGTCAACCTGCCGGACATGAGCGGGCTGGAACTGACACTGAAACTTCGTGAATCCCTGCCGCATCTGCCGGTCATCTTCGCGACGGGCGACAGGACGGTTCCGGGGTCGGAGGTGCTGGAGAAGACGGCGTTGATCACCAAGCCCTATGATTACGATCTTCTGGCGACGCGCATCCACGCGATGGTGACGCCGCGGTCCTAGAGGTCGCGGTCGTCGTCGCTCTTGATGCCGGCGGCGATCTCCGTCTCCCGCAGCAGCCAGAGGACGATGATGCCGGTGACGGTCGCAGCGACGGCGACCACCCACATGCCCATTCCGACGCTGAGGCCGATGGCGGCGGACAGCCACATGCTCGCGCCCGTCGTCAGGCCGCGCACGCTCCCCTTCGTATAGACGATGACGCCGGCCGCGAGGAAGGCAATGCCGGACGTCACCGCCTCCACGAGCCTGACGGGATCCATGCGCGTCGTATCGCCATCGCCGAGCGTCTTCATCATCTGGAGCGTGACGAGAGTGAAGACGGTCGCAGCCAGCCCGATCAGCATGTTGGTGCGGATCCCGGCGGTGTTCTTGCGGATCTCGCGCTCCAGGCCGATGACGCCGCAGAGGAGCAGGGCGCCGAGGATCCGCAGAAGCAGAACTTCGATGCTGACGGGGGAGGTGTTGGAAAACTCCGCGGCGAGGGTTTCGGTCATGGCAGCGTCAGGGTCTCGTCATCTCGTTGTCACCCGACAACTGCCTCCGGCAATCGAAGTTCCTGATCCGCATGGGCTGAAGCGTCGCCAGTCCCGGTGGTGCCGGCCGCGAGAGGAGGCCTGCACCACGCGATGCCGCGCTAGAGCTTGCCGCCGGCGTTCTGGATGACGCGGGTCAGGCTGCCGTCCGCCGAAAAGAGAGGGATGAGGCAGGCCTGCAGCGCGTGATAGAGGTCGCCCTTGCCCGGGAACAGGTCGTGCGAAGGAACGAGATCCTCCGTCAGTTCCTCATGCCAGCCGCCGTTCCTGTGGTCGACGACATGGTTGGCGATCGTGCTCCAGACGAGACGGTAGCTGTCCTCGTAGAAGTCGTCGGCGGGCAGATGCTCGTTGAGGAAATGCGCCGCGCCGGCGGCTTCGCAGAGCGGCCACCAGAGCTTGGCCGTCTTGGCGGGCTTGTCGTCCCAGTCCAGGGTATAGAAGAAGCCGCCCCGCTGCTTGTCCCAGCCCAGTGACATGGCCTGGATGAACAGGGTTCTTGCGGCATCGGCCATCCAGCCATGGCGCTTGTCGCCGAGCGACCAGAGCTGCAGGATGAGGCGCGACCATTCCAGCCAGTGGCCCGGCGTCGTCCCCGCCGGCCGGAACATCTCGTTCTCGTGGTAATAGTCCCGGTCGATCTGCCATTCGCTGTCGAAATGCTCGGCGACCCGGAAGCCGACGCTGCCGGCTGCGCGCCGGATCACGAGGTCGGCAATGCTCTCGGCCTTGTCCAGATAGTGTCTCTCGCCGGTGACCTCGAAGGCGGCCATGAGCGCTTCGGTCAAATGCATGTTGGAATTCTGGCCGCGATAGGTGCCGCCATCGATCGGCGACCAGTCGGCTTCGAACTCCTCGGCGATCGCGCCGTGGCGCTCTTCCCAGAAGCGGGTGTCCAGAACCTGCGTGATATCGGCGAGCATCTGGTCGGCCAGCGGGTGCCCGACGACCTTGGCCGAAGAGGCGGCGAGCAGCACGAAGGCGTGGCCGTAACCCTGCTTGGTGGCATCGACGACGCCATCATCGTTCAGGGACCAGGAATAGCCGCCGTTGACGCTGTCGCGGTGGCTGTTCCACAGATAGGTCATGCCGTGATCGATGACCTCGCCGGCGCCCGGGCGTCCGAGGAGATAGGCGATCGAGTAGCAATGCACCATGCGCGCCGACGAATGGATGCCGCGGACGGGGTTTTCCGTGACAAGCGGCGCACCTGTGTCGTCGAGGTCGTGGAAGCCGCCCTTGGGGTTCATCGCCCGGTACTGGAAGAAGTCCATCAGGGTCTCGGCTTGCCGCAGCAGCCAATGACGGTGATACTCGCGCTTCGCCCACATGCGTGGCATTGACGCCGACTCGTTCATGAAACCTCTCCCGGACTCACAGATTTAACTGGTGGGCATATAACGCGAGGGACCACATGGTGTCATCGCGATTGTTGTCGATGCAGCAGTCGCTAATTATTTGACATAAAGATATGTTTATGCGCTTATGGCGCAAATCGATAAGGGAGATGTCTATGTTCGACGAGCTGTTCGGCCCGGAGGCTTCGCCACGCGACGGTGCAGAGGTGCTTGCCGCCCTGCAGAAGGCTGCACGCGAACGCATCCTGATCATCGACGGCGCCATGGGCACCCAGATCCAGGGGCTCGGCTACGACGAAGACCACTTCCGCGGCGAGCGCTTTGCCGGTTGCGCCTGTCACCAGCAGGGCAACAACGATCTTCTCATCCTCAGTCAGCCGCAGGCGATCGAGGAGATCCACTACCGCTATGCGATGGCTGGGGCCGACATCCTCGAGACCAATACGTTTTCCTCGACGCGGATTGCCCAGGCCGATTACCAAATGGAAGGGGCCGTCTACGACCTCAACCGCGATGGCGCCCGTCTGGCCCGCCGCGCAGCGCTTCGGGCTGAGAAGGAGGACGGCAAGCGCCGTTTCGTGGCCGGCGCCATCGGCCCGACCAACCGTACGGCGTCGATGTCGCCGGACGTCAACAATCCCGGCTATCGGGCGGTCTCCTTCGACGACCTGCGGATCGCCTACGGCGAGCAGATCGACGGACTGATCGACGGTGGCGCCGATCTCATCCTGATCGAGACGATCTTCGATACGCTGAACGCGAAGGCTGCCATCTTCGCCTGCGAGGAACGCTTCGCCGAGAAGGGCATCCGCCTGCCGGTGATGATTTCCGGGACGATCACGGATCTCTCCGGTCGCACCCTGTCCGGGCAGACGCCGTCGGCCTTCTGGTATTCCGTCCGACACGCCAACCCCTTCACCATCGGCCTGAACTGCGCGCTCGGTGCCGATGCCATGCTGCCGCATCTGCAGGAACTCTCCACGGTCGCCGACACCTTCATCTGCGCCTATCCGAATGCCGGTCTTCCCAATGAATTCGGCCAGTACGACGAGTCGCCTGCGGACATGGCTCGGCAGGTGGCGGAATTTGCCCGCGAAGGCCTCATCAACGTCATCGGCGGCTGCTGCGGCTCGACGCCGGAGCACATCCGGGCGATCGCCGAGGCCGTCTCCGGTTTCGCGCCGCGCGAGGTGCCCGAGCACAAGCCATTCATGGCGCTGGCCGGTCTCGAGCCCTTCGTGCTCACCAAGGAGATCCCCTTCGTCAACGTCGGCGAGCGGACGAACGTCACCGGCTCTGCGAAATTCCGCAAGCTGATCACCGCCGGCGACTACGCCGCAGCGCTCGTCGTCGCCCGCGACCAGGTGGAGAACGGCGCGCAGATCATCGACATCAACATGGACGAGGGCCTGATCGATTCCGGCCGCGCCATGGTCGAATTCCTGAACCTGATCGCCGCCGAGCCGGACATCGCCAAGGTGCCGGTGATGATCGACTCGTCGAAGTTCGAGATCATCGAGGCGGGCCTGAAGTGCGTGCAGGGGAAGGCGATCGTCAACTCGATCTCGATGAAGGAGGGCGAGGAGAAATTCATCGCCCAGGGCCGCCTCATCCGCAACTACGGCGCCGCCGTTGTCGTCATGGCGTTCGACGAGCAGGGGCAGGCAGACACCTACGAGCGCAAGGTGGAGATCTGCAGCCGCGCCTACAAGCTTCTGACGGAAGAAGCGGGCTTTGCGCCGGAAGACATCATCTTCGACCCGAACGTGTTTGCGGTGGCAACGGGCATCGAGGAGCACAATGGTTACGGCGTCGACTTCATCGAAGCGACCCGCACCATCCGCCAGACCATGCCGCTGGTGCATATTTCCGGCGGTGTCTCGAACCTCTCCTTCTCGTTCCGCGGCAACGAACCGGTGCGCGAAGCGATGCATGCGGTCTTCCTCTACCATGCCATCCAGGCCGGCATGGACATGGGGATCGTCAACGCCGGGCAGCTGGCTGTCTACGAATCGATCGATGCCGAGCTGCGCGAGGCGTGCGAGGACGTCGTCCTCAACCGGCGCGACGACGGCACCGAGCGGCTGCTCGAGATCGCCGAGCGCTATCGCGGTGCTGCCGGCAAGGAAGCGCGGGTCCAGGATCTCGCCTGGCGCGAGTGGACCGTCGACAAGCGGCTGGCACATGCGCTGGTCAACGGCATCACCGAGTTCATCGACGCCGATACGGAAGAAGCACGCCTGCAGGCGGAGCGTCCGCTGCATGTGATCGAGGGGCCGTTGATGGCCGGCATGAATGTCGTCGGCGACCTCTTCGGGGCCGGCAAGATGTTCCTGCCGCAGGTGGTCAAGTCGGCCCGCGTCATGAAGCAGGCGGTGGCCGTGCTGCTGCCCTACATGGAGGAAGAGAAACGCCTCAATGGCGGTGACGGCCAGCGACAGACCGCCGGCAAGGTGCTGATGGCGACCGTGAAGGGAGACGTCCACGACATCGGCAAGAACATCGTCGGCGTCGTGCTGGCCTGCAACAACTACGAGATCATCGATCTCGGGGTGATGGTGCCGGCCACCAAGATCCTGGAAACGGCGATTGCCGAGAAGGTCGACATCATCGGCCTCTCGGGACTGATCACGCCGTCGCTCGACGAGATGGTGCATGTCGCCTCAGAGATGGAGCGCCAGGGGTTCAATATCCCGCTGCTGATCGGCGGCGCGACGACGAGCCGCGTCCATACCGCTGTCAAGATCCATCCGCGCTACGAGCGCGGACAGGCGATCTATGTGACCGATGCCAGCCGCGCCGTCGGCGTCGTATCCTCGCTTCTCTCCGAAGATAGCAAGACGGGGTATGTGGATACGATCCGCGGCGAATATGCCAAGGTAGCGGCCGCGCACGCCCGCAGCGAAGCGGAAAAGAAGCGCCTTCCTCTGCCGAGGGCCCGGGAAAACGCCCATAAGCTCGATTGGCAGGCCTATCAGCCGGTCGCACCGACCTTTACGGGAACCAGAGCCTTCGATCACTACGATCTCGAGGAACTGGCAAAATACATCGACTGGACGCCGTTCTTTCAGACCTGGGAGATGAAGGGCAGGTTCCCGGCGATCCTGGAAGACGAGAAACAGGGCGAGGCCGCCCGGCAACTCTACGCCGATGCCCAGGCGATGCTGGAGAAGATCATCGCCGAGAAGTGGTTCCGGCCGCAGGCCGTGATCGGCTTCTGGCCGGCCAATGCGGTGGGCGACGACATCCGCCTGTTTGCCGACGACAGCCGCCGCGAGGAGCTTGCGACCTTCTTCACGCTGCGCCAGCAGTTGTCCAAGCGCGACGGCCGGCCCAATGTGGCGCTCTCGGATTTCGTGGCGCCAGTGGAGAGCGGCAAGCAGGATTACGTCGGTGGTTTCGTCGTCACGGCAGGCATCGAGGAGGTCGCGATTGCCGAACGCTTCGAGAGGGCCAACGACGACTATTCCTCGATCCTCGTGAAGGCGCTCGCCGACCGGTTCGCGGAAGCGTTCGCCGAGCGGCTGCATGAGCGGGTGCGCAAGGAATTCTGGGGCTATGCGCGCGACGAGGCGCTGGCGCCGGACGCGCTGATCGGCGAGGGCTATGCGGGCATCCGTCCGGCGCCTGGTTATCCCGCACAGCCGGACCATACGGAAAAGGAGACGCTCTTCCGTCTGCTCGACGCGGAGAACGCGACGGGCGTCAAGCTGACGGAGAGCTTTGCCATGTGGCCGGGCTCCTCGGTCGCCGGTCTCTACATCGGGCACCCGGAGTCCTACTACTTCGGCGTTGCCAAGGTGGAGCGCGACCAGGTGCAGGACTACGCGGCCCGCAAGGGCATGCCGTTCGCGGAGGTCGAGCGTTGGCTCGGGCCTGTGCTCAACTACGTGCCGACCACTGCAGCGGACGAGGCCGACGAGGCGGCCTGATCCGTCAGCCTGAGGAGGACGGCGGTGGTGTCGTCCGACTGCTTGAAGCGCGGGAACGTGAGCCCTTCCGGGTCCGTCTCGCGCTCCAGGCGTCGGAGCTCCTCGACCAGCGACGGCAATCCCTTGTCCATCGCCTGGCGAACGAGGCCGGGGGCATCGTAGGCCTTGTAGAGGGCGACGAGATCGGCCAGACCGTCGGAGCAGAGGATGGCGTAGGCGCCACCGCCGCGCAGCGGCACGTCGCAGCGGAAAATATGGTCTGCGGCTTCCGGCACGATGCCGAAGGTCCAGGTGATGCCGTCCGGCGTGTTCTGCAGTGCTCGCCCCCTGCGCAGTTCTTCCAGCGTCACCGGGTCGGTCTGGTCGCCGCGGATCAGGCCTATACCGCCGAGCCGGGCGATATGGCGGGCGGCCTGCTGCTGTTCCCATTCGTAGGCGCCGGGGATCGGGATGAGAAAGTCGCTCGTGCCGTCGTCGTGGAGGACGTAGAGGCAGCTGTCGCCGAGCCCGAAATACTGGAAGCCGGCGTCCGTCGCGCGCAGCGCCGTCAGGCTGCAGAGCGGCCAGGCGTAGCGCGGCTGGTCTCCCGCCGCCGTTAGGAAAGCACTCCGCGCTTCACTCGAAATCTGTCTGAGAACAGCGGCCGGATCGATACTCCCGTCCAGACGCTCCGAAAGCCGGCTCGCGGCGAATTCGGCAATCCATGCCGCGTCCGAGCCGAAGCCTCCCATGAATTGCCGGTCGCCGAGCCCGGTTGCACCGTCCAGCACGAAGGCGGCGCAGTCGTTGAAGCCGAACCTGTCCTCGTTCGGCCGGCCGGGCTTGCCCGGATCGGTGATCGTGTCGAGGATCTCCAGCGTGAAGCGGCGGTTCATGGGCTGTCCTTCAGGCTGAGGCCGATATGTCAGTCGCGCACCACGAGCAGATCGCCGGCCGAGAAGCGGAGCGTCACGACTTCTCCCGGCGCGGGCATCGTGAGATCCGGATCGTTGAACATGTCGAAGGAAACGGTGTTGCTGCCAATGGCCAGTTTCGTGCGGATCACGGAGCCGAGGAAGCTCGACGACAGCACCTCGCCCCGCAAGGCGGTGTCGCCGCTGTCGGCAAGACTGCCGGCCTCCGGGCGCAGGGCCAGCGAGATGGTGTCGCCGCCCTTCTTTTCCGCGATCGCTTCCTTGAGCGCGATGAGCTGGTCGCCGATGCGCACGGTGTTTGCCGCGGGATCGGCGACCACGGCATCGATCATGTTGAGGGTTCCGACGAAGGAAGCGACGAAGCGGGTGGCCGGGCGGTTGTAGATTTCCGAGGGCGTGCCGATCTGGTCGGCGCGGCCGGCGTTCATCACGACGATACGGTCGGAGATCGACAGGGCCTCTTCCTGGTCGTGGGTGACGAAGACGGTGGTGATGCCGAGCTGGCGCTGGATCTGCCGGATCTCCTCGCGCAACGAAATGCGGATCTTGGCATCGAGCGCCGACAGCGGCTCGTCGAGAAGCAGAACCCGCGGCTTGGGCGCCAGCGCGCGGGCCAAGGCAACACGCTGCTGCTGTCCGCCCGACATCTGGTAGGGGTAGCGGTCGGCCAGGTGCTCGAGGCGGATCAGCGCCAGCATCTCGTTGACGCGTTCCGTAATCTCGGCCTTCGGCTTGCCGGCCACCTTCAGCCCGAAGGCGACGTTGTCGAAGACGTTCATGTTGGGGAAGAGCGCATAGGCCTGGAAGACCATGCCGATGTTGCGCTGGTTGGACTTCAGCCGGTCCTGGTCCTCACCGTCGATGGTGATCGTGCCGCCGCTCGGCATCTCGAAGCCCGCGATCATCCTGAGCACGGTGGTCTTGCCGCAGCCGGACGGTCCGAGGAAGGAGACGAATTCGCCCTTCTCGATGGACATGTTGAAGTCTTTCACCACCTGCACCGGGCCAAAACTCTTCTGGAGGTTGTCGAGAACCAGGAACGACATGGGCAGATCAATCCTTAAAAGCGGGCGGGTGCCGCCTTGCTGAAGCGGGAAACGAGTTGGATCAGCGCAAGGCAGCCCCAGGTGATGCCGAAGGCGATGACGGAGAGCGCAAACGGCTCATAGGCCTTGTTGGCGCCGATGCGCTGAAGGTATGGGCCGAAGGCCGGCCGGTCGAGCAGGGCCGCCAGCGTGAATTCGCCGATGACGATGGCGAACGTCAGGAAGGCACCTGACAGAACGGCGGGAACGACGTTCGGCAGGATGATCCGGCTCAGGATCGTGAACCATCCGGCGCCGAGAATCTGTGCGGCCTCCGTCAGCGTCGCGACGTCGATCGTCCGCAATCCCGTATCCACGGCGCGATACATGTAGGGCAGGGCGAGCACCGTATAGCCGAAGGCGAGCAGCACATTGGTGCCGAGGACGGAACCGGTCAGCGGCAGGAAGCTCGAGGTGTTGTAGAGCCGGATATAGCCGAAGACGATGACGATGGCGGGAATGACCAGCGGCAGCAGGGTCATGAATTCGACGTAGGGCCGTGCCCAGGGCATCTTCAGCCGCACCCAGAAGGCGGTGGGAACGACGATGACGATGCCGATGACGATCGTCGCTAGCGCCATCATCACGGAATAGCCGAAGGTCGCCTGGAACTGCGGATCAGCCCAGACCCGGGAATAGGCGTCGAGACTGTAGACGCCGCGTCTGGCCTTCAGCGAGAACTCGAAGAGACCGCCGAGCGGCACGAAGAAATACAGGAGGCCGAAGATCAGCACTCCCCAGCCGATGATGCGCGCGCCGATACTCATTTGAGCCACCTCTCGGCGCGGATGCGCAGCCAGATGTAGACGACATTGGCGATGGCGGTGACGACGATCATGCCGAAGGCCATGGCGTAGCCGAGGTGAGGATTGCCCAGAACATCGCCGCGGATCTGCGCGTAGAGCTGGATCGGCACGATGTTGAGGCTGGAGCCGGTCAGCGCGATGGCGGTGGCAACGGCGCCGAAGGCATTGGCGAAGAGCAGCGCAAAGGTGCCGAGAAGCGAGGGGAAGAGGATCGGCATGGCCACCATCCGCCAATACTGCAGGGTGGTTGCACCCAGCACCTGCGCGGCTTCCCGCCATTCGCGGCGCAGGCCCTCGAGGGCTGGCGTGATGATCAGGATCATCAGCGGGATCTGGAAGAACAGATAGGTGACCGTCAGGCCCCAGAAGCTGAGGATGTTGAAGCCGAGGTCGCGCTGCAGGACGAGGCCGAAATTATTGCGCAGGAAGACGGTGACGAGGCCCACCGGCCCGAAGGTCGCCAGGAAGGCGAAGGCGAGCGGCACGCCCGCGAAGTTCGATGCGACGCCGGAAAAGGTCATCAGCGGCGAGCGGATCCAGCGCGGCACGGCGCCGAAGACAACGGCTGCGGCCATGCCGAAACCGATGAGGCAGCCGAGGGCGGCGGAGGCGACGGAGATCTTGACCGAGATCCAGTAGCTGGACGGGATGGTGCCGCTGTTGAGGTCGATGATGTTCTGCAGCGTGAAGGCGCCGTCGCGCGTCTGGAAGGCACCGATGACGATGTGCATCGTCGGCAGCACCATGAACAGCATCACGAAGATCACGAAGGGCATCAGGCCCAGCCATGTGAACGAGAGGCGCAGCCGGGGTGCGGGTGAGGCTTGGTTCATCGCGGCAGGTTATCCCCGTCAGGCTGTTGTTGCGCTTCCGGTGAACGTACGGCGAGAGCGCTTCGGCTGGCAAGTCCCGGCCCCTTGTGGAGGGCCGGGACTGAAGTGGAGAGGCTTACTGAACGTTGGCGCCGACGACGCTGTCCCAGCCGGCAGTGACGGCGGCCTTGTTGGCGTTCTGCTCCTCGACGGTCGGGAAGACGGCGGCTTCGTAGCTCTCAGCCGGCGGCAGCGCGTCCATCAGTTCCTGCGGGATCTTGCCGGCCTTGGCCATGGCGTTGAAGCGGGCCGGATGGCAGTAACCCTTCAGCCAGAGGTTCTGGCCTTCGTCGGAGTAAAGGTATTCCATCCACAGCTTGGCGGCATTCGGATGCGGTGCGTAGGCGGAGATGCCCTGGACGTAGACGCCGGCGAGAACGCCGGTCTTCGGCACGACGATTTCGACCG
Source organism: Pseudorhizobium marinum (assembly GCF_000705355.1). Lineage (NCBI taxonomy): Bacteria > Pseudomonadati > Pseudomonadota > Alphaproteobacteria > Hyphomicrobiales > Rhizobiaceae > Pseudorhizobium > Pseudorhizobium marinum. Next base: position 140,282 of record NZ_JMQK01000008.1, read on the forward strand.
GCGGGTTGCCGGCCAGTTCGTCGCGCCATGCGAGCACGTTGTAGTCCCAGGCAATCGCGATCGGGGTCGCGCCCTGTGCGATCGTGCCGGCCTTGGCGATGACCGGAACGAAGTTGCCGGCCTTGTTCAGCTCGGCGAAGTATTCGAGGCCGGCCTTGCCGGATGCTTCGCCGGCTTCGGCGCCCTTGTGCAGGCCGGCGGCGAGAACGCCGAGGATGGCCTGGTTGGAGGCGCGCGGGTCACCGGCAAGCGCGACCTGGCTTGCATATTCCGGCTTCAGAAGATCGGCCCAGTCAGCCGGCGTGTTCTCGACGAGGTCCTTGTTCACGATGAACGACAGAACGCCGTAATAGTCGCCGTACCAGTAGCCTTCGGCATCCTTGATGTCGTCCGGAATCTCGTCCCAGGTCGAGACCTTGTAGGGCTGCAGCAGGCCTTCGTCCTTCATCTGCGGTCCGAAGGCGAGGCCGACGTCGACCACGTCAGGCGCCTGCGGGCCCTTGTTGTCCTTGTTGGCCTTGATGGCTTCCACTTCGTCGGCGGAGCCGGCGTCAGGGTTCAGCTCGTTGACCTGGATCTCGGGATACTTCGCCTTGAAGCCGGCGATGACGTCGCCGTAGCCGCACCAGCTGTGGGGCAGGGCGATGGTGGTCAGCATGCCTTCCTTCTTGGCCGCTTCGATGAGTTCCGCGCTCGGTTCGGCAAAGGCAAGGCTGGTCGAAGCCATGACGATGGCGGTCGTCAGAGACAGCAAACGGTGGGTCTTGGTGATCACGATATCCTCCTGAGGTTGGTCGTGTTGGCGCGACTCGTAGAGCCAGTTGATGTAGCGTATGTGACAGCCTGCGAAGGTGAGCTTTTGCTCATGAAGCCCTTGCGCAGACGGCCTTTGCGTCCGCCACGGTCATTTGGGCCCGTGGCGATTGTGGCGGCGAAACAGCCGGGATCGTTCAAACAGGTCTTCCAGGGAATTCATGCGTTCGCGTGTCCTGTCCCAGGCGGCGCTCTGCACCGCCTCGATCAGCGCCTCGACGACGAACAGGGTCACGACGGAGGAGTCCCATGCGCTGGGCGCCTCGATGCGGACCCGAAAGCTGTGCAGGGCATGTTTGGCGACCGGCGAGCCCCAGACGTCGGTCAGGAGGACGATGACGACGCCATTTGCCTTGGCGACTTCGGCAAGCGTCGCCATCTCCTGCTCGTAGCGGCGGATGTCGAAGATCACCAGCACGTCGCCGGGGTTCATGTTGAGGACGTGCTGCGGCCAGGAGCTGGAGTTGGTCGAGATCAGCGTCGTCTTCGGGCGGATCACCTGCATGTGGGTGAAGAAGTATTCCGCCAGCGCCCCCGTGATGCGGCCGCCGACGAAATAGATGCCGCGCTTGGGATCTCCCAGCAGCGACGCCGCTTCCTCGAAGGTGCGCGTGTCGAGGTCCGAGAGCGTCTCGCGCAGGTTGGCGGTGATGGCATCGGCAAAGCGATTGAGGATGTGCATGCCCGGGGCATTCGACGCCCAGCGGTCGTGCTTGGCGATGGGGTTGGAGATCGTCGCCTCCAGCTCCTGGTGCAGATGCGACTGGAATTCCGGATAGCCCTTGAAGCCGAGCTTCTGCACCATGCGGGCAACAGTGGGCGTCGAGACGCCTGCGTTCTCCGCGATCGTGGTGATGCTGCCGAGGCCGGACACCGGATAATTCTCCAAAATCCTGTCGGCCAACTGCCGTTCCGCGCGAGTCAGGCTGTCGTAGCGGGTGCGGATGACATCTGAGACGGTGCGTGCTGTCGTTGGCACTGAAGCTGTTCCCTCCGGTCTTCGCCGGTTGATGAAGATTTAAAAGTTCTTTCGGTTTCGGAGTCAATGGAAGCAATGAAGAGAAATTTTCAGGACTGCATTGACGGGTCGTCGAAGATGAAGAATTCTCTTCTAAGTCTTTCCCCGAGTGATGACATCTTCGAATGCTGGCTGAGACAACATTCTTCACTGAGGCCGACGGCGATCCTGTGGCTGTCGAAAACCCGGACGGGAAGGGCGAGGTCCTGCTCGTCTGCGAACATGCCTCGCGACGGCTGCCGCAGCGCTACGGCACGCTCGGCCTCTCCGGCGATGCTCTCGCATCCCATATCGCCTGGGACCCCGGCGCGCTTGCGGTGGCGCAGCGGATGTCGCAGCAACTCGACGCCACGCTGATCTACCAGCGCTTCTCCCGGCTGATCTACGACTGCAACCGTCCGCCGGATTCGCCGGCTGCGATGCGCGATGTCAGCGAGATCTTCCGCATTCCCGGCAACGAGAACCTGACGGAGGAGGAGCGCTCGCTGCGGACCTCGTCCCTCTACCTGCCGTTCCAGGGGCGCATCCGCCAGGATATCGAGACACGCAGGGCTCTGGGCCGGCCAACGGTGCTGGTGACGGTGCACAGCTTCACGCCCGTCTATTTCGGACAGCAGAGACAGGTGGAAATCGGCATTCTCCATGAGCGGGATCACCGGCTTGCCGATGCCATGCTGGAGATTGCCGCCGGCGGCACGCTCTACCGGGTGGCGCGCAACGAACCCTATGGACCGGCCGATGGCGTTACCCATACGTTGGAGCTGCACGCCATGCCGGCGGGCATGCTGAACGTGATGATCGAGATCCGCAATGACCTGATCGCCGACGAGGCGGGGCAGGGCCGGGCGGCAGACTTCCTCAGCGGCCTGCTGAGACAAGCTATCAACGCACTGACCAATCAGAACAATAATGGCGGGGCGTAACGAGGTGGAACGGACTGGGAGAATGAAGGGATGCCTGCGAATGTGAGTGCCGCGCCGGGTCGGGCCGATGCCTGAGGCGCTGAAAACCTATGTCCGCACCGTCGACCGCTTCAACCGGGGCGTCGGGCGCGTGACCATGTACCTGATCTTCGTGATGATGGGCATCCTGCTCTGGTCGTCGATCTCGAAGACCTTCTTCCTGCCGTCGCTCTGGACGCTGGAGATGGCGCAGTTCGTGATGTCGGCCTACTACCTCCTCGGCGGCGCCTATTCGCTGCAGATGGATTCCCACGTGCGCATGGATCTCGCCTATGGCCGCTGGTCGCCGAAGACCAAGGCCGTCGTCGACGCGATCACCATCTTCATGCTGTTCACCTACCTGTTCTTCCTGCTCTACGGCGGCATCTCCAGCACGACCTACGCGCTGCAATACACCGAGACCAGCTACTCCTCCTGGTCGCCCTACATGGCGCCGATCAAGATCATCATGGTGATCGGCATCTTCCTGACACTGCTGCAGGCGACCTCGATCTTCATCAAGGATATCGCGACGGCGCTGGGGAGGTCGCTCGCATGAGCGCGGAAATGATCATCCTCTTCATGTTCTCGTCGATGCTGCTCAGCATGCTGACGGGGCAGCGCGTCTTTGCCGTCATCGGGTTCGTCGGCGTCGTCGCGGCAGCCATCCTGTGGGGCAACGGCGGCTTCGAGCTCGGGTTCTCGGCGGCCATGAAGCTGATGAAGTGGTATCCGCTGCTGACGCTGCCGCTGTTCATCTTCATGGGCTATCTGCTCTCGGAATCCGGCATTGCCGAGGATCTCTACAAAGCCTTCCACGTCTGGATGGGCGGACTGCGCGGCGGTCTTGCCGTCGGCACGATCGGGCTGATGGTGGTGATCTCGGCCATGAACGGCCTCTCGGTCGCCGGCATGGCGATCGGCGCGACGATCGCACTGCCGGAACTGCTGAAGCGCGGCTACGACAAGACGATGGTCACCGGTGTGATCCAGGCGGGGAGCTCGCTCGGGATCCTGGTGCCGCCGAGCGTGGTGCTGGTCCTCTACGGCATGATCGCTCGCCAGCCGGTCGGTCAGCTCTGGCTCGCCGGTGCGCTGCCGGGTCTGCTGCTCGCAGCGCTCTTCATCATCTACGTCCTCGTGCGCTGCCACTTCAATCCGGCGCTGGGGCCTGTCCTCCCGAAGGAGGAACGGGACATCCCGCTGCGCGACAAACTCCTGCTGCTGCGGGCCGGGATCCTGCCGTTCCTGATCTTCTTCCTGATGATGGGCCTGTTCCTGATGGGCTACACGAGCCTGGTGGAGAGCTCTGCCGTCGGCGCGCTCTCGGCGCTGGTGGTGGCCGCGCTCAAGGGGCGTCTCGGCAATGGCGTGCTGACCCGGACGATCGAGCAGACGCTCGGCATCTCCTGCATGTTCATGTGGATCATCCTCGCCGCCCTCTGCTTCGGTGCCGTCTTCGATGGGCTGGGTGCCGTCCGGGCGATCGAGGGCCTGCTGGTCAACGACTGGGGTCTGTCGCCCTGGACGATCCTGATCATGATGCAGCTGTCATTCATCCTGATGGGCATGTTCCTGGATGACACGGCCATGCTGGTGATCGTTGCGCCGCTCTACATCCCGCTCGTCGGCAAGCTCGGCTTCGACCTCGTCTGGTACGGCGTGCTCTACACGATCACCTGCCAGATCTCGTACATGACGCCGCCCTTCGGCTACAATCTCTTCCTGATGCGGGCGATGGCGCCGAAGGAGATCTCGCTGGGCGACATCTACCGGTCCGTCTGGCCGTTCGTGATCATCATGATGATCGGGCTGGCGATCATCATGGCCTTTCCGCAGATCGCACTCTGGCTGCCGGAGCACGTCAATGTGCGCGGCTAGCCTCACAACACCAAGAGCAAGAGCCCCGGGGAAGGGGCCATTCCTCGTGCCGGATGAGCCGGCACGGCGTGACTGTGTCAATCAGCAACAGAGGGAACAGACATGACGAACAGACGCGAATTTCTGAAGAAAGCCGGCATGACGGCTGCTGCCGCAGGGCCCGCCATGCTGGCGGCTCCGCACGTGAGAGCGCAGGCGCCGATCCGTTGGCGGTTGCAGACCTATGCCGGCCCGGCGCTTGCCGAGCACGTCATCAAGCCGGCGATCGACTCCTTCAACAAGATCGCCGACGGCCAGATGGAGATCGAGCTCTACACCGCCGACCAGCTGGTGCCGACGGGCGAGCTCTTCCGCGCCATGCAGGCCGGAACGATCGATGCCGTGCAGTCGGACGACGATTCGATGAACTCGCCGGTCGATATCAAGGTTTTCGGCGGCTACTTCCCGTTCGCCTCGCGCTACAGCCTCGACGTGCCCACCCTGTTCCACCAGTATGGGCTGAACGAGATCTGGCAGGAGGCCTATGACGAGGTCGGCGTGAAGTGGTTGTCTGCGGGCTCCTGGGACCCCTGCAACTTTGCCACCAACAAGCCGCTCAACAGCCTGGAGGACCTGAAGGGGCTGCGGATCTTCACCTTCCCGACGGCCGGCCAGTTCCTGTCGCGCTTCGGCGTCGTGCCCGTGACACTGCCCTGGGAAGACGTGCAGGTGGCGATGCAGACCGGCGAGATCGACGGGATCGCCTGGTCGGGGATCACCGAGGACTATACCGTCGGCTGGGCGGACGTGACGAAGTACTTCCTCACCAACAACATCTCGGGCGCCTGGTGCGGCTCCTTCTTCGCCAATGCCGATCGCTGGGCGGAGGTGCCGGACAATCTGAAGGAGCTCTTCATGCTGACGATGGACTCGTCGCACTATTACCGCCAGCATTGGTACTGGGGCGGCGAGGCGAAGCTGCGCGTCGAGGGCACGAAGCTGGAACTGACGACGATTCCCGAGGCGGAGTGGAAGACGGTCGAGGCGGAAGCGCTGAAGTTCTGGGACGAGACCGCCCAGATCAGCCCGCGCTGCGCCAAGGTGGTCGATATCCTGAAGAAGTATCGCGACACGATGGAGAAGGCGGGGCCGCCGTACCGCTACACCTGATCGCATAACCCAACGGCAGATCCGGAGCCTCCGGATCTGCCACCCTTCAACACGCTCGCCTGACGGAACCCATCCATGTCCCCCACCTATACCTTCGATGCACTCAAGGCCGACGTCGATGCCGGCCGGATCGATACCGTCCTGGCCTGCCTCGTCGATATGCAGGGCCGGCTGATGGGCAAGCGCTTCCAGGCTGAGTTCTTCATTGAAAGCGCCTTCGAGGAAACCCACAGCTGCAACTACCTGCTGGCAACCGACATGGAGATGGAGACCATCTCCGGCTACAAGGCGACAAGCTGGGAGACGGGCTACGGCGATTATACGATGAAGCCGGATCTTTCGACGCTTCGCCGCGTGCCGTGGCTGGAAGGCACCGCGCTCGTGCTCTGCGACGTGCTCGATCACCACACGCATGAGGAGGTGGCCCATTCCCCGCGTGCCATCCTCAAGAAGCAGGTCGCGCGGCTGGACGCCATGGGCATGAAGGCCTTCATGGCGACCGAGCTGGAATTCTTCCTGTTCGACCAGACCTACGAGCAGGCGCAGGCCTCGGGCTACCGCAACCTGAAGCTCGCCGGCACCTATAACGAGGACTACCATATCTTCCAGACCACCAAGGAGGAGGATGTGATGCGGGCGATCCGCAACGGCCTGCAGGGCGCCGGCATCCCGGTGGAGAATTCCAAGGGCGAGGCGTCGGCGGGGCAGGCGGAGATCAACGTCCGCTACGCCGATGCCCTGACCATGGCCGACCGGCATGTCGTCATCAAGAACGCCTGCAAGGAGATCGCCTGGTCGAAGGGCAAGGCGATCACCTTCCTGGCCAAGTGGAACTACGCTGCGGCCGGCTCGTCGTCGCACATCCACCAGTCGCTCTGGAGCGCTGACGGCAAGACGCCGCTCTTCTTCGACAAGGATGCAGAATACGGCATGTCGGAGACGATGCGGCACTATGTGGCCGGACTGCTCGCCCATGCCGGCGAGATCACCTATTTCTTGGCGCCCTATATCAACTCCTACAAGCGTTTCATGGCGGGCACCTTCGCGCCGACCAAGGCGATCTGGTCGAAGGACAACCGCACCGCCGGCTACCGCCTCTGCGGCGAGGAGACGAAGGGCATCCGCATCGAATGCCGGGTCGGCGGCTCCGACCTCAACCCCTATCTCGCCATGGCGGCGCTGCTGGCGGCCGGCATCGACGGGATCGAAAAGAAGATGGCGCTGGAGCCCGCCTTCGTCGGCGACGCCTATGGCGGCAAGGACATCCGCGAAATCCCCAACACGCTGCGGGGCGCGACCGCGCTGATGAACGGTTCGGCCATGCTGCGCACGGCCTTCGGGGACGATGTCATCGATCACTACACCCGTGCTGCGCAATGGGAGCAGGAGGAATACGATCGCCGCATCACCGACTGGGAAGTGGCGCGCGGGTTCGAAAGGGCCTAGTGCTCAAACCACAAGTTCATAAACGACAGGAAGCGCGATCATGACGATGATCCAATGTATTTCGCCGGTCGACGGCTCGGTCTACGCCGAGCGGCAGGCCATGAGTTTCGAGGAGGCCGCAGTTGCCGTCGATCGGGCGCGCAAGGCGCAGAAGGCCTGGGCGAAGCGGCCGCTGGAGGAGCGGGTGCAGCTCGTCATGAAGGGGGTCGCCCGTCTCAACGAGATGGCGGACGAGATCGTCCCGGAACTGGCCTGGATGATGGGCCGGCCGATCCGTTACGGCGGCGAGTTCAAGGGTTTCAACGAGCGCTCGAACTATGTCGCATCCATCGCCGCGGATGCCTTGGCGCCGATGGTGGTGGAAGAGAGTGGCGCCTTCGAGCGCCGCATCGAGCGGGAAGCGCATGGCGTCGTCTTCGTCATCGCCCCGTGGAACTATCCCTATATGACGGCCATCAACACGATTGCTCCGGCGCTGATGGCCGGCAACACGGTGGTCATCAAGCACGCCTCGCAGACCCTGCTGGTCGGCGAGCGCATGGTGCGCGCCTTCGTGGAAGCGGGCGTTCCCGACGACGTCTTCGTCAACCTGTTCCTCGACCATGACACGACCTCCGCGCTGATCGCCGCGGGCAAGTTCAACTTCATCAACTTCACCGGCTCCGTCGCGGGCGGCCGTTCGATCGAACGGGCGGCTGCTGGCACCTTCACCGGCCTTGGCCTCGAACTCGGCGGCAAGGATCCGGGCTATGTGATGGAGGACGCCGATCTCGACGCCGCCGTCGACACGCTGATGGACGGGGCCACCTATAATTCCGGCCAGTGCTGCTGCGGCATCGAGCGCATCTACGTGCACGAGTCTCTCTACGACGAGTTCGTCGAGAAGTCGGTCGCCTGGGTGTCGAACTACAAGCTCGGCAATCCGCTGGAGCAGGAGACGACGCTAGGCCCCATGGCCAACAGGCGATTTGCCCAGGTCGTGCGCGAGCAAGTGGCGGACGCGGTGTCGCGGGGCGCCAGGGCGCTGGTCGATCCCAAGCTTTTCCCGGCCGATGACGGCGGCGCCTATCTGGCGCCGCAGGTCCTGGTGGATGTCGATCATTCGATGACCTTCATGACCGAGGAGACCTTTGGTCCTGCCGTCGGCATCATGAAGGTGAAGGGCGACGAGGAAGCCATCGCGCTGATGAACGACAGCAAGTACGGACTGACGGCTTCGCTGTGGACGCAGGATGCCGAAAGGGCAGGACGGCTTGGCCGCGAGATCGAGACGGGTACCGTCTTCATGAACCGTGCCGACTACCTCGATCCGGCGCTCTGCTGGACGGGCGTCAAGGAAACCGGCCGCGGCGGCTCGCTCTCCGTACTCGGCTTTCACAATCTTACAAGACCCAAGTCCTACCATCTGAAGAAGGTCACCCAATGAACATCGTCGCGAACTGGAGCTATCCGACGGCCGTCAAACTCGGTCGCGGGCGCATCAAGGAACTGGCGGAGGCCTGCAAGACGCTCGGCATCAAGAAGCCGCTGCTCGTCACCGACCGGGGACTGGCGACCATGGCGATCACCGCCCATGCGCTCGACGTGCTCGAAGAGGCGGGGCTGGGCCGGGCGATCTTCTCCGATGTCGATCCGAACCCGAACGAGAAGAACCTCGAGGCCGGTGTCACGGCCTACAAGGCAGGCGGGCATGACGGCGTCGTCGCCTTCGGCGGCGGCTCCGGCCTCGATCTCGGCAAGGCGGTCGCCTTCATGGCCGGACAGACCCGTCCGGTCTGGGACTTCGAGGACATCGGCGACTGGTGGACGCGGGCGAACGCCGACGCCATCGCGCCGATCGTGGCCGTGCCGACCACCGCCGGCACCGGCTCGGAAGTCGGGCGCGCTTCGGTCATCACCAATTCCCAGACGCATGTGAAGAAGATCATCTTCCACCCGAAGTTCCTGCCGGGCGTCGTCATCTGTGATCCGGAGCTGACGGTCGGAATGCCGAAGGTGATCACCGCCGGTACCGGCATGGACGCCTTCGCCCATTGCCTGGAAGCCTATTGCTCGCCCTTCTTCCATCCGATGAGCCAGGGGATCGCGCTGGAGGGCATGCGGCTGGTGAAGGAGTTCCTGCCGCGCGCCCACAAGGACGGCACCGACATCGAGGCCCGCACCAACATGATGGCGGCTGCCGCCATGGGCGCCGTCGCCTTCCAGAAGGGGCTCGGCGCGATCCACGCGCTGTCGCATCCGATCGGCGCCGTCTACAACACCCACCACGGCATGACGAACGCCGTGGTCATGCCGCCTGTGCTGCGCTTCAACCGACCGGCCATCGAAGACAAGCTGGCGCGCGCTGCCGCCTACCTCGGCATCGCGGGCGGCTTCGACGGGTTCTACGACTATGTCCTGTCGCTGCGCTCCGAACTCGGCGTGCCGGACACGCTGACGGCGATGGGAATCACCCCGGATCGGATCGACGAGCTTGCGGCCATGGCGATCGAGGATCCGAGCTGCGGCGGCAATCCGGTGCCGATGACGCTGGAGAACACCCGGCAGCTTTTCCTCGACTGCTTCTAAGGCAATCGAAGCGGAACGGACGGACAAGCCCCGGAGCCTGGATCCGGGGCTTTTTTCGTCGCGCTCTCATATCTCATCGGTCATATGACAGGCATCTGAATTAACCGTCCGTTAACCATCATTAAGCAGGATGCGGGCAATGCACCATGCCGCTGCGGTGCCCCTTCGAGCGATGCGGCTCATATCCCTCCTGAGGACCGAGAATGCCCGTAATTTCCTTTGCCAACGCCAAGGGTGGTGCCGGAAAAACCACCGCAGCCCTTCTGCTCGCGACCGAATTGGCCCACCGGGGCTTTCGGGTCGCCATCATCGACTGCGATCCGCAGCACTGGATCACGCAGTGGGCGGAGATCTCCGGTCCGATTCGCAATCTCGAGGTCATCTCGGAAGCGTCGGTCGCATCGCTGCAGTGTCATCTGCGCGATCTGGCGTCGCGCGTCGATTTCTTCATCGTCGATCTCGCCGGCGCCAAGGACGCCCTGGTCACCACAGCGATCGGTCTTTCGGATCACGTCATGATTCCCGTGCAGGGATCGGCGATGGACGCCAAGGGCGCAGCGCAGATCCTCGATCTCCTGGCGCTGATGAAGGACAAGGCCAACCTCGACATCGCCCATTCGGTGGTGCTGACCCGGGTGTCCTCGATGGTGACCACCAAGGCACTGCTCGCCATCAAGGGCCTGCTTGCCGCCCGTGGCGTCAACGTCCTCAATACGCCGATCGGCGAGCGCAACGCCTTCAAGGAGATCTTCGAGGTGGGCGGTACCCTGCACACGCTGGATCCGGTTAAGGTCAGCAACGTCGACAAGGCAAAGGAGAATGCGGCGGCCTTCGCGCAGGAGGTCATCCGCCTGATGCCGGCGCATGTCATCCGCTCGCCGCGCCTGCGCGTCTTCCCCTTCGGTCGCCACGCGGCCTGAAGCCAACCGGATGAACGAATGAATAAAAAAGGCGCCTGAGGCGCCTTTTTTATTCCACGAATTCGACCGTCACGCCGGGCTTGACCATCTTGGCGAGCTCGGTGGCATCCCAGTTGGTCAGGCGGATGCAGCCGTGGCTGTTGGTCTTGCCGATCTTCGACGGCTCGGGCGTGCCGTGGATGCCGTAGCTCGGCTTCGACAGGGCGATCCAGACGGTTCCGACCGGACCATTGGGGCCTGGCGGGATCTCGAGAACCTTGTCGTTGTCGCCCTGCTTGAAATTGATCTTCGGGTTGTAGGTATAGCCCGGATCGAGCGCGATGCGCTGGACCGTATGGGTGCCGACCGGCGAGGGTGTGTCGGTCGAGCCGATCGTCGCCGGATAGGCCGCGATCAGGGCGCCGTCTTCGCCATAGGCGAGGACCTGTTCCTTGCTCTTGTCGGCCACGATCCGCGCGACCGCGCCCTTCTTGGGCTGGCCGGGGTTGATGACCTTGATCGTCGTGCCGGGGATGGAGAAGTCGACGCCGGGATTGAGCGTCTTCAGGTAGTTCTCGTCCATGTGGAACTGCTCGGCCAGCTTTTCGCTCGTCGAGGTATAGGACAAGGCCGGCAGCTGCGCCTTGTGCGCATAGTCCTCGGGAATGGATGCCACGTAAGGACCGGCGGCATCCGCCGCGGTGATCGTGTAATCGACGATCGGCAGGCCGTCCGAATAGGTCAGGCGCTGCAGGATGTCCTCGGAGTTGTTGGGATCCAGCGTCTCGCCCGTCATCTGCTGCCAGGCGGCGATCGCCTTGTTGACGTTCTCGCCGAGATGGCCGTCGATGACGCCAGGGGAAATACCCTCGCGGTCGAGGAAGACCTGGAGTGCCGCGATCTCGGCTTCCGGCTTCTTGGTCACCGTGATGATCTGCTCCTGCTGCTGCATCGGCTGGACAGGCTGCTGTTCCCGGTCAATCGCGGCATAGTCCCCGTCCGGCTGGGGCGCCTCGGGGTAGGCCTGCTCCTCGAGCGGCATCCGCGTGATCGAGCCGGGGCTTGCAATCGAGCCGGTGACGGAGCCGGGTTCTCCCGGCCGGTATTCGCGATAGTCACGGTAGCCCGCTTCGTCACGGTAACCGCCCGGGGCCGGCGGGTACTGATCCACGCGACGCTGTCCATACGCGTCGCGACGGACTTCCGTCGCAACCACCTCTCCGTAGCGGTCGATCAGGACCCGCTGACCGGCGCGGTCATAGCCGATCCTGACTTCGCCTTCTTCGGGCACGAAGTCGAGGATGCTGCCGTCGGGGGAGACGAGCATGGTGTCTGCGGCATAGGGATCGAAGATCACCTGCGCCGATGTGGTCGAGATGCCCTGGGTCACCAGAATTGCGAGACCGAGACTAGCGGTAAAAAGGCGTTTCACGTTGTCACCGACCTTGTTGTTGAACACGGATGAAATTGCCGAGACTGCCAAACGTTCCGCCCGGTGTATTGGCTGCCACAGACAAGCTAAATTTGACGCTAGTGTGAATTAGCTGAATTCATCGTGAACACAGCGTTAAATTCTCTATCACGTTCTGGTAACAGAGTCGTTGCAGGGGAGTGAGGAGTTGAAATGAAAGCTTTTTCCGCAGCCGTCGGACCGCGCTTGATGCTCGATGAGAGCTCGGTGCTCGACATCGGCTCATGCTTCGTCGGCGAGGTCGACCTGGCGCCTGGGCGCGCAATTCCCGACGACGGCGATCCGCGGATCGATCACTCCCTCGAGGGCTTCCTGTTCACCTGCGGACCGGATCACATCCGCCACCCTGAACCGATACCCGGGCGCAAGGACGGCAAGCATTTCCCGCTGCACGGTTCCTTCTCGTCGCACCCGGCCAAGCTCGTCTTCTGGGACGGGCAGGGCGAGGATGTGGAATGCCATGCCGAGGTGCCGGTGAAGCTTGCCGACGGCGGCACGGCGCTCCTGGAGCGCCAGTGGCGGATCGACGGCCAGTCCGGGGAGGTCTGGCTTGCCGACAAGGTCACGAACACGGGGCCCGAACCCTTCTCGCCCGTTCACATGTACCACATGAACATTGGTGCCTGGCTGTTCGACAGCGAGGTGCGGTTGAACGGCGCGATGCTGGAGAACGGCAGCCTGCCCTGGAACTTCGGCGAGGACCCTGGGGGCGTGTTCTGCGTGCCGGCGGCAACGGAAGGCGCTGCCTGGGCCGAGGTCAATCTCGGGCCGATTGCTGCGATCGGCGGCAAGACGCTGAGGGTCAAGTTTCGCACCGACACACTCCCGCATCTGCAGATCTGGCGCAACCAGCAGTCGCCGGCGCATGTGCTCGGCATCGAGCCGGTCTCGCACCGTTGGGTGGGCCGTCGCGAGCTCGAGGAAGCGGGGGAGCTGTCCCTCCTGAGGCCCGGCGAGAGCATCGACTACGGCCTGCGCTTCTGCTTCGTCTGACACGGGCGTCGATTGACGCTCCGTCGGTGGCAGCGTATTGGGGTTGCCACATTCCAGCCGGAGGAAAAGCGATGGATATCCGACAGATCAACGACGAGTACGCGGTCACCGGACAGATCACGGTCGAAGACCTGGAGCAGGTCAAGGCGATGGGGTTCAAGTCGATCGTCTGCAACCGCCCGGACGAGGAAGACCCCGGCCAGCCGAGCTTCGCCGACATCGCGGCCAAGGCAGAGGCACTCGGCCTCGAGGTCAAGCACGTGCCGGTCGGTCGCATGGGCGTCGATGCCGATGCCGTCAACGGCATGGTCGATGCGCTGGACGAACTGCCGCGTCCGATGCTCGCCTACTGCCGCTCGGGCGCCCGCTCCACGGCCATCTACGAGAAAAGCCAGCATCTGCGTGGCTGAGATCTTCACGGCCGGCGTGCTGCCGGCCATTCATCCGCAGCTCGAACATTTCCAGGAGTATCCATGAGCATCAAGCGCATCGAACCAGGCGCCCGCATGAGCGGCGCTGTCGTCCACGGTAACACCGTCTATCTGGCCGGCCAGGTGGGTGAGGGCGAGACCGTGACGGAGCAGTGCGAATATGCCCTGCGGGAAGTGGATCGTCTGCTGGCCGCCGTCGGCTCCGACAAGTCGAAGATCCTGCAGACGCTGATCTACCTTTCGGACATGTCCTACTTCGCCGAGATGAACGCCGCATGGGAAGCCTGGGTCGATCCGGCCAACACGCCGGCTCGTGCCACCAGCGAAGCCAAGCTTGCGGCACCGAAGTACAAGGTCGAGTTTACGGTGACCGCCGCCATCTGAGCGGTGACAATCTGAATCCGAAGGCCGGCGCATCCTCTGATGCGCCGGCCTTTTTTGTATCAAGCCTTCTCGCGGATCTGCGTCAGCGTCCGGGTCGGCGTGATGGCCTCCGGATCGAGCTTGATCTCGATGATCGACGGCTTGCCGCTGGCGCGGGCCCGTTCGAAGGCGGGCGCGAAGTCCGCAGTCTTCTCCACCAGTTCGCCGTGGCCGCCATAGGCCTTGGCGAAGGCGACGAAATCCGGATTGACGAGATCGGTGGCGCTGACGCGGCCGGGATACTCCCGCTCCTGGTGCATGCGGATCGTGCCGTAGGTGCTGTTGTTGACCAGCACCGTGATGATCGGCAGGCCGTAGCGCACGGCGGTGATGAACTCCTGGCCATGCATCATGAAGCAGCCGTCACCGGCAAAACAGATCACCTCGCGCTCGGGAAACAGCTGCTTGGCCGCGACGGCGGCCGGCAGGCCGTAGCCCATGGAACCGGAGGTCGGAGCTGCCTGGGTGTTGTACTTGCGGAAGCGGTGGAAGCGATGCACCCAGGTGGCGTAGTTGCCGGCGCCGTTGGTGAAGATCGTGTCGGTCGCGGTATTGGCGTCCAGCCACTCCATGATCGGCCCCATCTGCACGGCGCCCGGACCGGTCTGCGGCGGCGTGGACCATTTCAGATAGGCGTCGTGCATGGCCGACTTGCGCTCGGCCCAGAGCGGCGCCGCCGGCGGCTCGATGTGCTTCAGCGCCGCGGCAAATTCCGCCGGTGCCGCGCAGATGGCGAGATCGGGGCGGTAGATGCGGCCGAGTTCCTCCGGATCCGGGTAGACGTGCACAAGCTTCTGGGCCGGGTAGGGAATGTCGATCAGCGTGTACCCGGAGGAAGGCATTTCCGACATGCGCGCGCCGACGAGGACGATGAGGTCGGATTCCTTGATCGCCTTCGACAGTGCCGGATTGATGCCGATGCCAACATCGCCGGCGTAGGACGGATGAAGGTGATCGAACAGCATCTGCCGACGGAAGGAGCAGCCGACCGGCACCTTGAAGCGGCTTGCGAACGCCTGCATGTCGGCGACGGCCTCTTGGCTCCAGCGCGTGCCGCCGAGGATGAACATCGGCCGCTGGGCCTCTTTCAGCATCGCCTCGAGTGCCCGCATCTGGCTCGGGCCAGGATGGGATTCGACCGGCATATAGGCGCGCGCTGCCGGGGCCTCGACCTCTTCGACCAGCATGTCCTCCGGCAGCGTCAGGACGACGGGGCCGGGGCGGCCGGAGGTCGCCACCGCAAAGGCGCGGGTGACGAACTCCGGGATGCGCCGGGCGTCGTCGATCTCGCCCACCCATTTGGCGAATTCGGTGAAGGCGCGGCGGTATTCGACCTCCTGGAAGGCCTCGCGCTCCTTCATGTCGCGGCCGATCTGGCCGATGAAGAGGATCATCGGGATGGAATCCTGCTTGGCGATGTGCAGCCCGGCGGAGGCGTTGGTGGCGCCTGGTCCGCGGGTGACCATGCAGATCCCGGGCTGGCCCGTCAGCCGTCCCCAGGTATCGGCCATCATGGCAGCGCCGCCTTCCTGGCGGCAGACGAGAACCTCGATGCCGCTCTCGTAGAGGGCGTCGAGCACGGCGAGATAGCTTTCGCCGGGCACGCAGGAAATGCGCTCCACGCCGTTTGCCTTCAGCGCCTCGACAATCAGCTGTCCTCCGGTCTTCATCGGTCTTTCCCCTTGGTGTCTTTGAGTTTCAGTTCTGACAGCACACTTTGCGTGTGCTCGCCGAGCTTCGGGCTCGGGCGGTGATAGGCAAGCGGCGTTTCCGACAGCACGATCGGCGTGCGGACGCCGGGAATGATGGTGCCGTCGGACGACGGCAGGTCGATGCGCAGCCCGCGCGCCTTCACCTGCGGATCGTCGAACATCTCGGCGACCGAGTTGATCGGTCCGGCCGGGACTGCGTTGTCGCCACAGGCGGCGAGCAGGGCCGCCTTCGGCCAGGTTTCGGTCTGCGCCACCAGCAGCGGCCGCAGGGCAAGGCGGTTGGCGACGCGGGCCTTGTTGGTC
This sequence comes from Pseudorhizobium marinum, assembly GCF_000705355.1. NCBI lineage: Bacteria > Pseudomonadati > Pseudomonadota > Alphaproteobacteria > Hyphomicrobiales > Rhizobiaceae > Pseudorhizobium > Pseudorhizobium marinum. The sequence continues at coordinate 156,330 of NZ_JMQK01000008.1, forward strand.
GAAAAGCGCTCGTCGTCGGCCAGGGCCTCGATGCCGAGAACACGGCAGAAGCGGCGGAACTGCCCGTCGTTGCCGACGGCCAGGATGATGTGGCCGTCCTCGACGGGAATGACCTCATAGGGGCTGATGTTCGGATGCGCGTTGCCGAGGCGGGTCGGCGGCGTGCCGGAGACCAGGTAGTTCATGTTCTGGTTGGCCAGCACCGCCGACATCACGTCGAGGAGAGCCATGTCCACCAGCTGGCCTTCGCCGGTCTTCATGGCATGGATCAGCGCCGCCTGGATGGCCGCCACGGCGTAGATGCCGGTGAAGATGTCGGCGATGGCGACGCCCGCCTTCATCGGCTGGCCGTCGGTCTCGCCGGTGATCGACATGAAGCCGGACATGCCCTGGACGATGTAGTCGTAGCCGGCGAGATTGGCATAGGGGCCGTCCTGGCCGAAGCCGGTGATCGAGCAATAGACAAGCTTGGGGTTGATCGCCTTCAGGCTCTCGTAGTCCAGCCCGTATTTCTTCAGTCCACCGAGCTTGAAGTTCTCGATCACCACGTCGGCGGTCGCCACCAGCTGGCGGACGATCTCCTGTCCGTCTGCGGTCTTCAGATCAACGGCGACCGAGCGCTTGCCGCGATTGGTGGCATGATAGTAGGCAGCCGAGAGGTTCTCGCCGTCTTCGCCTTCGACGAAGGGCGGTCCCCAGGCGCGCGTGTCGTCGCCACCTTCCGGGTTCTCCACCTTGATCACGTCCGCGCCGAGGTCGGCGAGCATCTGGCCGGCCCAGGGGCCGGCAAGGACGCGGGCCAGTTCGATGACCCGGATTCCGGTGAGGGGCGGTTTCTTCGCTGTGGTCTCGTTCATGGTGTCCCTGTTCAGGGCGTGACGACGGGATCGGCCGTTGTCACGGGTTTGGAGGCAGCGCGGCGTTCGCGCCAGATGATGTAGAGGCCGGAGCCGACGACGATGGCGATGCCCAGCCATTTGGTGCCATCGGGAAAATCCCCGAAGATGAGCCAGCCGAAAAGCGTTGCCGAGACGATCTCGAAATACTGGATCGGCGCCAGGATGGAGGCCGGGGCGACCCGATAGGCGTAGACCGCGAGGACGCCGGACAGGGTGGCAAAGAAGCCGACGCCGACAAGCCACGCCACCGTCGTCACGTCCGGCGTGGAGGGGGCCATGAACGCGATGCCGCTCCCGCTGCCGATCGCCAGCAGCGCCGCGGAAATCGGGATGCCCCAGAGCGCCATCTGGAACTGCATGGCCCAGGGGTTCTCGTGCCGGGCCAGCGCGCGGGTCATCAGCGCAAACACCGCAACGCAGAAGGCGGTGGCGATCGGCAGCAGCGCCACGAAACCGATGTCGACAAAGCTTGGCTGGATGATGATCATGGCGCCGAGGAAGCCGACGCCGCAGGCGGTGTAGCGCCGCCAGCCGACCACTTCCTTCAGGAAGATGCTCGACAGCACCGTCAGGATCATGGGCTCGACGAAGAAGATTGCGACTGCGTCGGCCACTTCCATCACGGCGAGCGTCGCAACGAAGCAGATCATGCCGACGGTGATCAGGGCTGCGCGTATGGCGTGGAAGGTGCTCATCCGCCAGGAGAAGCTGCGCCACAGGCCGTGCCAGATCACGATCGGCAGCATGAAGATAGCCTGGAAGACGAAGCGGCCGGCGGTGATCATGGTCGGCGACGTGGTGTCGGTGGCGAGCTTGGAGAAGGTGTCGATCAGCGGCGCCACAAGCATGGCGAGCAGCATCAGCAGGAGGCCGTTGACGATGCTTGCAGTCGGGGCATGGGTGGCGGCAAGGCCGCCGGCTGGGGAAGTCATCCTGATCCACTCTTGCAAGGCGCGGCAGGGCAATCAGTTCCGGCCACGGGTCATGTATAGCCAAGCGCGGCTGCGGCCGCACTTGACGAAATGTCATCACTTCATTCCGTTCGAAGCTCGGCGGCCTCGCGTGCCCAGGCGGCGAATTCCGCGGTCGCTTCGTTGCGGACGCTGTCGTTCAACGTCTCGTGGCGGGTCTTCGGCCAGATCCTGCTCGTTACACGACGCAATCCGTGTGTCTTCAGATGACGCGCGAGCCAGGTGATCTCGCGGCCGCCGTTGGTGGCCGGGTCGTTCTCGCCGCCGACGAGGTAGATAGGCATGTCCTTGCGCAGCCTGTCGACGAGCGTCGGGCCACGGTAGGTCATCTCGAACAGGTCGAGCCACAGCGAAACGCTGGCGTCGAAGCCGCACAGGGGGTCGGCGAGATAGGCATCGACCTCGGCCGGATCATTGCTCAGCCAGTCCGCCTCGGTGCGCTTTTCCGGCATCGAGCGGCCCCAGGCGCGAAATGTCGCCATCGGCAGGATGGTGCTCGGCACGTCCGACCCCTTCAACGCCCGTTCCGCCAGAAGCACGGCCTGTGCGAGGCGCCCGGCGGGTCCTGGGTGGAAGTTCGAGTTCCAGATGGTGAGTCCCTGGAAGTCGTCGGGTCGATCGACGGCAACGTTGAGGGCAATGAGGCCGCCCATGGAATGACCGAAGAGGATGACGGGCAGGCCGGGGTGCGCCGCGGCGGCCATGTCGCGCATGGCGCAGACGTCGTCGATCACCTTGCGCAGACCGTCGCGCTCGGCAAAGCGTCCGGGGACTGCATCCGGCGCCCTCGTTTCACCGTGGCCGCGGTGGTCATGGGCATAGACGTGAAAGCCGGTATCGGCCATCTTGTCCGCAAATGCGCGGTAGCGCCCTGAATGCTCGGCCAGTCCATGGCAGATCAGGAGAATGCCAGCAGCAGCTGGCCCCGACGCGCGGTGGTGATAGGCAAGGTCGGCGCCCGTCGGGCTCTGGAATCGTCGCGTTTCGCTGAACATTACCCCTCCCTTAGGCGCCTGCGCATTGCTCCGGGGCGCCAATTCGCCTACATAGCGGCAACTTCCCATTCTGCCCGGAGCAATTTCACGATGGCACGCCAGTTCATCTATCACATGTCGGGACTGAACAAGTCCTACGGCGCCAAGAAGATCCTCGAGAACGTCAGCCTGTCCTTCTACCCGGACGCCAAGATCGGTATCCTCGGTCCAAACGGCGCCGGTAAGTCCACCGTGCTGCGCATCATCGCCGGCCAGGACAAGGAGTTCAACGGCGAAGCCTGGCTCGCCGAAGGCGCGACCGTCGGCTACCTGGAGCAGGAGCCGCATCTCGACGAGACGAAGACCGCCTTCGAGAACGTCATGGAAGGCGTGGCCGACAAGCAGGCGGTGCTCGACCGCTACAACGAACTGATGATGAACTATTCCGACGAGACAGCGGAAGAGGGCGCAAAGCTTCAGGACGTCATCGACAGCCAGAACCTCTGGGATCTCGAACAGCAGGTCGAGATGGCGATGGAAGCCCTGCGCTGCCCACCGAAGGATGCCGACGTCTCGGTTCTCTCCGGTGGTGAGCGTCGCCGTATCGCGCTCTGCCGCCTGCTTCTGTCGCAGCCGGACCTGCTGCTGCTCGACGAACCGACCAACCACCTCGACGCCGAAACCATTGCCTGGCTCGAAAAGCACCTGCGCGCCTATCCCGGCGCCGTGATGATGATCACCCACGATCGCTACTTCCTCGACAACGTCACCGGCTGGATCCTCGAGCTCGACCGCGGCCGTGGCATTCCCTACGAAGGCAATTACTCGGCCTATCTCACCGCCAAGGCCAAGCGCATGCAGCAGGAAGCCCGCGAAGATGCCGGCCGCCAGAAAGCAATCTCGCGCGAACAGGAATGGATTGCCTCCAGCCCGAAGGCACGCCAGGCCAAGTCCAAGGCGCGTATCCGGTCCTACGAACAGCTGGTGGATGCTGCGGAAGGCATCCGGCCGGGCGATGCACAGATCATCATCCCCGTATCCGAACGCCTCGGCCAGGTGGTCATCGAGCTCGACGGCATCACCAAGGGCTTTGAAGGTCGCACGCTGATCAACGACCTGTCGATCAAGCTGCCGCCGGGGGGCATCGTCGGCATCATCGGACCGAACGGCGCGGGCAAGTCGACGCTGTTCAAGATGATCACCGGACAGGAAACGCCGGATGCCGGTTCGATCCGTATCGGCGACACGGTGCACCTTGGCTATGTCGATCAGAGCCGCGACGCGCTGGACGGTTCGAAGACGGTCTGGGAGGAAATCTCCGGCGGTGCCGAAATCATCAAGCTCGGCAAGTTCGACATGAACTCCCGCGCCTATTGCGGTGCTTTCAACTTCAAGGGCGGCGACCAGCAGCAGAAGGTCGGAAACCTCTCCGGCGGCCAGCGCAACCGCGTGCATCTTGCCAAGATGCTGAAGGCCGGCGGCAACGTTCTCCTCCTCGACGAACCGACCAACGACCTTGATACGGAAACGCTCGGCGCGCTGGAAACGGCGCTCGAGAATTTTGCCGGCTGCGCCATCATCATCAGCCACGATCGCATGTTCCTCGACCGTCTTGCCACCCACATCCTCGCCTTCGAAGGCGACGGCCATGTGGAGTGGTTCGAAGGCAACTTCGAAGACTACGAGCAGGACAAGATTCGTCGTCTCGGTGCCGACGCCCTCAATCCCGGCAGCCAGACCTACAAGCGCCTGACGCGCTGACCGTCACACTGACCTGATAATGCAGGAGGCTCCGGGCTGCCGGGGCCTTCTGCTTTTCCACCGACACGACGACAATCGGGTTGCACGACCGCTCCGCCTCATATAAAGATATCTTTATATCTTGATTGCGTAAGGCTGGTGCGAATGGGTTTGTCGCTCGATACATTGGTGGATGTGCTGAAGACCGTCGGCGAACCGACGCGGTTTCGCCTTCTGGCCCTTCTGGCCGACGGCGACCTCACTGTCAGCGACCTCACCGAAATTCTCGGCCAATCCCAGCCGCGCATCTCGCGTCACCTCAAGCTTCTGGCGGAGGAGGACCTGATCGAGCGGTATCAGGAGGGTGCCTGGGCCTATTTCCGCCTGAAGCAGGACGGCCGGGCAGCGGTGCTGGTGCAAACCCTGCTGGCCGCGGCCGCTTCAGACGAGCCGGTGCTGGTGCGCGATGGAGAGCGGCTGGCGACGGTGAAGCGGGCGAGGGCGGAGCGGGCACAGGCCTATTTCAGCCGCAACGCGTCCGAATGGGACGAGCTGCGGCGCCTGCATGTCAGCGATGCCGCCGTCGAGAAGGCGCTTCTTGGGCTGATCGGCCGGACGCCCGTCGATTCGCTGCTGGATCTGGGAACCGGAACAGGCTGGATCCTGCAGTTGCTGTCGGACATCTACAGGCGCGCGGTCGGCGTCGATGCCAGTCGGGACATGCTGTCTGTGGCGCGCGCCAATCTGGACAATGCCGGCATCCTCAAGGCCTCCGTCCGGCACGGGGACATCCTCAACCTGCCGGTGGAGGGGCAGGACTTCGACCTCATCACGATCCATCAGGTGCTGCACTTCCTGGACCAGCCGGAGCTGGCGATCGCCGAGGCGGCCCGGGTGCTGCGGCCCGGCGGGCGGCTCCTGATCGTCGATCTCGCCCCCCACACGCTCGAATACCTTCGCGACGAGCACGCTCACGTGCGCCTCGGTTTTTCACACCAGATCATGAGCGACTGGCTGGAAAAGGTGGGCCTGGAGGTCGAGGAGGTCGTCGATCTGGCGTCCGGGCAGAAGATCGCCCCGTCGCTGACGGCGACGCTGTGGCTTGCCCGCGACAAACGCCTGCTGATCGCCGAACCCAGTTCGGCCCACGACATGACGGCTACTCAGGGAGAACACGCATGAGAACCGGTCAAGCTTCACGAGACGCCTTCAGCGTTTCGTTCGAGTTCTTTCCGCCCAAGGGTCCCGAGATGGAGGGGCAGCTCTGGCAGACGGTCGCCGAGCTGCGCGACTGGAACCCGGAGTTCGTCTCCGTCACCTATGGGGCCGGCGGCTCCACCAAGGCGCCGACACTGGCGACGATCCGGCGGCTTGTCGAGGAGACACCGCTCGTGACGGCCGGCCACCTGACCTGCGTCGATGCCTCGCGCGAGGAGGTGCATGCCGTCGTCGCCGAGTACAAGGCGACCGGCGTCCGCCATATCGTCGCGCTTCGCGGCGATTCCGCCAGCGGCGTCGGGACGGCCTATGTACCGCACCCGGAGGGTTACACCGATACGGCCGAACTCGTTGCCGGCCTCCGTGCCCTCGGTGACTTCGACATTTCCGTTTCCGCCTATCCCGAGAAGCATCCGGAAAGCCCGGACATGGCGGCCGACATCGAGACCCTGAAGCGCAAGGCCGACGCCGGAGCGGCGAGGGCTCTCACCCAGTTCTTCTTCGAGAACGACGTCTTCGAGCGCTACCTTGAAAAGGTCCGGGCGGCAGGCATCAGCATTCCCATCGTGCCGGGGATCATGCCGATCCAGAACCTGACGCAGCTGAAGCGGTTCGCCGGACGGTGCGGCGCGTCGGTGCCGTCTTTCCTGGACGACCGGTTCGCGGGCTTTGACGACAAGCCCGAGGAGCGGGCGAAGGTGGCTGCGGATGTGGCTGCCGAGCAGATCGAAGACCTGCAGCGACGCGGCATCGACGACTTCCACATCTACACGATGAACAGGTCCGGCCTCGTCAACGCCGTGCTGGAGCGGCTTGGCCGCCCGAAGCGGCCGGCACAGACGGGCGCTGCCGCCTGACAGGACGAAAGAAGAAACGCAGCCCGATGGAGCTGCGTTTCCTGCTTTCAAATCTTTATATGATTGTCACGGATGCCAGATATGACCGGTAGTTGTGAAACTGTGGCGCTCAAATGAAGAGCATGGAAGCCACGAATACGAATGCTACACCAACTGCCAGGACATTCAGAGAGTAAGCGCGCCCCATGTCTGCCTCCTTGTGCTGACTGAGGGAGTGTATGTCTCTTTTCACCCGTTTGAAAAGTAAATTTTATGCTGCGGTGCAGGCGGCAGCTATCTGCGTTCATTTGAAAATGACGACCAACCCACTGTTATAAATCAACAAATCTGTTAATTTTCATGGTGGATAAATCGTGAATTTCCGCTCTCCTGCTGTTAGGAAGAGTTACATTCCGTGAGCCTTTAGACGCCGAGCGCCCGCCCTTACCGCGCTGCAGCAGGACTCAGGCGACGGAAAAGCCGACCGTCGAGGACCACCAGACCCAGCGCGATCAGCGCCATTCCCGCCATGTCCGTCCACGTCAGCCGCTCGCTCAGGAACAGGGCGCCGAGGACGATGGCGCTTGGCGGCACGAGCAGGGTGACCAGCGAGGCATTGGTGGCGCCGGCCAGGGTCAGGATTCGGAAGTACAGCAAATAGCCGAAGGCGGTCGACAGGAGCGCAAGCCCGAGGATGGCCAGAATTGCAGCCGTGCTCGGGATCGGCAGCGACCAGGACTGGTCCATGACGAGAGCGACCGGCAGCATCATCAGGGAGGACGCCGTCAACTGGCCGGTTGCGGTCACCGGCGCCGGGATCCCGCGGAAGCGTTTGCCGAAGGTGCCGGCAAAGCCGTAGGAGATCGCGGCTGCGACCGGCAGGATCAGGGCCCAGAGCGGCGCATGGGCTGCCGAGGAAAGCGCTGGCCCGATCAGGACGGCGGTGCCCGCAAGGCCGATGGCGCAGCCGGCGAGCTTGGCGCCCGTCAGCCTCTCGTCCGTCGTCAGGCGGTTGGCGATGATGACCGTCCAGATCGGCGTCGTTGCATTGAGGATCGAGGCGAGGCCGGCGCCGATCTCCGTCTGGCCGAAGAAGATCAGCGTGTGGGGCAAAGCGTTGTTGAGGAGACCCATGATGGCGAAGGCGCGCCAATGGAAGCGAAGCGTCCTGTAGAGATCGCGGCGCCCATGCAGGTAGATGTGCAGCGCCAGGGCGGCGATCGACAATCGCAGGAAGACCAGGGTGAAGGGCGGCACTTCCAGGACCGCCACGCGGGCGAAGAAGAACGAGCCGCCCCAGATCAGGCCTAGCAGCAGCAAGAGCCCCCAGGCGGTTGCCGACAGCCGTTGTGGTGATTCAGGTGCCATGTGATTCTCCCTCGGACGAGGTCGAAGGAATAGGGGGGCGCAGCTTTCTGCGCCACCCGAATCTTGCTGGGAACCCCGGGCTCAGAGAGCCTGCAGGAGTTCCTGGGTCGGCCAGCCGTCTGCCGGCAGTCCGAGGCGCGCCTGTTCCTTCTGGACGGCGCGGCGGGTGCCGGATCCGAGAATGCCATCCACCTTGCCGACATCGTGGCCGACGCTCTGCAGCTTCGTCTGCAGCGCCCTCATGGCGGCATCGTCGAGACCTGTATCGGGATTGCCCTTCTGGTAGGCCGGAGCGCCCATCAGGCGCGTGGCGAAATAGGCGGCCGAGGTGGTGTAGATGAACGACTGGTTCCACTCGAGATAGATGTTGAAGTTCGGATAGGTGAGGAAGGCTGGACCATTGCGGCCCTGCGGCAGCACGAGCGCCGCCGGCAGCGCGCCGGACGTGGTGTCGCCGTCGCGCGGCGTCACGCCCATGGCAAACCACTCGCTGGCGGGCACTTCATTGCCAAGCCCGCTCTTTTCCCACGGCAGATCGGCGGGAAGAGTGACTTCCTGGATCCAGGGCTCGCCGGCACGGAAGCCGAGGCTCTGGATGAACTTGGCGGCCGTCAGGATGGCGTCGGGGGAACTCTGCTTGACGTTGACGTGGCCATCCCCGTCACCGTCGACGCCATAGGCGATGATGTCCTCGGGAAGCATCTGGACCTGGCCGATCTCGCCGGCCCAGGCGCCGGTACTGGTCGCCGGGTCGAGGTCGCCGTGCTGCACCATCTCGATCAGTGCGAGCAGTTGCGGCCGGAAGAGTTCCGGTCGGCGGCAATCGTGCGCGAGTGTCACCAGCGCATTGCGGGTGCTGAAATCGCCCTGGACAGCGCCAAAATCGGTCTCCATGGCCCAGAAGGCGGCAATCACACCAGGCGGCACGCCGAACTCCTGCTCGGCGCGCGCAAAGACGTCCGCATACTGCTTGAGCTTCTGGCGCCCGATGTCGAGGCGGGCCTGGCTCACGGTGCGCTGCGAGAACTCCAGGAAGGTCTGCTTGAAAACGCCCTGGGCGCGGTCGCGCGAAAGTACCTTCGGATCGATGCGGGCGCCGGAGAGGGCCCGGTCGGCCACCTCTGCCGGGATCCCCTTGGCGACGGCTTCCGCCTTCACACCCTCAAGAAAGGCACCGAGATCGCCGCCGCAGCTTTGCGCCAGCGCCGAGGAGGCAAAAGCGGTCGACAACAGGGCAGAGAGGATCAGGTTGCGGGCTATCGGCATCGGACGCTCCATCAGACGGCAAAGGGAAACAGGTCTGCCGGGTCTGGGCAATCAATGTGACGGAAGCGCGGCAAACGCCGGTGTCCCGGCATGTTCCGCTGCCGCTCAACCGTCAGCCGCCGACGGAGGCCAGCCAGGTCCGCCAGTTCTTCTCCGTGCCGGCAAAGACATTGATGTCGGTGTTGCCGGGCACGCCGGGCACGACGCCGGTGGCCGTGTACTGCCAGAACGCCCAGCGCCGCGAGGCGTAGATGTCCTCCGGATGCGCGGCGGTCGAGCGGATCCAGAAATGGTAGTCGTCGAAGTGGCCGACGAGGTTGTCGCGGTGGAAGTCGACCGTGGTGTAGATGATCGGTCGCTTGCCGTAGTGGGCCTCGATGCGGTCCATGAACCGCTGCATGGCGGCGCGCACCGTGGTGGAATCCGGGCGGAGCTTGCAGGTCGGGGAGGCGTGGTTCCATTCCACGTCGAGAACAGGCGGCAGACGGACCGAGGCTTTCGGGACGTTGCGGATAAACCAGTCGGCCTGGTCGTCGGCGGTGGAGCAGAAATAGTAGAAGTGGTAGGGCGCATGCGGAACGCCGGCTGCGGCGGCCTGGCGCCAGTTGCGCTCGAAGCCGCTGTCGATGCGGTCCTTGCCTTCGGTCGCCTTGATGAAGGCGAAGGAGACGCCGGATCCCTTGGCGGTGCGCCAGTCGATGTCACCGTTCCACTTGGAGACGTCGATGCCGTGAATGTCGTGCCTGTGAGGATGCTTGTTGCCGAAATCGACCGGATCATTGTCCTGGAACTTCGGTCGGACGATCGACGCAGTGGTCAAGTCGTCGTAGTCCATTACGCTGCATCCAGAGAGCAGAAACGCTGCGGAAAGGAGCGCGATCAGAAGCCGTGTCATCGATATCCCGTATGCTGCGCCGACAGGTCCCGCGTGGGTGAAGCCTGAAGCCGTCCTCTTCCTTGCTCGCCATAACGCCGCAAAAGCGGCGCCGGGGCAAGGGGAGACGGGTCAGATGCGCTTGCGCACGATGGCGTGCCACGCATATCCGCCGCCGATCTCCTCGAAGATCATATCGGCATTGGCTTGCTCCAGCCTTTCCTCGAGCGCCGTCTGCAGCCGTGCCCGCGGCGTGACATGGAAACGGGCAAGCCAGCCCACAAGGAGGTTCCGGAACCAGCGGGGCAGGCGCTCCTGCTGGCCGAAGTCGACGATGTGCAGCGATCCTCCCGGTGCGACCACAGCCAGCGCGGCGTCGATGGCGGCTTCCCAGTCGGGGATCATCGACAGCGCGTAGGAGATCATCACCCGCTCGAAGCGATCCGTACCGAACTCCGCCGCATCGAAATTCGTGGCATCGGCGCGGACGAGGACGGGGCTTGTCACCTCGCGCTCGAAGTGGCGGCGCGCGCTGTTCAGCATCTCGGCGGAGATGTCGAGGCCGTAGAGCCGGGCGGTCGGATAAAGACGGTGCGCCTTCAGAAGGTTGCGGCCGGTGCCGCAACCGATTTCCAGCAGCCGGCCGTCCCGCGGAACCTGCAGGTCGAGGATCGCCCGGTCCCGCCCGAGGAGGTAGTATTTGCGGGTCAGGTCGTAGATGTGCCGCTGATAGCGGTACATCCGGTCCATCCGCTCGGCGTGTTCGCCTTCGATGTCCATGGTGCCGGCTGCCTGCGGAAGCTCGCTCATCCGCGGAACTCGTAGATGTGGAAGCCGCCGTAGATGGCGGAGCGATCGCGCAGGTTCAGCTCTCTCGAGCGGTCGGCAAGATAAGCCCAGCGCTGCAGCAGGGTCTGTGCGACGCGGCCCTCGATGACGCTCTCTTCGGCGGCCGTCCGGAAGATGACGCGGGCGCCGGGAGCGGCCGTGCGGGAAATTTCCGACCACAGCTCGTTCAGCTGGACATCGGTCATCCAGTCCTGGGCATCCAGCAACACGTAGCGGTCGACCGAAGCGGCCGGCTTTTTCGCCAGCAGTTCCGTGAAGCTCGCATGGTGGACGGTGACCCGCTCGACGTTGTCACGGATCGTCAGGTAGTTTTCAGGCCGCAGATAAGTCGGCAGGCTGCCTTCGTGGGTTGCCGGGTAGCGTCGCGCGAAGGCCTGCCAGGCGAAATGGTTGTCGCGGAGTGGAAAGTGGCAGGCGAGCTTTTCCAGGCGCTGGCGAAGCACCGGCGCGATCGAACCGCCCTCGGCGCCGCGCGCCAGCTCGTCGTATTGCTGCGGCGGGATTCCGAGGCCGAAGAGCGAGCTCTTGCGGCTTGTGATGAAGCGGATCAGCGGCTTGTTGAACAGCGGCGCGATCTCTGTCTCGAAGAACTGGCGCTGTTCGCGCAGCGAGCGGGTCTTGACGAAATCGGTGAGGTTGACGCCGTGAAGGCGCGCCAGAAGATGGCCGGCGCCGATGAAGCGGCCGAGCAGTCCGGTCCGGTAGATATTGCCGTTCAGCACCTCGATGCGGCGGCGGCCGGTCATGCTGCGGCGCTCCCAGTAGGCACGGGTCGCCTGGTCGAGGTTGGCAGCGACGAACATGTCGTAGCTGGCGCTGTTGGTGCCGACCTGATCCATTCCGAAGAGGCGAACGACGTCGTTGTGGGTGGGCAGATGCCGGTAGGCCGCAAGCTTCAACCGGTTCAGCGCGATGTGGTGCGGGTTCAGGTCCACGACGTCGATGGCCTGCGGCGCGCGGCTGAGATAGGCGAGCATGTTGCAGCCGCCGGAGCCGATCGTGACGATGCTGTGCTTCGGACCGAGCTCCATCGCCTGCATGTCGACATCGGCGTCTTCCCAGATCTGCGGGTAGACGAGGCCGGAAAACAGAAGTCCGAAAAGCCGTTCCGAAAGCCCCTTGCGCGTCAGCGCCTTGTGCTGAAGCAGCGCGTCCTTGAGGGGCCGGTTCTTGCGGTAACCCGCGTGGTGAGCAACGTCCGCCATCCTGAAATCTCCCGCCTTGGTGTCACGTGCATCTAGACGCGCCGTGCTACAGATTAATGACGTGGCCTGTGGGCAAAGGGATCAGGGGTTTTCTCCCCGACGTTTTGCTGCTTGCATGGAGCATCACAGGAGCGCCCATGACCCGTCCCGTCCGCATTCTGAAGTTTGTTGCCCTTGCCCTTGCGGTGGTCCTTGCCGGAGGTCTTCTCTGGATGCTGTTCTCGCCCCCGGCCTTGCTGCGCGTCGGGGCGGGGTATGCCGCAAAAATGGTCTGCTCCAACGTGTTCCTGAACGGTCGCGATCCCGATGACGTCCTGTCGGTCGATGTCCAGGCGCCGGGCAATCCGCTGCTGCGGCTGATGCAGGTGGACGTCGACCACTCGTCGGGTCGTGTGCAGGCGGCGTTTCTGGGAGGCCTCGCCGGCAATGAAGCCGTCGACCGTGCAGGCCTGGGGTGCACCGTGCTGCCGCAGGGCGGTCCTCCCGAGGACATCTCGATCACAGGCGCCCCTGCCGTCGACCGGCCTGTCGAGAGCCGGTGGCCGGAGGGGAAGATTGCAGAGTCAGACCAGTCTGTTGCGGCACTTCTTTCAGATCCTGCTTTCACCGGCGACGGCATGCGGGCGCTTGTCGTGCTGCGCGGCGGTCGGATCGTCGCGGAAGCCTATGGTGAAGGCTTTTCGGCGGAATCAGTCCTGCTCGGCTGGTCGATGACGAAGACGGTCAACGCGGCGATCATCGGGACGCTGATCAACCAGAACCGGATGAGGATGGACGAGACGGCACTGCTTGCCCAGTGGCAGGGCGACCCGCGGGCGGATATCTCGCTTGCAGATCTTCTGGCGATGGAGGACGGGCTCGCCTTCAACGAGAGCTACGGCTCCGTGACGGATGTGACGCAGATGCTCTATCTCGAGCCGGACATGGCGGCCTTTGCCGCCGATGCGCCGCTGCGCGCCGAGCCTGGTGCGCGCTTCAGCTATTCCTCCGGGAGTGCCGTCCTGCTGTCGCGCATCTGGATGGATCGTCTCGGGGATGCCGCGACGGCGCTCGCCTATCCCCGGGAGGCCCTGTTCCGGCCGCTCGGCATGGACAGCGCGGTCATGGAGGTGGATGCCGCGGGCACCTTCGTCGGCAGTTCCTACATGTATGCGACCGCGCGTGACTGGGCGCGATTCGCGCTTTTTCTGCTGCGCGACGGCCTGTGGAACGGCGAGCGCCTTTTGCCGGAGCGGTTCGTGGCGATGATGGCACAGCCGAACGGCACGTCGGAGGGCCGCTATTCGCAGATGCAGACCTGGCTTCCCGGCCCCGACGAAACCGAGCTTCCCGAGGATACCTTCTTCCTGCAGGGGCACGACGGGCAGACGATTGCCGTCATGCGGTCGCTCGACCTTGCGGTCGTTCGGCTGGGACTGACACCGCGCCGGACAGGCTACGATGTCGTTCCACTGGTGCGGGAAATCGTGAAGTTGAGCCGCTGACTACTGCTTCAGAACGTGCAACATGCCCTTGCGCTTGGCATCGTAGTAATAGCCGCGCGCATAGAGACGGATGGCGTTGTCGTTGCTGTTGTCGGCCACAAGCCAGGCGCCGCGAAGATACTTCGTCGCATACTTCAGGTTGGTCTCGGCGTCGAGAAGGCCCTCAGGACGGCCGTTGTAGCCCATCGACTTGGCCGTCGCGTATTTGATCTGCATGAGACCCCAGTAGCCGTCCTTGTGGTAGGCCTTGGGGTTGTAGCGGCTCTCGCGCTGGACGACGCGGTGGATCAGCGATTCGGGAATGCCATAGAGACCGGCGTAATGCTTGATCAGTTTCGTCAGTTCCGGCGGGCTTGCAGCCGCCGTTTCGGGAAGGGGATCACCCGGTGCGGGCGGAAACGCGCGGCGGGTATCGACCGCTTGAAGGGTGGCGACGGCAGCCGGCGCAGCAGGCGCGCTGGCGTAGGCAAGCGCCTTGATGTCGGGACGGGGAGTGGGAATTGCTGCCTGCAGGGACCGCATGTCCGGCGTCAGCGCGGCCTCTTCCGCCGTCAGAGTCTGTCCGCCGAGTGGAGTCGGTGCGATGCTGGCCGTTTCCGTGACGACATCAACGGTCGCTGCGGAGGCGACCGACTGGATGGCGACGGCGGCCGTTGTCGCCGATACCGGATTGCTGGTGGCGTAGGCAACCTGCGGCGCCATTTCAGGCGCCTCCATGGCGGCCTGCTGCGCATGTGCAACGGACGTCGTATCGGGAATAGCGAGGTGAATGCGGCCAGTCTTGGAAATGGACACCGTCGCCCCGGGCGTCGCGGCGGAGGCAACCTCGGTCGAGGAACTCTCATCCGCCACCTCTGCGGCGTTCGCCTGCTGAACGGGACTTGAAGCGGGCTGGAGGCGAGAGGTCTTGTTCGGCGCCGGCTCGACACTCGAACATCCCGAAAGCGCCGCAGTCAGCGCCAGCGAGGCGAGTGCAGTACGGCTCAAGAGTAGGGTCATCGCCATTGGGTCGCTCTCATGATGTTTACGTGCTTGTCCCCAGCCGCCCAAACGCCATCGAACAGGAATCTCATTAACCCATTCCCTTGAAGGGAACAAGTCGCCCTCATGCGGCAATGCGCCGGAACCCGGCACTGACGGCGCGGCGGGCGATATATCTGGTCTGCATCTTGTGCGAGGCTGGATGACGCCGCGCGGGTCGACGGAGCCGGTTCAGGGTGCGTTGGGGGAAGAGGACATGCAGCGTGGCGCCGGCTGCCACCGCCAGCACGAAGGCCGCCTGCATCTCCAGGGCCAGAGCCGGCACAGCCATGACCGGGTCGAGGAACTGGGAAAGAAGGGCGGCGAGCACCACCAGATAGCGGCCCGTCCCGACACATTCCCGGAAGAAGTGGACGAAAATACCCAGAGGCCGCTGTTGCGGCAGATTGTCGTTGCTCGCGAGCGGCGCGCGGGCGGACGGCTCTTGGAACGACCAGAGAATGTAGAGGAGGAGATAGGCCAGGCCGAGCCACGAGAGCGGCTCGCGCAGGGCCGGCGCTGCCCAGACGAGCGCCGCCAGGGGAAGGGCGGCAATCGTCATGGCGGTGCCCATCCCCAGCGCGACGCCGGGGACTGTGACGAAGGCGCTGCGGCGGCCTCTCTGAACGGCGAACCGCGCAATCAGGCTGGCCACGGGGCTCGGAAGCAGCGTGATGAGGATGGCAGCAGCACAGAAGGCTACCCAGGTTTCGGCCGTCATCACGTCCTCCTCAGCATTGCGATTTCAGACGTCGGGATCAGGCGGCCTCGAAAGGCTGGCCAATGAAGTCCATAACGTCACCGAACCATTTTGCCGACAGATCGAAGTGTTTTCCACCCTTAATTCGCGGAAACTCGATTGTTCGCAAACGTCCGTCCTGGTCCTCGTCGTGCCCGGTGACGCCCGAGACGCGGT
The DNA here is from genome assembly GCF_000705355.1 of Pseudorhizobium marinum. Taxonomy (NCBI): domain Bacteria; kingdom Pseudomonadati; phylum Pseudomonadota; class Alphaproteobacteria; order Hyphomicrobiales; family Rhizobiaceae; genus Pseudorhizobium; species Pseudorhizobium marinum. The sequence goes on from NZ_JMQK01000008.1 coordinate 171,950, forward strand.
TGAGGGCACTCTCGACCGCCAGATCGACCATGCTCTGGATCAGTCGCAGGTCACCCGCATTGGCCGGCGCCGAGCGGGCGAAATAGCCCGATTTCTGCACCATGGACCGCTCCGAGTTGAGCCTGGCGGCGAAATGCTTCTGGAACCAGTTGCCGACATTGATGCTGTCGATCTTCACGTGGCCGAAGGCATCACGCTTGACGTCTTCGCCGGAGGCCTCGCGCTCGGCGACGATGGCGTCGAGGCAGGCGCCCTCGGACACGAAGAGCGTGACATAGCCGCGTTCGTCCATCACCTGGCGCAGGCGCTCCGCCTCCTTCTCGAAATCGAAGGCCATCTCCGGGAGATAGAGCCCGTCAATGTTCTTCATCGAGGTGTTCATCATCAGGCCCTCGACATACTCGTTGTGCTGGGTGCGCTGGATGTATTTGCGGGCGGTGGCGGCGGTAAGCCAGCCGCAGTGGCGGCCCATCACCTCATGGATGACGAGGCTGCGCGGGGCCGCACTCTGCTCGTTGCTGACGTGGTCAAAGAAATGCGCTCCGACCTCGGCGGCCGTCCAGGCGCCCAGCGACTGGCGAATCGGGACGATATCGTTGTCGACCGTTTTCGGCAGGCCGACCACGGTCAGGTCATAGCCGTTGGCGCCAAGGTAGGCGGCGAGATCCGCAGCGGTGGTGTTGGTATCGTCGCCGCCGATGGTGTGGAGAATGGTGATGCCATCCTCGGCCAGCCGGTCGGCTGCCACCTGAAGCGGGTTCTGCCCCTCCTTGACGAGGCCGCGCTTCACGCAGTCGGCCGTATTGGTCAGCTTGACGCGGCTGTTGCCGATCGGCGAGCCGCCGTAGCGATGGAGAAGATGCGCGCCTTCGCGGATATCCGGCGTGATCGCGATGTGGTCTGCCTTCAGCAGGCCCTGGTAGCCGGACCGGTAGGCGACCAGCTCGATCTCCGGAGCGATGTCCGTGTATCGCTCGATCAGTCCGCCGACAGCCGATGAAAGACAGGGGGCCAGTCCGCCCGCAGTCAGCATTGCCACTTTCTGTTTCGCCATCTCAGCCTCCTTGTGCGCCAGCCTGCGCCGGCTTCCGCCTTTCGGATCGTGAGCAATGGATGGAGCACGCAGCTGCAGCTGTAAAGGAAATTTCCCAAGGAAATCGGGTGTTTCGACGAGATTGATCCACTTCCGGCAGGAGGTGGGCGATCTAATCGGTTCAAAGTGAAGGGGCTGGAGATCCGGCTGTGGAAAACTGCCGTAGGACAATTGCAAGAACCTGAGCGGAGCTTTTGGGGCCAGCCGGAACCCGGCGGACGGAACCGAATTCGAAGCGAGAGTGAAATCTGTCGGCTTCGGAACTGCTGGAAGATCTGACAGTTGGGTTCGTTGTTCGGAAAGGATGAACAGAGTTTAATCTTTTCCGGGACGTTCGACTTATTGCATCCAACCCGATTATCTGGTCATCTGCGGCATGATTTTTGATTTTTCCTGCTTCCAAATATCCTCCCTGTGGGACAGGCTGATCGGCGCCATCGGCGACGCCGCTGGCGGTGCGCTCGGCCGGGTGGTCGAAGCGATCCGCACCCTCTTCGAGGGCGATCCCGAAATGCGCCGCCAGGTGTCGTTCTCGGTGGCCATCATTGCGCTTTCGGCGAAGATGGCCAAGGCCGATGGACTGGTGACGGAAAAGGAAGTGGATGCCTTCCGGCAGATCTTCGACTTCCCGCTGGAGGAAGCGCAGAACGTGGCGCGGCTCTACAACCTCGCGCGGCAGGACATTGCAGGCTATGAGGCCTATGCGACCCGATTGTCGGGGCTTTGTGGCAGCGGCGATGACAATTGCCCGATGCTCGAGAACGTCATCGACGGGCTCTTCCATATCGCCAAGGCCGACGGCCTGATCCACGAGAAGGAACTGGCGTTCCTGGCGCGCATCGCCGAGATCTTCAAGATCGACGAAGAGCATTTCCGCCGCATCCTGGCCCGCCACGTCCATATCGAGGGGAGGGACCCCTATCTCGTTCTCGGCGTTTCGCCGGACGACGAGTTCGCCGCGATTCGCAAGACCTATCGCCGGCTCGTGTCGGAGCATCATCCGGACCGGTTGATCGCCCGCGGCGTGCCTCCCGCCTTGCATGCCGCCGCCAACGAACGCATGGCAGCGCTCAATGCGGCCTATGCCGCAATCGAGAAAGAGCGCCGCGCGGCATGAGCGAATTCGCCGCCGATTTTCCCGGCGCAGTGGTCAGACCCTCACCCAATCACGGGCTTCGCGCCGATCAGCGCAGCCCGGACATGCTCATCCTGCACTACACGGGCATGCCGGATCACGAGCAGGCCCTGTCCTGGCTCTGCAATCCCGACAGCCAGGTGTCCAGCCACTACTTCGTCCATGAAGACGGGCGCGTCCTGCAACTGGTGCCGGAGAGCGCGCGCGCCTGGCATGCGGGCAAGAGCTGCTGGGGTGGCGAGAGCGACATCAACTCCAGCTCGATCGGAATCGAGATCGCCAACGCCGGGCACCCGGACGGGCTGCCGCCATTTCCAGCGGCGCAGATCGAAGCGGTCGTCAGATTGTGTCGCGATTGCGGCTCACGCTGGAATATTGCCCCCGAAAGGGTGCTGGGGCACTCGGATATTGCCCCCATCCGCAAGATCGATCCGGGTGAAAATTTCCCATGGTCGGCGCTGCACTCGGGAGGCGTCGGACACTGGGTCGAACCGGCGCCGATCACCAGCGGCCGTTTCTTCCAGCGAGGCGAGACGGGGCAACCCATCGAGGCCCTTCAGTCGATGCTGTCGATCTATGGTTACGACATTGAGATCACAGGGTATTTCTGCGACAGGACCAGGGGCGTCATCGAGGCGTTCCAGCGCCATTTCCGCCCGCAGCGGGTCGACGGGATCGCCGATATTTCGACGATCGATACGCTGCATCGGCTGATCGTCTCGCTCCCGAAATACAACCCGTCCTAATGCGCCAACCGGGTTTCGGTTCCCCGCCGCCGGGACAAAAAATCACCGGCGCCACATCATTTCCGCATTACGCCGTTTAAAACCCAATCCATCGACGTGGCCGACACCGAAGGACGGGGGCCGCAAACATCAATGAATCGTGGGTCTTACCCACTGCCGCAGCGTCTTTTGGGCGCGGTGCGCAGCGGCTGGCGCTTGCCCAGACGAGACCTTGCAATCGGAGAGCTTCCCCGAAAATGAAAAATGCAATTGTTGCCGCTGCGGCATGTTTCTCCATGCTCATCGCTGTTCCCCAGGCTTCGTTCGCCGGCGAGGAAAAGGTGAAGACGAAGACCGTCGCGCTGCAATCGAAAGTCAGCAAGTCCGGTTACGCTTCGGCCAAGAGCCCCTTGTCCGCTGCCATGGAATCCGCCAATCCCTATTCGAAGATCATCACCAAGTTTGCCAAGGCCTACGGTGTGCCGGTCGATCTTGCCCATGCCGTCGTGAAGGTGGAGAGCAATTTCAATCCCAAGGCGCGCGGTCAGGCTGGCGAGGTCGGTCTGATGCAGATCAAGCCGGCGACGGCGCGGATGATGGGCTACAAGGGCAGCGTCAAGAGCCTCTACAATCCGGAAACCAACATCGAATTCGGCATGAAGTACCTGGCGGCGGCGCATGAGCTGGGCGGCGGAGAAACCTGCGGCACCATCCTCAAGTACAATGCCGGCCACGGCGCCAAGCGCATGAACCCGATCTCCAAGCGCTACTGCGGCAAGGTTCTGGCGCTGCTCCAGTCCTGATCCTGCCGTGCTGCTTTGCCACTGGCGCTCGAGGCCCGGGAGCGGCTAAAACCCTTCCGGATCAATTCGACCGGCAGGGGCAGGCGTGGCAGAAAGCTTCAGGTATATCGTCATCGGTGGCGGCATGTTCGGTGCCGCCGCCGCCCGTCATCTCTCCAAGTCCACCGAAGGCGTTGCCCTGATCGGACCGGCGGAGCCCTTAGACTACCAGTCGCATGACGGGGTGTTCGCAAGCCACTACGACGAGGCCCGCATCACCCGCCGTTTCGATGCCGACGCCCTCTGGGCCAGTTTTGCCTCCCGCTCCCTCGACCGCTACCGCCAGATCGAGGACGAAAGCGGGATCGGCTTCTACAGCGAGGTGGGTTGCCTGTTCGTCGGCCCGCAGCCGCGCTCGGAGGCCGACTATCTCCATCGTGCCTCTGCCGTGGCGCTGTCGATGGCGTTTCCGGTCGAGACATTGCCTCCCACGCAACTCGCCAAACGTTTCCCGCAATTCGACTTTCCGTCCCATGTGACCGGCTACCACGAGGAGACGAAGGCCGGTCATATCAATCCCCGCGCGCTCGTTCGGGCCCAGACGCTGCTGGCGACGCGCGGCGGCGTCCGCCACATCGCGCAGATGGTGACGTCCGTCCGTGACGAGGGTGACCGCGTCCGGGTCGAGACCGGGGGCGGGGACTATCTGGCCGAGCGCGTCTTGGTCGCCGCCGGCGCCTTCAGCAACTTCCAGACCCTTCTGCCGCGCGCGCTCGCCCTGCGGGCAGCCCCGCGCACCGTGGTGTTCTTCGAGCTCGGCGAGGCGGAGATGGCGACGTTTTCCACCATGCCCTCGACGATCGTGTTCACGGACCGGGAGGAGGATCACGTCTACATCCTGCCGCCCGTCCGCTACCCCGACGGCAAGGTCTATCTCAAGCTCGGCGGCGACATCGAGGCCGGAGGTTTCGACAGGCTGGAGGACGCCCAGGCCTGGTTCCGGACGTCCGGCGATGCGGCAGAGCGGCAGCGCCTGATCGACATCGCCCTGCAGCTGATGCCGGGTCTTGCCGGATGCCCGACATCATCGGCGGCCTGCGTCGCGAGCTTCACGCCGACCGCGCGCCCCTATGCGGGATATACCGAATCTTCCCGGATTGCGGTTCTCGCCGGCGGAAATTTCGTGGCTGCCAAATCGTCGGACGAAATCGGGCGGCTGGGGTCGCTCCTGCTGCTCCAGGGCGGTCTGGGCGAAGACGATTTCGGGCACCAGATGGCGCCGGTCTTTCAGTGAGGCATGGGAATGGCAAAACACTTCAAGTATCTGATCGTCGGTGCAGGCATGATGGGGGCGGCGGCCGCCCGGCATCTGTCGCAGTGGACGGATGGCGTGGCGCTCCTGGGGCCGGCCGAGCCGACAGACCCGAAGACCCATGAGGGCGTCTTCGGCAGCCATTACGACGAAGCGCGAATCACCCGCACGATCGATCCCGATCCGGTCTGGGCCCGTCTCGCGCACCGGTCGATCGCCCGATATCCGGAGATCGCGGCGGACAGCGGCGTGGATTTCTACTCAGAGGCCGGTTGCCTCCTCGTCGGGCCGAAGCGCGCTGGCGGCCCGTCCTACGTCGGAGACGTGCTGGATGCAGCCGACCGCCTCGGCGTGCAGCCCGAGGTGCTGGATGGCTCCGCACTGGACACGAAGTTCTCCTGCTTCGCCTTTCCGCAGGGCAGCGAAGGTGTCTGGGAAGCGACGAATGCCGGCCACATCAACCCGCGCCGGCTGGTGAAGGCGCAGATCGTGCTGGCCGAGCGCCAGGGCTGTGCGCTCCTGCGCGAGACGGCAGCCTCGGTGCGCGACGACGGCAGCAGGGCCGTGGTGACGACCGCGGAGGGCCAAGTCTATTCTGCCGACCGGGTGCTGGTTGCCGCCGGCGGCTTCTCGATCAACGAGGCGCTGCTGCCGCGGCGGCTTGCCCTCGATGTCTTCGCCCGCACCATTGCCTTCTACGAGGTGGACGAAAGCGCCATGCAGGTCTGGGGCAGGGTGCCGTCGCTGATCTGGAAGTGGAACGAGGAGGAGGACGGCATCTATCTCCTGCCGCCGGTCCGTTACACCGATGGCAAGCTTTACCTGAAGATCGGCGGCGATCCAGACGATGTGCGGCTGGAGCGCGAGGCCGACATCCGCGCCTGGTTCCGCTCCGGCGGCCGCGAGAGCACCCACCGGCACCTGACGAGCGTGATGAGCCGGCTGATGCCGGAGCTCGACCTGTCGCGGACGCACATGGCGGCCTGCGTCACCTCGTTCACTCCGACCGGCTATCCGGCCATCTCGATGTCCGACTCAGACAGGATCGGCGTGCTGTCGGGTGGCTGCGGTGCGGCCGCCAAGAGTTCCGACGAGATCGGCCGACTCGGGGCGGAGCTCATCTTTCACGGCGCCTTTCAGGACGATGCCTATTCTGCGGACGTTGAGGCGCGCTTCGTCTGAGGCCTGCGCGTCCATTTCCGCTGGCGTTTGTCGATCAACTCGACTATCTCACCGCTTGCCAGTTGGCCGGGCAGCCGCGCTTTACCAATGCCGAAAGGCGGTAGGGTGAGGAAAGTCCGGGCTCCACGGAAACACGGTGCCGGATAACGTCCGGCGGGGGCGACCCCAGGGAAAGTGCCACAGAAAGGAAACCGCCCCGCCTGCTGTTTCGCTCCTTCAGGGAGCGCAAGAGCTGGCGGGGTAAGGGTGAAAGGGTGGGGTAAGAGCCCACCGCGCTCTTGGTGACAGGAGCGGCATGGTAAACCCCACCGGGAGCAAGACCGAATAGGGATGACGCGGGGTGCTTTACGCACCTACAGCCTGTTTCTGGGCCAGTCATCCGGGTGGGTTGCGCGAGGCGGTGCGCAAGCATCGTCCCAGATGAATGGCTGCCGCGTCCCGGTGTTCGCACCGGGGCCTTACAGAACCCGGCTTACAGGCCAACTGGCTCCACAATTTGCATGGCTCAACGCCTCCGGACGAACAAGGTCCGGGGGCGTTGGCGCATGTAAGTACATACAAAAATTCTCATCTTTTCAGTGGGTTGATAGTGTGCAGGATGCGGCTTAGCGGTAGCTGTCGAACCTCTTTCTCGGCGACCTCCACTAACCCTTTGTTAAACTTAACAGCTCATAAATAAACGCTGTTGCGGCCTTGCTGCGGGGCCTCTTCCCATTGACGCCCATATGGTCCCATGTTATCCCAGATGCACACTGTTGAGGGGCAAATGAGTGCCCGCCAATCACCAAGTTTCAGTCGCTCAGCCGAGCGGATTCTCATCCGTCTGGTCGGCGAAGCCGTGTCTGGTTCAGTCGTGTGTCAGGGGGCGATTTACGCCCTGAGGAGCAGCGGGACGGATGTCTGGCGTAGTCAACCGCTTCCTGTCGAATGCAACCAATCGGATCGATGCGAAGGGGCGTGTTTCGGTGCCTGCGAGCTTTCGTTCCGTTTTGGCCGACAGAGGGGTCCAGGAGCTTTATTGTCTTCAGGATTTCATCTATCCGGCGATCAGCGTCGGCGGACCGGATCTGCTCGATCGTTACGAGCGGCAGATCGCAACCGTCGATCCGTTTTCGCCGGAAGCAAACAGGATGTCGCTGCTGGTTCATGGCGGCGGGGTCTATATGAGGCTCGATGCGGAAGGCCGTCTGATGGTCACGGATTTCATCCGGGACTTCACGGGCATCGATACGGAGGTCACCTTCGTCGGGCGCTCGGATCATTTTCAGCTATGGCGGCCGCAGGCGTTTCACGAGGCGCAGGCGGCGGCAAGGGAGGGGCGCTTCGGACATCGCCCCACTTAGGACGGGGGATTGGAATGGCGGCGAATCTTGGCAGCGGACATCCCGAGGCCGAAGGCGGACCGGTTCGCCACATTCCGGTTCTTCTGTCGGAGGTGCTGACGGCACTCGACGCGAAGCCGGGGCAGGTCGTTCTGGACGGCACCTTCGGCGCCGGCGGGTATACGGCAGCGATTCTCGATGCCGGAGCTTCGGTGATCGCGCTTGATCGCGATCCGACGGCAATTGCCGGAGGTCAGGCGCTGGTCGAGGCCAGCGGAGGCCGGCTTACCCTCATTCAGACCCAGTTTTCCCGTCTCGACGAGCATGCGCCGGCCGAAGGGCTCGATGCCGTGGTTCTCGATATCGGGGTCTCTTCCATGCAGATCGACGAGGCGGAGCGAGGGTTCTCGTTCCAGCGCAACGGGCCGCTCGACATGCGCATGTCCGGAGACGGCGTCTCGGCGGCGGATGTCGTCAACCGGGCCAAGGTCGGCGACCTCATCCGGATCTTCGGCTTCCTTGGCGAGGAAAAGCATCCCGGACGAATCGCACGGGCGATCGAGAAGCGCCGGCTCACCGAACCCTTCACGACGACGCGCGATCTGGCCAACCTCATCGAGAGCGTCAATCCCCGCAAGGCCAAGGACAAGATCCATCCGGCGACCCGCGTATTCCAGGCGCTGCGCATCTTCGTCAACGACGAGCTCGGCGAACTGGCGCAGGCGCTGTTTGCGGCCGAACGGGCGCTGAAGCCGGGCGGACGCCTGCTGGTCGTCACCTTCCATTCGCTCGAAGACCGGATCGTCAAGAAGTACTTCGCCGACCGCTCCGGCAAGGCTTCCGGATCTCGGCACATGCCGATGGTGGAAGTGAAGCCCGCGATCTTCGAGCCGATCGGAAAGGGCATGGTGGCCGCCACGGAGGCGGAAGCCGAACTCAATCCGCGGGCGCGCTCGGCCAAGCTGCGGACAGGTCTGCGCACCGATGCCGCCTCGCGCCCCGACGACCTTTCCATCTTCGACCTTCCCGATCTCGCCACTCTTGCCAAGCTGGGAGCCTAAGCATGCTCAGAAGCTTCGATCTCGTGCTCATCGGTGTCATGACCGCCGCCGCGGTGGTCACCTACACCATCAAGCACCATGCCGACGACAAGCTGCAGGAGGTCCGCCGCCTGGAGACCGAGATCCGGCTGGAGCGCGATACGATCGACCTTCTGAAGGCAGACTGGGCTCTGCTGACCCAGCCCAACCGGCTTGACCGGCTGATCGATGTCTACCAGTCGGAACTGCAGCTCGTGCCGACGGCGCCGACGCAGCTGGCGATGCCGATGGAACTGCCGATGCCGCGTTCGCAGCTGCCGATGCCCGAAACCACGATCGAAGACCTCATCGCCAGTGCCGGCGGGGATGTGGCCGCGGCCATCAAGGGTGTCGACGAGGCGCGCAATGCGGCGCCTGTCTCCGATATCCCCGTGCCGCTCCCGCGTGGCGGCTATCCTGTCGACGTCATCTCAACCGGATCGGTGAACCGCTAATGTCCTTCCTTTCGCGCATCATGGTGTTGAAAAGCCGGGCTCACCTTTCCGCCGGCACGCGCGGCAGTCGGGGCGTTCGCAGCGATCTCTTCGAGGGCGCTGGCAAGCGCAAGGCGGCGCAAGCACGCAATCGCGTCGGGTTGCTGATGCTCGGCTTCGCCGCCTTCTATTGTGTCATCGGCGGACGGCTCGTCCAGTACGGCATGGCGCAGCCGGAGATCACCTCGAGCATCATGCCGGCCGACCGGCTTCTGGCATCCCGCCCGGATCTCCTCGATCGCAACGGAGAGGTCCTGGCGACCGACATCCGCACCGTGTCGCTCTACGCGGAGCCGCACAAGATCGTCGACGCCAGCGAGGTGATCGAGAAGCTTGCCACCGTGCTTCCCGACATTGACGCCAAGAGCGTCTACGGCCGTCTTGCCTCGAAATCGCATTTCCAGTGGCTGCGCCGCCAGCTGACGCCCAAGCAGCAGAGCCAGATCCTGTCGCTCGGCATTCCCGGCATCGGCTTCCGGCCGGAGAAGCGGCGCTTCTATCCCGGCGGTGCGACGGCCGCGCATATCGTCGGCCATGTGAACATCGACAACCGCGGCGTGGCCGGCATGGAGCGCTACGTCGACGGGCAGGGTCTGGCCGATCTCGCCGCCGTCGGGATGACCTCCGACCAGTCGCTCGAACCCGTTCGCCTGTCGATCGACCTCCGGGTCCAGTCGATCGTGCGCGAGGTCCTCTATTCCGCCATGGACAAGTTCAAGGCGATCGGCGCCGGTGCCGTCGTGCTCGACGTGCATACGGGCGAAGTCCTCGGCATGGCCTCGGCGCCGGACTATGATCCGAACAATCCGGCGGCCGGTGCCGAGGAAGGCTGGCTCAACCGGATGTCGAACGGCACCTTCGAGATGGGCTCGACCTTCAAGTCGTTCACCATCGCGATGGCGCTCGATTCCGGCAAGGTCAACATGAACGACAGCTTCGATGCGCGCTACCCGATCCGCATCGGCGGCTTCACCATCAAGGATTTCCACGGCAAGGGCCGCATGCTGACGGTTCCGGAGGTGTTCCAGTATTCCTCCAACATCGCCACGGCGAAAATGGCCGATGTTGTCGGCATCGAGGGCCACAAGGATTTCCTGACCAAGCTCGGCCTGCTCTCCAAGATGCAGACGGAGCTGCCGGAGGTCGCCCAGCCGAGCCAGCCGCGCGAATGGAAGAAGATCAATTCGATCACCATCTCCTTCGGCCACGGCGTCGCCACGACGCCGTTGCAGACGGCGGTCGCCGGCGCGGCGCTTATCAACGGCGGCAAGCTGATCGAGCCGACCTTCCTGCCGCGGACCCGTGACGAAGCGGATCAGGTCGCGCAGCAGGTGCTGCAGCCGACCACCAGCGATTCCATGCGCTACCTGTTTCACTGGAACGGCGTGAAGGGCTCGGGCAAGAACGCCCGCGTCGAAGGCTTCAATGTCGGCGGCAAGACAGGCACGGCCGACAAGGTCGTCAACGGACGCTACGTCAACGACAAGAACTTCAACGCCTTCCTCGCGGCTTTCCCGATCGATGATCCGCAGTACGTGGTTCTGACCTTCATCGACGAGCCGAAGACCGACAAGGGCAATGGTGCAGCGCTTGCCGGCAATTCCGCGGCGCCGATGGCCCATGACATCATCAGCCGCTCCGCCGCCATTCTCGGTGTGAAGCCGAAGTTTGGCGATGACGGGTCTGCCCTGCTCGTGTCTTATTGAACGACAACTAATCGAGCGGACGATTCGTGGGATGTGATATCCGCTCGGAAATGAAAGTGCGCCGATGAAACTGCGAGAGCTTGCGGGAAGCGACTTCCCGGAGATCAACGACATCCTGACCGGTCCGACGGGCGACCTCGAGATTGCGGCGCTGACCTCCGACAGCCGCAAGGCAAGGCCGGGAGCGCTGTTCGTGGCTGTGGCGGGCACCAAGGCCAATGGTGCCGGCTTCATCGCCGACGCGGTCGCGCACGGCGCAGTTGCGGCCGTGGCGGAAAGCCCTGTCGAGGCCGACATTCCGGTCCTCGTCGTCGCCAACGCACGCCGATTCCTGGCGCTTGCGGCAGCACGGCTCTCCGGAGCGCAGCCAGCGACCATGGTGGCTGTCACGGGCACGGCCGGCAAGACTTCTGTTGCCTCCTTCACCCGACAGATCTGGGCGCATGCCGGACTGGCGGCCGCACAGATCGGCACGACCGGCGTCGTCTCGCCGTCCCGGAATGAATACGGCTCACTGACGACTCCCGATCCCGTGGCGCTGCATGCGCTGCTGGCCGAGCTCGCCGCGGAAGGCGTGACGCATGCCGCGGTGGAAGCTTCGAGCCACGGCCTTGACCAGTCCCGCCTCGACGGCGTCCGCCTTGCCGCTGCCGGCTTCACCAATCTCGGCCGCGACCACATGGACTACCACCCGACCGTCGAGAGCTACATGGCAGCCAAGATGCGGCTCTTCGATACGCTGCTGCCGAAAGGGGCGCCGGCGATCATTTTCGCGGACGACGAATGGTCTGCGGAGGCGATCCGGGTGGCCCGCGCCAGCGGCCTCGACGTCAGGACCGTCGGCCGCCGCGGCGATTACCTCAGCCTCAAGCGGGTCGAGCATTTCCGTCACAAGCAGACGGCCGAAATCCATGTCGACGGTGCGATCTTCGAGGTCGACATTCCGCTCGCCGGCGATTTCCAGGTGGCCAACGCCCTGGTCGCCGCCGGTCTGGCGATGGCGACCGGAACACCGGCGGCCACGGCAATGGCGGCGCTCGAGAAACTGAAGGGAGCATCCGGCCGGCTCGAACTCGTCGGGCAGACGAAGGGTGGTGCGCTGGCCTATGTCGATTACGCCCACAAGCCCGATGCGCTGGAGAATGTCCTGACCTCCGTGCGGCCCTTCACGACGGGGCGGGTCATCGTCGTCTTCGGATGCGGTGGCGACCGCGACAAGGGCAAGCGTCCGATCATGGGCGAGGTGGCGACACGGCTTGCCGATGTCGTCATCGTCACCGACGACAATCCGCGGTCGGAAGTCCCGGAGGTGGTGCGCTCGGAAATCATGGCGGCGGCGCCCGGCGCGGTCGAAATCGGCGATCGTGCCGCTGCCATCCGCCATGCGGTTGGAATCCTGGCCTCGGGCGATACTTTGATTGTCGCAGGCAAGGGGCATGAAGAAGGACAGACGATCGGAGACAGGGTTTTGCCCTTCTCCGATCATGCGGAAGTCCGAAAGGCATTGGAGGAGATGGGATCTTGAGCTGGCTCTGGACGACCGAGACGATGGTTTCCGTGATGGAGGGGCGCCCGGTGGGGACGCCGCCGGAGGGTATCACCGGCATCTCGATCGACAGCCGTTCGATTTCGCCCGGCGAGGCCTTCTTTGCCATCAAGGGCGACCGCGTCGACGGCCACGACTTTGCCAGCATCGCGGTCGCCAATGGCGCCTCCCTCATCATCGTCAGCGAGGCGAAGCTGCCGGCGATGGGTCGGCTCACCGTGCCGATGATCGTCGTCGACGACGTTCTGGCGGCCCTCGGCCGTCTTGCCGCCGCGGCGCGCCAGCGCAGCAGGGCGAAGATCGTCGCCGTCACCGGATCGGTCGGCAAGACGACGACGAAGGAGATGCTGCGCCATGTGCTGGCGCCCTCCGGTCGCGTGCATGCCGCCGTCGCATCCTTCAACAATCACTGGGGCGTGCCGCTGACGCTTGCCAGGATGCCTGCCGATACGGAGTTCGGCGTCTTCGAGATCGGCATGAACCATGCCGGCGAGATCCGTCCGCTGGTGAAGCTGGTGCGCCCGCATGTGGCGATCATCACCACCATCGCGGCAGCCCATCTCGGTCACTTCAAGGGGATCGAGGAAATTGCGGCCGCCAAGGCGGAAATCTTCGAGGGGCTCGAGCCAGGCGGCGCTGTCATCCTCAACCGCGACAACAAGCAGTTCGATTATCTGGAAAAACGGGCCCAGGAGACGGGTGTCGAGCGGATCTACAGCTTCGGTCAGCATGCCAAGGCGGATTTCCGTCTGGCCGATTTCGAGGGCGACAGCCGGAGTTCGACGATCTGGGCGACACTGAACGGCGAAACCGTCGAAGTGCACATCGGCTCGCCCGGCCGTCACATCGCCGAGAATGCCATGGCGGCACTGGGCGCCTGTCTTCTCGTGGAAGCCGATCTTTCCAAGGCGATCTCGGCGCTGCCGGATCTTCGTCCGGTCAAGGGGCGCGGCGAGCAGCACCGGCTGGGGATCGGAGAGGGTACCCTGACGCTGATCGACGAGAGCTATAACGCAAACCCGGCCTCGGTGCGGGCGGCAATCGCCCTGCTCGCGGCATCCGAACCGCAGGCTTCGGGCCGGCGGATCGCCGTCCTGGGCGACATGCTGGAAATGGGCGAATTCTCGTCGAAGGTGCATGAGGAACTGGCGGGACCCATTCTTGCGGCCGGGATCGAGCATGTCTGGCTGGCAGGGCCGGAGATGGCGGCGCTGCGCGATGCGCTGCCCGACAGCGTGCACGTCGAATATCATCCCGATACCGAATCGCTGGTTTCCTATGCCGTCAGCGCGGTGACGCCGGGCGACGTGGTGATGGTGAAATCGTCCCTCGGCCTCGGCTTCGGCAAGATCGTCGCGGCCCTTATTGACAATTACCCGGCAGTTTCCGACAGGGAGCGCCAACTGTAATACGGCTTCTAGAAAGGGCCATTGATGCTCATATGGCTTGTGGAACTGGCGGACACGTTTCAATTCTTCAATCTCTTCCGGTACATCACGTTCCGCACCGGCGCAGCTCTGTTCACCTCCGCACTGATCGTCTTCCTGTTCGGGCCACGGATCATCGCGTCGCTGCGCGTCCGGCAGGGCAGAGGGCAGCCGATTCGCGCCGATGGCCCGCAGACGCACTTCAAGAAGGCCGGCACGCCGACCATGGGCGGCCTGATGATCCTCGCCGGCATCGTCGGCGGCTCGCTGCTGTGGGCCGATCTCTCGAACGTCTATGTCGTGGCGACGCTGCTGGTGACGCTCGGCTTCGGCGCCATCGGCTTCTATGACGACTACCTGAAGGTCACCAAACAGACCGACAAGGGGTTTTCCGGCAAGGCGCGACTCGGCATCGAATTCCTGATCGCCGCCATCGCCGTCTTCTTCATGATGCGGATCGCGCTCGCCACCGGGCAGCCGTCCAACCCGACGCTCGGCTCGTCCATTGCCTTCCCGTTCTTCAAGGATCTCTTCCTCGATCTCGGAATCTTCTTCGTCTTCTTCGGCGCTTTCGTAATCGTCGGGGCGGGCAATGCGGTCAACCTGACGGATGGCCTCGATGGGCTTGCCATCGTGCCGGTGATGATCGCCGCCGCCTCCTTCGGCGTGATCGCCTATCTGGCCGGCAACGGCGTCTTCGCCAATTACCTGCAGATCAACTTCGTGCCCGGCACCGGCGAACTGGCGGTGATCCTTGGCGCCGTCATCGGCGCCGGTCTCGGATTCCTCTGGTTCAACGCGCCGCCGGCGGCCATCTTCATGGGCGATACCGGATCGCTCGCGCTCGGTGGCCTGATCGGCTCGGTCGCCGTGGCAACCAAGCACGAGATCGTCATGATCATCATCGGCGGTCTCTTCGTGATGGAGACGCTGTCGGTGATCATCCAGGTGGGCTTCTTCAAGATGACCGGCCGGCGCGTCTTCCTGATGGCGCCGATCCACCATCACTTCGAGAAACTGGGCTGGACCGAAAGCCAGGTGGTGATCCGCTTCTGGATCATCGCCGTCGGCCTCGCGCTGCTCGGCCTCTCCACCCTGAAGCTGCGGTGAGCCGATGATCCCGGTCACCACATTCGCCGGCAGAAAGGTCGCCCTCTTCGGTCTCGGCGGCTCGGGCCTTGCGACCGCGCAGGCGCTGGTGGCGGGCGGGGCGGAGGTGACCGCCTGGGACGACAACCCCGACAGTGTCGCAAGGGCGGCGCAGGCGGGCATCCCGACCGGCGACCTGCGGGGGCTCGACTGGTCGGCGCAGGCGGCCCTCGTGCTGTCGCCCGGCGTGCCGCTGACGCATCCGAAGCCGCACTGGAGCGTCGATCTGGCGCGCACGGCGGGCGTCGAGATCATCGGCGACGTCGAGCTCTTCGTACGCGAGCGCCGCGTCCATGCGCCCGATTGCCCCTTCATCGCGATCACCGGCACCAACGGCAAATCCACCACGACGGCGCTGATCGCTCATATCCTGAAGGCCAGCGGTCGTGACACGCAGCTCGGCGGCAATATCGGCACCGCGATCCTGACGCTCGATCCGCCGAAGGCGGAGCGCTATTTTGTGGTGGAGTGCTCCTCCTACCAGATCGATCTGGCGCCCACACTCGACCCGACGGCCGGCATCCTCCTCAATCTGACCCCCGACCATCTCGATCGTCACGGCACGATGCAGCATTATGCCGAGATCAAGGAACGGCTGGTGGCCGGCAGCCGCACGGCGATCGTCGGCGTTGACGACAGCTTTTGCGCGCTGATCGCCGACCGCATTGAGCGGGCCGGTGTCCCGGTGCGCCGCATCTCGAAGCGGAGCGTCGTCGCGGACGGCGTCTATGCCGAGGGCAGCCGGATCTTTCAGACCGATGGCGGCACCAGCGCGGACTTCGTCGATCTCGACGGCATCGATACGCTGAAGGGCAGCCACAACGCCCAGAACGCCGCAGCGGCCATTGCCGCCTGCCGGGCGGTCGGCGTCAGCGCTGACGACATCCGTGCGGGATTGCGCTCCTTCCCGGGCCTCAAGCATCGCATGCAGCCGGTCGGTCGTTGCGGACGCGTCGTTTTCGTCAATGATTCGAAGGCGACCAATGCGGATGCCGCAGCCCCTGCGCTGTCCAGCTACAAGCGCATCTACTGGATTGCCGGCGGTCTGCCGAAGGAGGGTGGCATCGCAAGCCTCGCACCACTCTTTCCGCATATAATGAAAGCCTATCTGATCGGAGAGGCAGCTCCAGGCTTTGCTGCATCGCTGGGTGAGGCCGTTGCCTACGAGATATCGGGCACTCTGGAGCAGGCGGTTGCTCATGCCAGCGCCGACGCGGCAGCGGACGGGCAGGATGCGGCCGTTCTGCTGTCTCCCGCCTGCGCAAGCTTTGATCAGTACAAGAACTTCGAGGTTCGCGGAGACGCCTTCGTGAGCCATGTCGCTACACTCGACGGCGTCACCATGCTGGTCGAGACGAAGAAGGGGAACTGACGATGGTAAGCCGCGCAGATCGTGGACCGCTGGCGGACTGGTTCTGGACGATCGACCGCTTTTTCCTGGCCGCCTTCATCCTGCTGATGGGCGTCGGCTTCATGCTGTCGTTTGCCGCATCGCCGCCGGTCGCGGAGCGCCTCGGTCTCGACAGCTTCCACTTCGTCAAGCGGCATGCCGTCTTCATCGTGCCGTCGCTGGCGGTGATGATCGGGCTCTCCTTCCTGACGCCGCGGCAGGTGCGGCGGGCGGCGGTCATCCTGCTCGGCATCTCTCTCCTGCTGATGGTCATCGCGCTCTTCTTCGGTGTCGAAGTGAAGGGCTCGCGCCGCTGGGTCTCGATCGCCAGCTTCTCGCTGCAGCCTTCCGAGTTCATGAAGCCCGCCTTCGTCGTCGTCTGTGCCTGGCTGTTTGCCGAACATGCCCGCCAGCCGGAGATCCCCGGCAATCTGTTTGCCATCATCCTGTTCGGCATCGTTGCGGCGCTTCTCGTGGCGCAGCCGGACCTTGGCCAGACCATCCTGACTTCCGTCGTCTGGGGCGGCATGTTCTTCATGGCCGGCATGCCCTGGCTGTGGATCATGGTGCTTGGCATGCTGGGCGCCGGCGGCTTCCTGACCGCCTACTACATGCTGCCGCACGTCGCCGGCCGTATCGACCGATTCCTCACCGGCGAAGGCGACACCTTCCAGGTGGACACGGCGCGCGACGCGATCATCCGCGGCGACTGGTTCGGCCAGGGTCCGGGCGAGGGCATCGTCAAGCGGATCATCCCCGACAGCCACACCGACTTCATCTTCTCCGTGGCGGCCGAGGAGTTCGGCATCCTGTTCTGCATGCTGCTGGTGGCGATCTTCGCCTTCATCGTCCTGCGCGGCCTCAGCCATGCCTTCAAGGAGCGCAACGACTTCAACCGGTTTGCGGTTGCCGGCCTGGTGCTCCAGCTCGGCATCCAGTCGATGATCAATGTCGGCGTCAACCTCGAGCTGATGCCCGCCAAGGGCATGACGCTGCCGCTGATCTCCTATGGCGGCTCGTCGATGATCGCCGTCTGCGTCACCGCTGGCTTCATCCTGGCGCTCACCCGCCACCGGCCGGAGAAGCGGGCTCAGGAACGGAGCCTGTTCCGGGTCACCTCCGCCGTGCCGGCGGAGTAGGGGCATGAGCAAGGGCATCATCCTCCTGGCCGCCGGCGGGACCGGCGGTCACCTGTTTCCGGCAGAGGCGCTGGGCCACGAGCTGAAGGCCCGCGGCTACAGCGTGCATCTCGTGACGGACAGTCGCGCCGAACGCTTCGCCGGCAGTTTTCCCGCGGACGAGGTGCATGTCGTCGCTTCCGCCACCTTCGGCTCCAAGAACCCGATCGCGCTTCTGCGCAGCGGCTGGAAGATGTGGAGCGGGCTGCGCGCCGCCCGCCGGCTCATCGGTCGGCTGAAGCCTGCTGCCGTCATCGGCTTCGGAGGCTATCCCACCGTGCCGCCGCTTCTGGCGGCAACCTCGATGGGCGTCCCCTCGCTGATCCACGAACAGAACGCCGTCATGGGCCGTGCCAACAAGGCACTCGCGTCGCGGGTCAAGGCGATTGCCGGCGGTTTTCTTCCGGAAAGCAGCGGCACTTACGCGGCGAAGACTGTGATCACCGGAAACCCTGTTCGTCCCGCCGTCCTGGCGGCTGCGGAGACGATCTATAGGCCGTCGGCCGCGGCGCAGGAGTTCCGGCTTCTGGTGTTCGGCGGTAGCCAAGGTGCGCAGTTCTTCTCGAAGGCCATTCCGGCCGCCATCGGCCTGCTCGATCCGGCGCAGCGGGCCCGTCTGAACGTGACGCAGCAGGCGCGCGCGGACGATGCCGACGCGGTGGCCGAGGCCTACCGGGCGCTCGACATCCCGGCGGCGGTGTCGCCCTTCTTTGCCGACATGGCCGAGCGGCTCGCGGATGCGCATCTCGTCATCTGCCGGTCAGGCGCCTCGACGGTGTCGGAGATCGCGGTGATCGGGCGCCCTGCCATTCTCGTCCCCTATCCCTACGCCCTCGATCACGACCAGGCGGCAAATGCCGCGGCGCTGGTTGCCAAGGGCGGCGCGGCCGTCGTGGCGCAGGCGGATCTTTCGCCGGAACGGTTGGCAGAACTGATCACGGCCGCCATGGCCGAGCCCGAGCGGCTGGAAAAGATGGCCACGGCGGCGAAGCAGGCCGGGCGTGCGGACGCAGCAGCCTTGCTCGCAGACCTGGTTGTGGCTATCTCGGCGCATCAATCGGTACAGGAATTCAAAGGAGAGCATCCATGAAGATGCCGAAGGCCATCGGGCTTGTTCATTTCATCGGCATCGGCGGGATCGGCATGAGCGGTATCGCCGAGGTCCTGCACAACCTCGGCCACCGGGTGCAGGGTTCCGACCAGGCGGATGGCGCCAACGTCCAGCGGCTGCGCGAGAAGGGTATTCCCGTCTTCGTCGGGCACAAGGCCGAGAACCTGGGCGACGCCGAGGTGGTGGTGGTGTCCACCGCGATCAAGAAGGACAATCCCGAGCTGGTTGCCGCCCGCGAGAAATCACTGCCGATCGTGCGGCGTGCGGAAATGCTGGCCGAACTGATGCGCTTTCGCAATGCCATCGCCATCGGCGGCACGCACGGCAAGACGACCACGACCTCGATGGTCGCCACGCTTCTGGATGCCGGCGGCCTGGATCCGACCGTCATCAACGGCGGCATCATCAATGCCTATGGCACCAATGCCCGCATGGGCGAGGGCGAATGGATGGTGGTGGAGGCCGACGAATCGGACGGCACCTTCCTGAAGCTCCCGGCCGATGTGGCCGTCGTCACCAATATCGATCCGGAACACCTTGACCATTACGGCAGCTTCGACGCTGTTCGCGCGGCCTTCCGCCAGTTCGTCGAGAACGTGCCGTTCTACGGCTTCGGCGTGCTCTGCATCGACCACCCGGAAGTGCAGGCGCTGGTCGGCCGCATCGAGGATCGCAAGATCGTCACCTACGGCGAAAACCCGCAGGCCGATGCGCGTTTCTCCAACGTCCGCATAGAAGGCACGAAGGCGATCTTCGACGTCGAGATCCGCCGGCGCCGGACCGGCCGCGTCTTCCAGCTCAAGGATCTGGCGCTGCCGATGCCGGGACGCCACAACATCTCGAACGCCACGGCCGCGATTGCCGTCGCCAACCGCCTGGGCATTTCCGAAGATGACATCCGCAAGGGACTGGCTGCCTTCGGCGGCGTCAAGCGGCGCTTCACGCTGACCGGCACCTGGAACGGCGTCTCCATCTTCGATGACTACGGCCACCATCCGGTGGAGATCAAGGCCGTGCTGCGGGCGGCACGCGAGTCCTGCTCCGGTCGCATCATCGCGGTCCATCAGCCGCACCGCTTTTCGCGGCTGTCGAGCCTCTTCAACGATTTCGCGACCTGCTTCAACGATGCCGACAGCATCTTTCTTGCCCCGGTCTATGCCGCAGGCGAGGAGCCGATCGAGGGCATCACCTCCGAGGCCCTCGTGGCGCAGATCCGGGCCGGAGGCCATCGCGACGCGCGCTACATCAGCGGACCCGCCGAGCTGGCGCCGATCATTTCCGGCATTGCGAAGCCCGGCGATTTTGTGGTTCTTCTGGGGGCTGGCAATATCACCCAGTGGGCAGCAGTCTTGCCCGAGGAATTGGAAAGCGTTTCGGGACAGTAGGCATGAAACAGGTGAATGGGGAAAAACTGCTGGCGTCGCTCGGGGAGGGCGTCAAGGATGTGCGGGGCCGGTTGACGCCGGATGCGCCGATGGACCGCGTCACCTGGTTCCAGGCCGGCGGTCTGGCCGAGCTGATGTTCCAGCCGCATGACGTCGACGACCTGGTCACCTTCCTCAAGATCCTGCCGGAAGAGGTGCCGCTGACGGTGGTCGGCGTCGGGTCCAATCTCCTGGTGCGCGACGGCGGCATTCCGGGCGTCGTGCTGCGGCTTTCGGCCAAGGGCTTCGGCCAGGTCGATCTCGTCGGCGAAAACCGGATCAAGGCCGGCGCCATCTGCCCGGACAAGCATGTCGCGGCCATGGCGATGGACAACGGCATCGGCGGCTTTGCCTTCTACTACGGCATTCCCGGGTCGATCGGCGGCGCCCTGCGCATGAACGCCGGCGCCAACGGCACCGAAACGGCGGACCGCGTCGTCGAGGTGCATGCGGTGGACCGGAGCGGCAACAGACACGTGCTGAGCAAGGCCGACATGGGCTACAGCTACCGCCACTCCAGCGCGCCCGCCGGGCTGATCTTCACCCACGGCATCTTTGAAGGCTATGCCGACGAGCGGGCGAAGATCCGCCAGGAAATGGATGCCGTGCGCCAGCATCGCGAGACGGTGCAGCCGGTCAAGGAAAAGACCGGCGGCTCGACGTTCAAAAACCCGGAAGGTCATTCGGCCTGGAAGCTCATCGACGAGGCCGGTTGCCGCGGACTGGTCTGCGGCGGGGCCCAGATGTCGTCGCTGCACTGCAATTTCATGATCAACACCGGCCATGCCGGGGGCTACGACCTGGAGTATCTCGGCGAGATGGTGCGCCAGCGAGTCTTTGAACATTCGGGAATCAGGCTCGAATGGGAGATCAAGCGCCTCGGAATCTTCATGCCGGGCCGCGAGGTTAAGCCTTACCAGGGCGTCGCGTCGGAATAACAGGTCCAGTTCCTTAAAAGGCCGTCATCCCAAAGGGTTGGCGGCCTTTTTTATTGTCTTGATTCCGGTCAAAGTCGCTGCCCGGAAGGACTGATTTTTCAACGACTTCGGGTTTCGGTTAACGAAAGTAAACGGTTCATTAACCATATGCCGCCAATATGGGTCCTGCGTCGGGTGATCCGGTTTGGTCCGGTCAGCCTGGCGCAAGTGAAGTGTGGAATGGATGCGTTCTTTTTCCGGAGGTCGTCGATGAGTGACAAGCATGTGGCTGTTCTAATGGGGGGATTCTCCTCCGAGCGGCCCGTAAGCTTGGCTTCCGGAAGGCCCTGCGCCGATGCTCTCGAGGCTGAAGGGTATCGGGTAACGCGCGTCGACGTTGATCGCAATGTCGCATCCGTCCTGTCCGAGCTTCGGCCGGATGTCGCCTTCAATGCCCTGCACGGCCCCTTCGGCGAAGACGGCACCATCCAGGGTATCCTCGAATATCTCGAAATTCCCTATACGCATTCGGGCGTCCTTGCCTCTGCGCTGTCGATGGACAAGGGGCAGGCCAAGCATGTTGCCGCGGCAGCCGGCATTCCGGTCGCCGAAGCGCGCGTCATGAACCGTTTCGACTTTACCTCGGAGCATCCGATCGAGCCGCCCTATGTGGTGAAGCCGGTGCGGGAAGGGTCGTCCTTCGGCGTCGTGATCGTCCGGGAAGGGCAGTCGCATCCGCCGCAGATCCTCACCTCGCCGGATTGGCGCTATGGCGATCTGGTCATGGTGGAGCGCTACATCCACGGTCGCGAGCTGACCTGCGGCGTCATGGGCGACGTGGCGCTCGGTGTCACCGAGGTGGTGCCGACCGGCAACGCCTTCTACGACTATGACGCGAAATACTCGGACGGTGGGTCGAAACACGTCATTCCGGCGCAAATTTCACCAGATGTTTACCAAAACATTCAATCCTACGCACTTAAGGCGCATCAGGCGATGGGCTGCCGCGGCGTGAGTCGATCCGATTTCCGCTACGACGACCGCTTCTCCGAAAACGGCGAGATCATCTGGCTGGAGGTCAATACCCAGCCGGGAATGACCCCGACCTCCCTGGTGCCCGAAATGGCAGCTCATGCCGGTTATTCGTTCGGTGAGCTTGTTCGTTGGATGGTGGAGGACGCATCGTGTTTGCGTTGAACGGCAAAATGTCCGGCAGGTCGTCCCATGAGGGAACTGTATCCCATGCCGAAGATCGCCGCGTCCTGCCGCGGCCCCTTCGCCGTATCGTTCGCTTCACCGTCAGCCTGGCGAGCGGCCGCATTCATATCCCGCGCCATGTCGGTACGGCCTCGACCTTCGTCTTCCTCGGCGTTGTCGGCCTCTACGGCATGTCCGTCGGTGGTCACACGGAAGTCGTTGCGCAGTCCGTGACGGCCTCGGCCGGCTTTGCCATCGAGGACGTCCGCGTCTCCGGCAACGACCAGACCTCCGAGATCGACATTCTCCAGCTCCTCGGCCTCGATGGCACGACCTCGCTCGTCGCTCTCGACATCGAGGCTGCCCGCAAGAAGCTCGCCGAGCTTCCCTGGGTCGAATACGCGGAAGTCCGCAAGGTCTATCCGAAGACGATCGAAGTCATGCTCAAGGAGCGCCAGGCGTTCGGCATCTGGCAGCACGGCACGGAACTGTCGCTGATCGAGCGCGACGGCAAGGTCATCGCGCCGCTGCGTGACAGCAAGTTCGCCACGCTGCCGCTCTTCGTCGGTCGCGATGCCGAGACGGCCGCTTCCGCATTCGAGCAGGAGCTCGCCGGCTGGCCGGAACTGAAGAGGCGGGTGCGCGCCTACGTCCGCGTTGCCGGACGCCGGTGGGATCTGCATCTCGACAATGGCGTCGTCCTGAAGCTTCCCGAGCGCAACATCCACAAGGCGCTGGCCGTGCTCTCGCGTCTGGAAGCCGAGCAGGGGATCCTGGAGCGCGATGTCGCAGCCGTCGACCTTCGCCTCGACGACCGTACCGCCGTGCAGCTGAGCGATGGCGCCTTCGAGCGCCGCAAGGAAGCTCTCGACGCCCGTACCAAGGCCCTCAAGAAGGCGGGGGCGCAGTCATGAGCCTGTTCGGTTCCTCGCATTTCCTGCCGCGCATCAAGCCGCTGTCCTCCAAGCGCAGCCACGTCGTGTCCGTCCTCGACATCGGCTCGACCAAGGTCGTGTGCATGATCGGTCGCCTGACGCCGCGCGCCGAGAGCCTGGTCCTGCCGGGGCGCACCCACAACATCGAGGTCATCGGCATCGGCCATCAGCGGTCGCGCGGCGTGAAGTCCGGCGTCATCGCCGATCTCGATGCGGCCGAAAGCGTCGTGCGGCTGGCGGTGGACGCCGCCGAGCGCATGGCCGGTCTCACGGTCGACAGCCTCATCATCAACATTTCGTCCGGCCGCCTTGCGAGCGACGTCTACACGGCGAGCATCGACCTCGGTGGCCAGGAGGTCGAAGGCGACGACCTGCGCAAGGTGCTGATCTCTGCCAGCCAGCAGTCGCAGCGTCAGGATCGCGCCATCCTGCATTCCCTCGCCACCGGCTATTCGCTGGACGGCGAGCGCGGCATCCGCGATCCGCTCGGCATGTTCGGCGACGTTCTGGGCGTCGACATGCACGTGGTGACCTCCGAGCGGGCGACGCTGCGCAACCTCGAACTCTGCGTCAACCGGGCGCATCTGTCGGTCGAGGGCATGGTTGCAACCCCTTATGCCAGCGGCCTGTCGGCGCTTGTCGACGACGAGGTCGAACTCGGCTGCGCGGCCATCGACATGGGCGGCGGCACGACGACGATCTCGGTCTTTGCCGAAGGCAAGCTGGTGCACACCGATGCCATCGGTCTTGGCGGTCATCACGTGACCACCGATCTGGCCCGCGGCCTCTCCACCCGCATCGACGATGCCGAGCGCCTGAAGGTGGTGCATGGGTCGGCGCTGTCGAACGGCGGCGACGATCGCGATCTGATCTCGATCCCGCCGATCGGCGAGGACGACCGCGACCAGCCCACCCAGGTGCCGCGTGCGCTGGTGACGCGCATCGTGCGGGCTCGCATCGAAGAAACGCTGGAACTGATCCGCGACCGCATCCAGGCATCGGGTTTCAGCCCGGTCGTCGGCAAGCGGATCGTGCTTACCGGCGGCGCCAGCCAGCTGACCGGCCTGCCGGAAACGGCGCGGCGGATTCTCGCCCGCAACGTGCGGATCGGACGCCCGATGGGCGTCTCGGGACTGCCGGTTGCGGCCAAGGGACCGGCTTTCTCGACTGCGGTCGGGCTGATGATCTATCCGCAGGTTGCGGACATGGAAACGCATGCGTCGCAGGGTGGCCTGATCGCCTCCCTCGGCAATGGCAACGGCAGACTGTCCCGCATGGGCCAGTGGCTGAAGGAAAGTTTTTGACCAACCGCCCACAAGGGCGGCGTCTGAAGAAGTTGTAATAAATCGGCCGGCGGCGATGCGGCCAGAGTGAGAAGGAACGGGTACAATGACCATCAAGCTGCAAAAGCCCGATATCACCGAGCTGAAGCCTCGGATCACCGTGTTCGGCGTCGGTGGCGGTGGCGGAAACGCTGTCAACAACATGATCTCGGCCGGGCTCGAGGGAGTCGACTTCGTCGTCGCCAATACCGATGCCCAGGCGCTGACGATGACCAAGGCCGAGCGCATCATCCAGATGGGCGCGCAGGTCACCGAAGGTCTCGGCGCAGGTTCGCAGCCGGAAGTCGGTCGCGCTGCCGCCGAAGAGTGCCTCGACGAGATCGTCGACCACCTGAACGGCACCCACATGTGCTTCGTGACTGCCGGCATGGGCGGCGGCACGGGCACCGGTGCGGCACCGGTCGTGGCACAGGCCGCCCGCAACAAGGGCATCCTGACTGTCGGCGTCGTCACCAAGCCGTTCCACTTCGAAGGCGCACGCCGCATGCGGCTTGCCGAGATGGGCATCCAGGAACTGCAGAAGTCGGTCGACACGCTGATCGTCATTCCGAACCAGAACCTGTTTCGCATCGCCAACGACAAGACCACCTTCGCCGACGCCTTCGCGATGGCCGACCAGGTGCTCTACTCGGGCGTCGCCTGCATCACCGATCTGATGGTCAAGGAAGGCCTCATCAACCTCGACTTCGCCGACGTCCGTTCGGTGATGCGCGAGATGGGTCGCGCCATGATGGGTACCGGCGAGGCTTCGGGTCCGGGCCGCGCCATGCAGGCTGCGGAAGCCGCAATCGCCAACCCGCTGCTCGACGAAACCTCGATGAAGGGCGCACAGGGCCTGCTGATCTCCATCACCGGCGGTCGCGACCTGACGCTGTTTGAAGTCGACGAAGCGGCGACCCGCATCCGCGAGGAAGTCGATCCGGATGCCAACATCATCCTCGGCGCCACCTTCGACGAAGCACTTGAAGGCCTGATCCGCGTCTCGGTCGTTGCCACCGGCATCGACCGTAGCGCCAACCAGGGCGACATGCGCGGCTATGAGGCCCATGCCGCTGCTGCTCCGGCACGTCCGATCATTCGTCCTTCGGCGGCCGTTGCTCCGGCTCCGGCCGCAGCACAGCCTGCCCCCGTGATGCAGGCACCCCGAACCGTAGACCCGGTTGCCGAGACCATCCGCCAGGCAGAAGCCGACATGGAACGCGAACTGGCGATTGCGGAAGCACCGCGTCCGGCCGCTCTCCAGCCGGCGGCACCGCAGCCGGTTGCCCAGCAGGCAGAGCCGGAATTCCGTCCGCAGAGCCGGATCTTCAGCGGCTCGGCTCCGATCGAAGCCCCGGTTCTTCGCGCTCCGGCAGCCCCGCAGATGCAGGCGCAGCCGGCTCCGGTCATGGCCCAGCCGGCACCGCGCATGGCGCAGCCGTTCCACCATGAGCCTGCCGCACCGACCATGTCGGCTGCAGTCGAGCCGGTCCGCATGCCCAAGGTCGAAGACTTTCCGCCGGTCGTGAAGGCCGAGATGGATCACCGCGCCCACCAGGTTCAGCATGTCCAGGAAGAGCGTGGCCCGATGGGTCTCCTGAAGCGGATCACCAATTCGCTCGGGCGTCGCGAAGACGAAGACCAGGTCACGGCCGACATGACGGCACCGGCACCGGCTGCAGCCTCGCAGCAGCGCCGTCCGCTCTCGGCCGAGGCGAGCCTCTATGCGCCGCGTCGTGGCCAGCTCGACGATCACGGCCGCGCCGTGCCGCAGTCGGCTGCACAGCAGGAAGACGATCAGTTGGAAATTCCGGCCTTCCTGCGCCGCCAGCACAACTGATTCAATCCATACCAGGAACAGACGAAGGCCCGGATCTCCAGATCCGGGCCTTTTTCGCGTCTGCGCGAGGACCTGAAAGATTAGCAAATACTGATGGTTAACAACGTAACAATCAGAAAGAAACAGTGATTTGGAATGTCCTCCCGGGCTGCGTATGTAGAAGGCTCAGAATAAGCATTGACATCCGCGTGGGATGGCAATCGCAGGAATGCCCCGCCGCCTTCGGGCGGAGGGACCTTTAAAAGGCAAAAGCAATGACGATCGGTCTCCTCGGATTTCAGACAACCATCGCAGCTCCCGTGACCATGCGGGGCATTGGTGTGCATTCGGGAACTCCGGTGTCGATCACCTTCCAGCCGTCCGAGGCCGGTGCCGGTATTGTTTTCAGCCGTGTCTTCGCCAATGGCAAGTCCGTCGAATACCGGGCAGTCTCCTCGCAGGTCGGCCCGACGGATCTCTGCACCATCCTCGGCAGCTCGCCGGCCAACTGGGTCGCCACGATCGAGCATGTGATGGCAGCCCTTTATGCGCTGGGCATCGACAATGTCCTCGTCGAGGTGGACGCGGCCGAAATGCCGATCATGGACGGCAGCTCCTATGACTTCATCGAGGCGATCGAGCAGGTCGGCATCGTCAATCTCGGCGTCAAGCGCCGCTACATTCGCGTCGTCAAGCCGGTGCGCATCGATTCGGACGCCTCCTGGTCGGAGTTCCGGCCCTATGACGGCACGCGCTTCGAGGTCGAAATCGATTTCTCGACGCCGCTGATCGGTCGCCAGAGCTGGAAGGGTGACCTGACCGCCGCGACCTTCAAGGAAGAGCTTTCGCGGGCGCGCACCTTCGGCTTCATGCGCGATGTCGAGCGGCTCTGGGCTGCCGGCTACGCGCTTGGCTCGTCGCTGGAAAACTCGGTGGTGATCTCCGACGACGACACCGTCGTCAATGTCGAAGGCCTGCGCTACAAGGACGAGTTCGTTCGCCACAAGACGCTGGATGCCGTCGGCGATCTTGCCCTTGCCGGTGCCCAGTTCATCGGTTGCTACCGGTCCTATCGTGGCGGCCACAAGATGAACGCCAATGCGCTGAAGGCGCTGCTGAGCGATCCCACTGCCTATGAAATTGTCGAGGCGCCGGTCCGCAGCGACCGGGTGCGTGCGCGCGAGTTCGTGCCGGTGCAGGCACCGGAAGTTTCAGCCTGGCTTGCTTGAAATCGACCTCCAGTCCAACTGGCCGCTCCTCGTGGGCGGCCTTTTCTTTGAACGGCAAGTGCAAACCGGCAAAATCCGTCCTCCGGTGAGTGCTGCCTCGGACAACGTGCCACAAAATTGCGTTAATGCGTCCGCATTGCGTTGCTCTGAACCTGCTTGTAAGGCTAGAAGGCCAGTAAGAGCAGTGGCACTTGTACGCGTGATGATCAGGAACCGTCGAATGGCTTATGCGCAGTCTGAAGTGATGAAGAAAACGGCGAGGATCGCCCTGGTTTCGCTTGCAATGGCCTTTGCAGGTGCTGCCGTGACGGCTTGCCAGTCCGACAAGGACATCGACATCACCAAGCTCGGCTTCGAAAGCGAGCCGCCGGAGATGCTCTACAATCAGGGCCTGGCCAACATGAAGGCCGGCAATATCGGCGAAGCGTCGCGCAAGTTCGACTCGATCGATCGCCAGTACCCCTTCACCGAATGGGGTCGCAAGGCGCTGGTGATGAGCACCTTCAGCAAATACCGGCTGGGCCGCAATGAAGACGCCATCACCACCGGCAACCGCTACCTGAAGCAGTATCCGAACTCCGAGGATTCGGCCTACGTCCAGTATCTCGTCGGCCTCTCCTACTCCAAGCAGATCGCCGATGTGACGCAGGACCAGAAGGCTGCGGCGCAGACCATCGACGCCATGTCGCGGGTGATCAACGAATATCCGGATTCGGAGTATGTCGAGGACGCCCAGGCGAAGATCCGCTTTGCCCGCGACCAGCTCGCCGGCAAGGAAATGCAGGTCGGCCGCTACTATCTGGAGCGCAAGGAGTATCTCGCCGCCATCAAGCGCTTCCGCGTTGTGGTCGAGGAGTATTCCAACACCAACCAGGTGGAAGAGGCGCTCGCGCGCCTCGTCGAGACCTATTACGCCATGGGCATCGTCGAAGAGGCGCAGACGGCTGCCGCCATTCTCGGCCGCAATTATCCTGACAGCCAGTGGTACGCGGACTCCTACAAGCTGCTGCAGTCGGGTGGCATCGAGCCGCGCGAAAACCCTCGCTCCTGGATTTCCCGCGCCGGGGCCAAGCTCATCGGCGCCTAACCCATGCTCGTCCAGCTTTCGATCCGCGATATCGTCCTGATCGAGCGGCTGGACCTCGATTTCGAGGCCGGCCTCTCGGTGCTGACCGGCGAGACGGGGGCGGGCAAATCCATCCTTCTCGACAGCCTGTCGCTGGCGCTTGGCGGGCGTGGCGATGGCGGGCTCGTGCGCCACGGCGAGGACAAGGGACAGGTGACGGCGGTATTCGACGTCGCCGGCCAGCATCCCGCCCGTCTCATGCTGCGCGACAATGGCATCGATGACGACGGCGACCTGATCTTCCGCCGCATCCAGTCCGCGGACGGCCGCACCCGCGCCTCGATCAACGACCAGCCGGTCAGCGTCCAGATGATGCGGCAGATCGGCCAGCTGCTGGTCGAGATCCACGGCCAGCACGACGACCGTGCTCTCACCGACACCAATACACACCGCACGCTGCTCGATGCCTTTGCCGGGCTGACGGAGGAGGTCCAGCAGGTCGCCGGCCTCTACCGCAACTGGAAGGATGCCGAGCGCGCCTTCAAGACTCATCGCGCCAAGGTGGAAGCCGCCGCCCGCGAGGCCGACTATATCCGCGCCTCGGTGGAGGAGCTGGAGGCCCTCAGCCCACGGGACGGGGAAGAGGAGGAGCTGGCCGAGCAACGCTCGCGGATGCAGAAGTCCGAGCGCATCGCCGGCGACATCTCCGAAGCGTCCGAGTTCCTGAACGGCAATGGTTCGCCGGTTCCGGCGATCGCCTCCATGGTCCGCCGGCTGGAGCGCAAGTCCCAGGAAGCTCCCGGGCTCCTGGAAGAGACGGTCGAGCTTCTCGATGCGGCGCTGAACAGCCTGTCGAACGCGCAGATGGAGGTCGAAGCCGCCCTTCGGAAGACGGAATTCGATCCGCGCGAGCTCGAGCGTGTCGAGGAACGGCTCTTTGCGCTGCGCGCCGCCGGGCGCAAGTATTCCGTCGCGGTGGCCGAACTTCCTGCCCTGGCGGAGAAGATGGTCGCGGATCTCGCCGATCTCGATGCCGGCGAGGAAAGACTCGGGATCCTGGAACAGCAGACGCTCGCCACCAAGGCGGAATTCGACTGGGCGGCGCTCACGCTGTCGCAGAAGCGGCAGCAGGGTGCCGAGGGCCTGGCCGAAGCGGTGATGGCGGAGCTGCCGGCGCTGAAGCTGGAGCGGGCGCGGTTCATGGTGGAAGTCACGAGCGACGCCGACGCGGCGACGGCCGAGGGCATCGACATCGTCGAATTCCATGTCCAGACCAATCCGGGCACACGGCCGGGCCCGATCATGAAGGTCGCCTCCGGGGGCGAGCTGTCGCGCTTCCTGCTGGCGCTGAAGGTCGCTCTGGCCGATCGCGGCTCGGCGCCGACGCTCGTCTTCGACGAGATCGACACCGGCGTCGGCGGTGCGGTGGCCGATGCCATCGGTCAGCGCCTGAAGCGGCTCTCCGACAACGTGCAGGTCCTGTCGGTGACCCATGCGCCGCAGGTGGCCGCGCGCGCGGCCACGCATCTCTTGATCTCCAAGGGACCGGCCGGCGAGGGCTCGGAGAAGATCGCCACCCGTGTCGCGACCATGGAGCCCGAGCACCGCACCGAGGAAATCGCCCGGATGCTTGCCGGCGCCTCGGTCACCGAAGAGGCGCGCGCCGCAGCCAAGAAGCTTCTGGCCGGAACCGGCTGATCGGCTAGTCGCCGTCCGACTGGCTCACGATCGCAACGACATTGCGACGGTGAACGGCTTCATAGGGCTGGAAGTAGTCGATGGCGCCCGCCGCCAGATCCTCGGCGATGAAATCCTTCAGCGACATGGCCTGCGGTTTCGAAATCTCCCCCTTGGTCGTGAGCTTTTCCAGATAGCGCCGGTTCGCGTCGATGAACTCTACTGTATACCCGCCCGCTGCGATCCGCTCGGCAGAGCCATGATTGGGCAGGATGCGGCGGATCGGCCATGTGCGCATGCGCTCCAGTTCACCGATGTGGATGGCGAGCCTGTCTTCTTCGGCGAGATAGCTGATCGGGTCCTCCAGGGTGTCACCGGCGAACAGAAGGCCCTGGTCGGCGAGCCAGAGGACATTACCGTCGGCGCTGTGGATGTCGAAATGATGCAGCTCCACCGTCCGCTCGCCGATCTGCAGCGTCAGCGCCGTCGTGAACAGGCGGTTCGGCATGACCAGCGGCTTGATCGGCGGGTCGCGGCTTTCCAGTCTCGGCCGGTTCTCCTCCAGCGTCCGCGCGGTCAGCTCCAGCGCAATGATCTCGCAATCCTCGAAGATGGCGTTGCCCGCGACGTGATCGGCGTGCCAGTGGCTGAGGACGACGGTGATCTTGCCGACGCCACGGTCCTCGAGGTGCTGGCGGATGAAGCGAGCGTGGGCGATCGAGATATGCGTGTCGTAGACCAGCGCTTCCGCGCCATCGACGATGGCATAGGAGGCGGCGCCCAGCTCAAAGGCGCCATCGTCCAGCCAGTTCGGCTTCTGCGAATACAGCCTTTTGCCGGCAATGCGCCCGTCGTAATAGGCGAAGACGCCCGGGTAGGGCTCGAAGACTCGAAGCGTCGACGTATCGACCATGATGGCGGCATCCTGTTTTGACCTGGTGGAAACTACGGACCGGAAATCGCCGTGGCAAGCGCACGCCTTGCGACAGTTCGACGTTTGCATTCTGGAATTTTCGGCTAAAACGCTTCGACACGACTGGAGTGAGACAGAAGCATGGCCGCCGAACAGACGCCCGTTGAAACCCTGACCCAAGAGCAGGCCGCGGCCGAACTGGCCTTTCTGGCCTCCGAGATCGCGCGCCACGACGAGCTCTATCATGGCCACGACGCCCCGGAGGTGTCGGATGCCGAATACGATGCCCTGAAGCGTCGCAACGATGCCATCGAGACGCGCTTCCCCGAGCTGCGGCGCGCCGATAGCCCGTCACTGCGCGTCGGTGCCGCACCGCTCGCCACCTTCGCACCGATCACCCATTCGCGGCCGATGCTGTCGCTCGACAACGCGTTTTCCGACGAGGACGTGCGCGACTTCATCAACGCCGTCTATCGCTTCCTCGGGCAACTGCCGGACGGCTCGATCGCCTTCACCGCCGAGCCGAAGATCGATGGCCTGTCGATGTCGATCCGCTACGAGAATGGCCGGCTCGTCAATGCCGCCACCCGTGGCGACGGCACGACGGGGGAGAACGTCACCGCCAACATCCTGACGATCGACGAGATCCCGAACGTGCTGCCCAAGGGCGCGCCGTCGGTGGTGGAAGTGCGCGGCGAGGTCTACATGACGAAGAGCGACTTCCTGGCGCTCAACGAGAAGATGGCCGCCGAGGGCAAGCAGACCTACGTCAACCCGCGCAACACGGCGGCGGGCTCGCTGCGCCAGCTCGATCCGAAGGTGACGGCAAGCCGCCGGCTGCGGTTCTTTGCCTATGCCTGGGGCGAGATGTCTGAGCCGAACGACCTGCCGACGACGCAGTATGAGATGGTCCAGACGTTCAAGACCTGGGGCTTTCCGGTCAACCCGCTGATGAAGCGCCTTTCCTCCGTCGAGGAGATCATCGCCCATTACCAGGAGATCGGCCTGAAGCGCCCGGATCTCGACTACGAGATCGACGGCGTCGTCTACAAGGTCGATCGGCTCGACCTGCAGCAGCGCCTCGGCTTCCGCTCGCGCTCGCCGCGCTGGGCGACGGCGCACAAGTTCCCCGCCGAGCAGGCCTTCACCCTGGTGGAGAAGATCGACATCCAGGTCGGCCGCACCGGTGCACTGACACCGGTCGCGCGGCTGACGCCGGTGACGGTCGGCGGCGTCGTCGTCACCAATGCGACGCTCCACAACGAGGACTACATCAAGGGCATCGGCAATTCCGGCGAGCGCATCCGCGAGGACGAGCACGACATCCGCATCGGCGACACCGTGATCGTGCAGCGGGCAGGGGACGTCATCCCGCAGGTCCTCGACGTCGTCATGGAGAAGCGGCCGGCTGAGGCGGTGGCTTACGAGTTTCCGCGGAAGTGCCCGGTCTGCGGCAGCCATGCGGTGCGCGAGAAGAACGAGAAGACGGGCAAGCTCGATTCGGTCACCCGCTGCACCGGCGGTTTCGTCTGCCGCGCGCAGGCGATGGAGCACCTGAAGCATTTCGTGTCCCGCAATGCCTTCGACATCGAGGGGCTCGGCTCCAAGCAGATCGACTTCTTCTTCGAGGCCGAGGATCCGGCGCTGACGATCCGGACGGCGCCGGACATCTTCACCCTCAAGGACCGCCAGGAGAAATCGCCGCTCACCAAGCTCGAGAACATCGAGGGCTTCGGCAAGGTCAGCGTCCGCAAGCTCTTCGAAGCGATCGACGAGCGCCGGACCATTGCGCTCCACCGCTTTATCTATGCACTCGGCATCCGACACGTGGGCGAAACGACGGCAAAGCTCCTGGCGCGCGCCTACGGCACCTATGGCGCCTTCGAAGCGGCGATGAAGGAGGCGGCGGGCCTGGCCGGTGATGCCTGGGACGATCTCAACAACATCGAGGGGATCGGCGAGGTGGTCGCCCGCGCGATCGTGGAATTCTTCAAGGAGCCACGCAATGTCGAGGTGATCGGCCGGCTGCTGGAGGAGGTGACGCCGGAGGTGGCCGAACAGATTGCCGCGAGCGACAGCCCGGTCGCCGGCAAGACCGTCGTCTTTACCGGCGCGCTCGAAAAATTCACCCGCGACGAGGCCAAGGCGAAAGCCGAAAGCCTTGGCGCCAAGGTCGCCGGTTCGGTCTCCAAGAAGACCGATATCGTCGTAGCAGGCCCCGGCGCCGGCTCCAAGCTTGCCAAGGCGGCGGAGCTCGGCGTTCAGGTGATGGACGAGGATGAATGGCTGGCGTTGGTGGGCGGCTGAGGATCAGGGTCTGATGCGCGCCATCGCATAGGCGTCGACATAGCTGCCGTCGCGGAAGGCGAAGTCGCGGAGTTGGCCTTCCACTTCGAACCCGAATTTACGATAGAGCGCCATGGCCGGCGCGTTGTCGGTGTAGACCGTGAGTTCGATCCGGCGGATGTTCAGCCAGTTATCGGCAGCCTTCAGCATTTCGCCCAGAAGGGCGCTTCCCACACCATGCCCGATGAAATCGTCGTGCACGCCCATCCCGATGCTGGCTGCGTGGCTTCTTCGTCCCTGGAACGGGTTGATGCCGCCGTTGCCGACGATCCGGCCGTCGCTGGTGGCCACCAGAGCGATACTGCCGGGAGCCGGGTTGTCGACCCATTTTCGCGTCTCGTCCACTCGCTGGAAGGGCATGCGCAGCGTCCCGTGCCGATAACCCGGCATGTTGGCGAGGGCGGTGATCGCCTCTGCGTCTGCGGGATGGGCAGCGCGAATCGTCAGGCCTTCCAGCCTGGCCGGTCGCGCCGGCTGCTCGTCAGTCTCGTTTGCAGAAATGTTCATCTTTGCTCTCCTGGGTCTTGGGCCTAGGCAGAGCGGCAACACCGGACCCTGCCATATGGGGCAGGGTGGGTGACGGAGGACCGGCTAACGCGCCATACCCGCCACGCGCCCTGCAGGGCGGATGGTCATGGTAAGCTGCACGTGGGTGATGATGCTGGTCATGGCTGCATCTCGCCATGTTGTCCCAAGATCGTCAACACCGAAATGTCTGCTGTTTTGCCGAATCACCGCCACCTCGCTAGAAGTGGGGGAGACAAACCCGGGACCGCACCGTGAAGACCATCGCCATCGACTTTGAAACGGCCAACGAGACCCGCGGCAGCGCCTGCTCCGTCGGTCTCGCCTGGATCGAGGACGGCGAGGTTGTGCGTGTCGAGGAGCGGCTGATCCGGCCGCACGACATGCGGTTTTCCTCCTTCAACATCGCCATCCACGGCATCCGCCCGGAGCATGTGGAGGATGCGCCCGAATTCCCGGAAGTGATGGACGAATTCGCCGAGGATTTCCGCGAAGCGACGATGATCGCCCATAACGCGGCCTTCGACTTCAGCGTCTGGCGCGCCTGTCTCGACCTCTACCGTTTTGGTTATCCGGAACTCTCCTACCTTTGCAGCGTGAAGATGTCGCAGAAGGTCTGGCCGCATCTCGGCTCGCACCGGCTGAATGCGCTGGCGGCCCATCTCGGCCTGCAGTTCATGCACCACAATGCGGCCGAGGATGCGGCCGTCTGCGCGCGGGCGGCGATCGCGATCGCCAAATCTCTGGATGTTGCGCATATCCGGGATATTCCGGCGATGATCGGCATGAAGGTGGGGCGGCTGTTTGCGGGCGGTTACGCCCCCTGCACCTGCCGACTGAAGTGATGTCGCGCTTGTAACGCCGGCGCTGTACCTTATCTCTGATCACAGATCGTTGACCGGAGCACCCCTTATGAATCGCCTGACCCTTTTCGCATCCGCCGCCGCTTTATCCTGCGGCCTTCTGGCATCCGTAGCTCTGGCTGAAGTGGTCGGCGAGGTCGGCGTCGACTGGATCGGCAACGACATCATCGTCGAGGCCGTCGCCGATCCGGAGGTGAAGGGCGTCACCTGCCATGTCACCTATTTCGACCGCTCCATCATCGACCGGCTGAAGCAGGGCAACTGGTTTGAGGATCCTTCCAACAGTTCGATCGCCTGCCGGCAGACCGGCCCGATCGAGATCGGCGATATCGATCTCTCCAAGGGGGGCGAAGAGGTGTTCCGGCAGGGCCGGTCGCTGATCTGGAAGGATCTGCTCGTCAAGCGCATCTACGACAAGACCAATGACACGCTGGTCTATCTGGCGCATTCGCGGCAGGTGGTCGAAGGATCGGCGAAGATGTCGATCTCCACCGTTCCGCTTTACGGCGAAGAGGTGACGTGGACGAGTGGCAAGCCCTAAGAGTCCGAAAGCAAAGGCGTTCGGAGACAAAAAAAAGAGCCCGCGATGCGGGCTCTTTGTGTCCTGGAGGGACGTGATCGTCTTACTTGACGTAGACGATCTTGCCGCCGTTGGCAGCCGTGTCGATGGCCAGAACGTTGTCGACTTCGATGCTGTTTTCCTGCAGTTCAGCCATCAGTGCCGGAGTGGCGCGGACTTCAGCCTGTGCTTCAGCCGTGACTTCGGCCGTCGGGCTCTGGAACATCTCAGGAACCTGGTTGTTTGCGTCGTCGCTGTCGGAATTTTCGCTGATGCGCACGATACGGATCATGTCGTTCATGTCCGACGTGGCAGTCGCCGTTGTCGAAGATGTCGTCTGTGCGAAAGCAATGCCGCCGAGCGATGCGGTGGACAGTGCTGCGGCGAGAGCGAGTGTTACGGCGTTTCTCATGGATATTCTCCCTGGTTTGTTTCCGATCGACCAGCCTAAGCTTAGCCGAACATTTCGCTGTCCGATTGGACACCAGAGAAACGGCGCGGGTACGACTTCGTTCCCACGCCGCTCATGTATTATTTCACGCAGAGATAACATAAGCGTCATCTCGGGACTGACTTAAGGCCGCAGTGCTCTGATGGATCAGGCTGCTTCGCGGGCCAATTCGTCGGCAATGATCGTGTCGAGGTTCAGGAAACAGACCATGGTCTTCTCCAGCGCCACGATGCCGCGGCAGAAGGCGCGCTGCTCTTCCGGAATGATTTCCGGTGCCGGCTGCAGGTCTTCGGACCGGATGGTCATCATGTCGGAAACCTGTTCCACCAGCAGACCCACCAGCTTGCCGGCAATGTCGGTGACGATGATGGCGGAGCGCTCCGACGGCTCGGTCATCTTCATGCCGAGGCGGCAGGCCATGTCGATAACCGGGATCACCGCTCCACGCAGGTTGATGAGGCCGAGCACATAGGGCGGGGTATGCGGCATCGGGGTCACCGGCGCCCAGCCGCGGATTTCGCGGATCGCCATGATGTCGATGCAGAATTCCTGGTCTCCAAGATGAAAGGAGACGATTTCGAGATAGGCGCCCGATTGCTTGATGGCGTTGCTCATGTGTTTTCCCCCACCTGCCAATGGGCTCGCGGCTTGCCGCGGATGCCGCCATTCAGGCTGCAATAAATTGTCTGGATCGAGATGCGGAGGCGAGATCTCTCTCGGTGACGTCATGTCGGTGTGGATTTTGCCCTCCGTCATCATGAGGACGGACATGGCAATCGAATCCACCTTCGCGTGGATGGGAGAATGCCCATCAGATGTTAAGCTTCCGCTAATGCCTGCATCTCGGGCTTTCGATCTCCGCCGATTGGCAGTAGACTGTATCCATGGATCAGGTCTCGCCATCGGCTCACCGCCTTCCGACCGCATTGCTCGCTGCCCTGGCCGTGACGTCGCTTGTGGCTGCCGCTTTCTATGGCTGGGTGACCTACGGATCGTCGATCCTGCTGACGCTTGCCGAAACCGGCCTCTCCAACTGTTTCTGAGGATCTTCGGGTTTGAGACAAATCGCCGCTCGACGCGCGAATGATTTGCCCGCAGCCGCAGATTCGCCTATCGGATCGGTAAAATCCATGGCCGCAAAGAGAGACAGACATGAGAACGCTCCGCATCA
Source organism: Pseudorhizobium marinum (assembly GCF_000705355.1). Taxonomy (NCBI): domain Bacteria; kingdom Pseudomonadati; phylum Pseudomonadota; class Alphaproteobacteria; order Hyphomicrobiales; family Rhizobiaceae; genus Pseudorhizobium; species Pseudorhizobium marinum. Next base: position 208,995 of record NZ_JMQK01000008.1, read on the forward strand.
TCCTCTGGGCAGCCGTCCTCGTGCTTGGCGGCGTGCTGGCGTGGCTGACACTCGAAGTGACCCAGACCCGGCAGGCCGTCGTCGAAGAACCGTTCGGCGTTCCCTTCGAGCTCGTGGCGCAGAATGGCGAGCCGATCACCGAACAGGCCTTCCGGCAGAAGCCGACCGCGCTCTTCTTCGGCTTCACCCACTGCCCGGAGGTCTGCCCGACGACGCTCTACGAACTGAACGGCTGGATGCATCAGGTCGATCCCGATGGCACGAAGCTGAACGGTTATTTCGTCACCGTCGATCCGGAGCGCGATCCGCCGGAGCTTCTCGGAAAGTATATTTCCAATGTCACCGACCGCATCACCGGGATCTCGGGACCACCTGAAAAGGTGAGCGAGATGGCCAAGGGGTTCAAGGTCTACTTCAAGAAGGTGCCGCTCGACGAGGCGCAGCCGGAGGGTGACTACACGATGGACCACACCGCCTCCGTCTTCCTGCTCGACGCGCAGGGGCGCTTCTCCGGCACCATCTCCTACGGCGAGAATCCGGAGACGGCCGTCAAGAAACTCGAGAACCTCGTCAACGGCTGATCATCCTATTTGCCTGCTGTCGCTTGCCGATGGCAGGGGCAGGGGCTATGTGGCATGCCACCGCAATCGCAATCGCCAAAGAGCCGCCCCTTGAGTGAGATCCGCCTATACGTCGCCGCCACCGAACGGGATGCCGAGCGCATCCTCGACATCTTGTCGGATGTTTTCGGCGAGGAGGATATAGCGCTCGCCACGACGGAGGTCGACGAGAAGCGGGACCTCTGGGAGGCCTCGGTCTATCTGATGGCGGACGATGAGGACGAGATCCGCCAGCGGATCGCCGATGGTCTCGCGGAGGCCTATCCGGGCCTTGCCATCGAGAAGGAAGTGATTCCCGATGTCGACTGGATCGCCAAATCGCTCGAAGGCCTGTCGCCGGTGCGGGCCGGTCGTTTCCTCGTTCACGGCTCGCACGACCGGGGCAAGGTGAAGGCCAACGACGTCTCGATCGAGATCGACGCGGGCCAGGCCTTCGGCACGGGTCATCACGGAACGACGGCCGGATGCCTGGAGATGATCGATGCCGTGGCGCGGTCGCAGACCATCCGCCGGGCGCTTGATCTCGGCACGGGAAGCGGTGTGCTGGCGATCGGCCTGCGCAAGATCCGCAACATCCCGATCCTGGCCACCGACATCGATCCGGTTGCTGTTGCCGTGGCGAAAGAGAACGTCCGCCGCAACGGCATCGCCTCCGGACTGAAGCTGGTGACGGCGCCGGGCTTCCACTCGCCGGCATTCGCGCAGGCGGGGCCGTTCGACCTGATCATCGCCAACATTCTCGCCCGTCCGCTGATGAAGATGGCGCCGCAGCTGGCGGCGCATCTTGCCCCCGGCGGATCGGTCATCCTCTCGGGGATTCTTGCGGCGCAGCGCTGGAAGGTGCTCGCGGCCTACAATGGCGTGCGCCTGCACCACGTGCGGACGATCTGGCGCAACGGCTGGGTGACGATCCACCTGCGGCATCGCAGTCACTGATTCTGCTGCGCTGCAGCATTGCGCAGGCTGCAAAGCAACTCCCCCAAACCCAAACTCGGAACAAGAAAAAGGCGGCACCGTGAGGTACCGCCTTGAACGATCAGGAGATCCTGATCTGACCCGCGAGCCTGGGAGGAAAGCTCAAGCAGGAAGCACGCATTCCGAGGTTTCCGGAGGAGGGAGGGAGGATCCCGATCCGGAACCTTTATCAGAATGCGGAGGTCGAGCCGCCCTTGCGGCGCAATTCTTCGCGGCTGGTGCCCATGCCCTTAAGGGTCTGGTCGTCGAGGTTCATCAGCACGCCGTTGACATACCGGCTGGCCTGACGTTCGCGTGCCGCAACAACGCGTTGGAAGGCAGTGCGGAAAAATGAGGTAGCCATTGTCTTAGTTCCTTTCATCGCGGGACTGGTTCGCTGCCCGTTCGATGATTGGAATATAGTCGCTTTGCCGGGAGGCAGTGAGAGGGCTTGCGTCATTGGTGTTATGCGCCCAGCGCATGGGCCGCCGCGATAGTGTCCATTGCCTGTTAGCATATGCACAATCGGCGTGCATCTGCGTCTTTCGCTGGCGGGAGCCGGCAGGGATCGTCTAGTATCGGCATCCTCCTGTCCTTTTTGCCGTTCCGGAAAGTTCTCATGTTCCAGTCCTTCGATATCAAATCAGCCCCGCAGTTCGGTCGCGAGCGGGTCGCTTCTCTCCGGGCTCGCTTCGCCGAGGCAAGCATCGACGGTTTTCTCGTCCCACGCGCGGACGAATATCAGGGGGAATATGTCCCGGCGTCCGCCGAGCGGCTGTCCTGGCTCACCGGCTTCACCGGATCGGCCGGCGTGGCGCTGATCACCGCCTCGCAGGCCATCGTCTTCGTTGACGGGCGCTATACGACGCAGCTGAAGGAGCAGGTGGACGGCGAGGTCTTCACCGGCGGCGATCTGGTGGGCGAACCGCCGCATCTGTGGCTGCGCCATCATGGCACCAAGGGGTTCCGGCTGGGGATCGATCCCTGGCTGCACACGGCCGCCGAGGTGCGCCGGCTCAGGAAGGCGCTGGAGGAGATAGACGGATCGCTGATCTTCCTGCCGTCGAACCCGCTGGATGCAATCTGGACGGACCGCCCGGCAGAGCCGGTCGGCGCCGTCGCCATCCAGAAGGCCGACCATGCGGGCACGCTGGCGAGCGAGAAGATCGCCGCGATCGTCGAGCAGGTGAAGGACAAGAAGGCCGCCGCGGTGCTGATCACCGATCCGTCCTCCGTCGCCTGGATCTTCAACATCCGCGGCAGCGACGTGCCGCATACGCCGCATCCGCTGGCACGCGCCATCGTCTCGACCGAGGGCAAGCCGCAGCTCTTCCTCGACCAGCGCAAGACGGGCATCGAGGTGCGCGCCTATCTCGCCCAGCTCGCCGAGCAGCTGCCGCCGGAGGCGTTTCCGGTCCGGCTGCAGGACTGGGCGAAGCAGGGCCCCATTCTCCTTGACGCCGATCTCGCGCCGCTGGCGCTCAGCCTGGCGATCGAGGAGGCCGGCGGAACCGTCATCGAGGCGCCGGATCCGGCCAGGCTTCCGCGCGCCTGCAAGAACCGCACGGAGCTGGAAGGCTCCGCCAGGGCGCATCTGCAGGATGGCGCGGCCGTGGTTGAGTTCCTGCATTGGCTGGACCGGCAGCCGGCGGGCAGCGTCACGGAGATCGAAAGCGTCAGGGCGCTGGAAGCGGCCCGTCTACGGGTCGGCGAGCGGATGCAGAACCCGCTCAAGGACATTTCCTTCGACACCATCTCGGGTGCCGGCGAACACGCCGCCATCATGCATTACCGGGTGACCAGCGAGAGCGACCGCAGTCTGAACGAAGGCGAGCTGTTCCTGATCGACTCAGGGGCGCAATACATCAACGGCACCACCGACATCACCCGCACGGTGGCGATCGGTACGGTGCCGGAGGACCGCAAGCGGTTCTTCACGCTCGTGCTGAAGGGCATGATCGCGATCAGCACAGCGCGCTTTCCAAAGGGGACACGCGGCTGCGATCTCGATCCGCTGGCCCGCATCGCACTGTGGAAGGCCGGCGGCGATTTCGCGCACGGCACGGGCCATGGCGTCGGCTCCTATCTCTCCGTGCACGAGGGGCCGCAGCGGATCTCGCGGCTGTCGACGCAGGAGCTGCTGGCCGGCATGATCCTCTCCAACGAGCCGGGCTACTATCGCCCCGGGCACTTCGGCATCCGCATCGAGAACCTGATCCACGTCCGCGACGCCGAAGAGATCGCCGGCGGCGACATGTCGATGCTTTCCTTCGAGACGCTGACCTGGTGCCCGATCGACCGCCGCCTCGTCCTGCCCGAACTGCTGACGACGGACGAGACGGAGTGGCTGAATGGTTATCATGCGCAGACGCGCGAGAAGCTGATGCCGCTGATCGAGGACGCGGAGGTGCGGGAATGGCTGGCGCGGGCGACCGAGCCGCTCGGTTAGGTCAGAGCCCGAACAGGTGGCGGCAGATCATCACTGTCGCCCAGCCGGCCACCAGCACCAGCAGACCGGGAAAGCGCAGGGCGACGCCGAGCGCCACCAGCATGGTGATCTTCACGTCCCAGCCGCCCTCGAAGAAGGCGGGTGCCACCAGCGTCGTCAGGACGGCCGCCGGCACGGCGTTCAGCGCCGCCTCCATCCGGGGCGGGATGCTCGTCATCCGCGTGATCAGCAGATAGCCGCCGATGCGGGTGACATAGGTCGCCGCAGCGGCCGCGAGGATCAGCATTACCGTGTTGATGTCAAGTGCGGTGCTCATCTCAGCCCTCCGCCTCGGATACCGCGGCATCGGGCTCCTGCTTTGCCGGCAGCGGCAGCAGGGTGGCCACGATCACGCCGGCGGCTGCGCCAATGCTGACATGCCAGGGGGAACCGACCGTGTGGTAGGCCGCGATCGATGCGACGGCGCTTGCCAGCACGATGGGGTAGAAGCCCCAGCGGCTGCGGAAGGCCAGCACCATGCCGAGGAAATAGACCGGCAGCAGGATGTCTATCCCGATCGAGGCGGGATCGCCGATCATGCGCCCGAACCAGGCGCCGATCATCGTGGAAATACTCCAGCACACGTAGATCACCGCGCCGAAGCCGAAATACCAGGAGAAGCTGACGCCCTGACCGCTCTCGCCGCGCCGGAAGGCTTCGGCAAACTGCGGATCGACCAGCAGGAAGAAGGCGAGCGCCTTCTGCAGTGGAGTATAGTGCCGGACGAATTTCGCGATGGCGGCGGAATAGAGAATATGCCGGAAGTTGACGGCAAAGACCGACAGCACCACCAGCCACGGTTCGACGCGCTGGCCGAAGAGTTCGATGCCCACCAGCTGGCTTGCCCCGGCGTAGACCGTGGCGCTCATCAGCAGCGTCTCGAGGAAGCTCAGGCCATTGTCGATGGCCACCGCCCCGAAGAGAACCCCGAAAGGTGCCGACGACAGGGCAATGATGGCACCGCCCTTCAGGCCTTGTTTGAAATCGCTGCGGTTCATGGAAATCCTTCTTGCGCGCAAGCCTTACGGGCGTGCAGCGAAGGGCACAATTCAATTGCGCTGATGGATGGATCGATTTCGCTGAAGCATCGCGACCGGCCGTGCCTTCAGTCCTTGAGAATCTGCCGGCTCTTGACGATGCCGATGCCCTTTTCCCGCATCTCCTCGATCGCCGCCTTCACGGCCTTGGGATCGATGCCGCGGCTGGCATCCTCGATGAAGCAGATCTGCACGCCGGGCAGCATCTCCAGGGCATCGAGGGCGGAGAACCTGACGCAGTAGTCGGTCGCCAGGCCGCAGATGTCGAGTTCCTTGATCTGCTGCGCGCGAAGGTAGCCCGCGAGGCCGGTGATCGCCGCCTTGTCGTTGTCGCGAAACGCGGAATAGCTGTCGATGGCCGGGTTTTCGCCCTTCTGCTGGATGTAGTCGACCGCATCGGTGTCGAGATCCGGATGGAATTCGGCATCGGCGGTTCCCTGCACGCAGTGATCCGGCCAGAGCATCTGCGGCTGGCCGCAAAGCTCGCCCATCTCGAAGGGCTGCCTCCCGGGGTGCTGCGAAGCAAAGCTGCCGTGATTGGCGGGATGCCAGTCCTGGGAAGCGACGATCACGTCATAGCCGCCTTCCTCGATCAGGCGGTTGGCCACCGGCACCACCTTGTCGCCCTCCGGCACCGGCAGGTTGCCGCCCGGGCAGAAGCCGTTCTGGATGTCGACCAGCAGCAAGGCCTTCATGATCTGCTCCTCCTTGTCCGTACCCGGTTGATTAAACCCGAGGCAGACCCGCGGGACAACCCTTGCCGCGTGTGGAGCAGCGAATGGGCGCTAAACAAACGGGCTGGCAAGGGGCACGGCAGCGGCTGGGAACTTTCGCCGTGCCCTCCGGTTGCAGCGTCCAGCGATCCAGCCAGAGAGTTCCGATGAGATTTCCGCGAGCGATGATGGGCAGGGGGCATCTGGGCGGGCACAATCCTGCGATTCAGGTCGTGTGGGAGAAGCTCAGGACCAGCTTCTGGCTGGTGCCGAGCCTGATGGCGCTGGCGGCGCTCGCGATCGCCGTGGCCGCCACATGGGCTGACTTCCAGCTGGCCGACGCCGACCCCGCCAGCATGCCGAGATTCATTTTCGTCAGCACGCCGGATGCGGCAAGGGATGTCCTCTCGACATTGCTGTCGTCGATGATCACGATGACCAGCCTGGTGTTTTCGATCACCATGGTCGTCCTGTCGCTGGCGGCCAACCAGTTCGGCCCGCGCCTGATCCGCAGCTTCATGTCGAACCCGCACACGCAGTTCGTGCTGGGGACCTTCGTCATGACGTCCGTCTACTGTCTGCTCGAGCTCGGATCGGTGGGCTCAACCACCGAGGAAAAGATGCAGCCCTTTCCGAGCGTCAGTCTCGGACTTCTGCTGATGCTGGTGAGTGTCCTTGTCCTGGTGTCCTTCCTCCATTTTCTGGCGCGGTCGATCGTCTCGGAAACTCTGATCAAGCGGCTCGGCACGGAGGTCGCCGACATGGTCGCGGAACTGGATGACCTGCCGGAGGATCGCAATCAGCAGACGGCAGCGGCGCTGCCGGAGGATTTCGAGCGTGAGGCCACCTTCTTTGGTCCGCGTGCTGACGGCTTCGTCCAGAGCATCGACCTGGACGGGCTCAAGGAGCTCGCTGAGGACGCCGACGTACTTGTCGCATTCTCGTTTCGGCCCGGCGACTATGTCATCGCCGATGGCGGTGGCATCGGGGTCTGTCCCGGCCGAAACTGCACGCCCGAACTTCAGGAGCACATTTGCCGGATGATCGTCGTGGGCTCGCGGCGAACCTCCACCCAGGACCCGGAGTTCGCCATCCGCCATCTGGTGGAGATGGCGGTGAGAGCATTGTCGCCGGGGGTCAACGATCCCTATACGGCAACGGCGGTGCTGGCGCAGCTCTCCGCGGGTCTGGCGCATCTCATGAAGCGCGCGCTGCCGGAATCGGTGGTGACCGGGGCAGACGGAGGCGCACGCATCGTGGTTCCGAGCTCGACCTATGCTTCGGTCGTCGGCGCCGCGTTCAACCAGATCCGGCAGAACGCGGCTTCCAAGCCCTTCGTCATCCTGCACCTGATCGAGGCCATTCTGCGCATCGCGGACCATGTCCGGCTTCCGGAGCAGGCCGACGTCCTGGAGGAGCAACTGGACGCGGCCCTGGACGCCGGCAGCGCGATCGGGGACTTCGACCGGCAGGCGATCAACGCCCGGGCAGAGGCCGCCCGTAGCGCGATCAACAGGCAAAGGCAGAGGCTCATCCAGGAGCGGCGCTGACGCGATCTGCGGTGGCGAGGCTCGCCTGCCTCGGCAAAACTGCAGGCGCCCGTCTGATGCAATTCCGCAGGAAGCTGCGCGTCGCCGGGTTTTGGACCGTCAGAAGTCTGCCTGACCCGCGACGGGCGTCTGGGCGCAAACAATATCCGCCTGAACCGCCGCAGGGAGAACAGGGTTCCTCGAAGCCGGCGGCGATGCGGCCCATATACGGCTTACAACTTTCCGGAGTCTCCCATGTCCGTTTCATCTACATCTATCCAGCCGCGCGCCGGGAGCCTGCCACCGCTCGGCGCGCCCGGCCTCGCGGCGCTCGCCGTCCTCATCCTCGGCACCCTGGCGCTTGGCGCCGCCTATGGCACTGCCCATGGTGCGCTCTTTCTCGTCGGCGGCGCGCTCGGCATCTCGCTCTATCACGCCGCCTTCGGCTTCACCTCCGCCTGGCGGGTCTTCATCGCGGATGGGCGGGGCAGGGGATTGCGCGTGCAGATGATCCTGCTGGCGCTCACCGTCATCCTGTTCTTCCCGTTCCTGTCGAGCGGCACGCTCTTCGGCCATGAGGTGAGCGGCTTCGTCTCGCCGGCCGGCACCGGCGTGATCGTCGGCGCCTTCATGTTCGGCGTCGGCATGCAGCTCGGCGGCGGCTGCGCCTCCGGTACGCTGTTTACCGCCGGCGGCGGCAATGCCCGCATGCTGGTGACGCTGTTCTTCTTCATCGTCGGCTCCGTGCTGGCCACCGTCCACTTCGACTGGTGGGCCAGCCTGCCGGCGCTGCCGCCAATGTCGCTGACGGGTCTCGGCCCGGTTGCCGGCATTCTCGTGTCGCTGGCGATCTTCGGTGCCATCGCGGCGATCACCGTCCTCGTCGAGAAGAAGCGCAACGGTGCGCTGGAACAGCCGCCGGAAGCGCCGCGCCATGGTCTTGCCCGCTATCTGCGCGGTCCCTGGCCGCTGGTGGCCGGTGCCGTGGCACTGGCACTCCTCAACTTCGCGACCCTGTCGCTGGCCGGCCGTCCGTGGGGCATCACCTCGGCTTTCGCGCTCTGGGGTGCCAAGGGTGCGCAACTGATCGGCATCGATCCGACGGCCTGGGCCTACTGGCAGGCGCCCGGCAACGCCAGGGCGCTCGCCGAAAGCGTCTTTGCCGACGTCACCTCGGTCATGGACTTCGGCATCATCGCCGGTGCCATGCTGGCCGCAGCACTTGCCGGAAAGTTCGCTCCGAGCCTCGACATCCCGCTGCGGTCGATTCTCGCCGCCGTCGTCGGTGGCCTGCTGCTCGGCTATGGTGCCCGCATCGCCTATGGCTGCAACATCGGCGCCTATTTCTCCGGCATCGCCTCGGGCAGCCTGCACGGCTATCTCTGGGCGGTGGCCGCCTTTGCCGGCAATATCCTCGGTGTCAAGCTGCGTCCCTGGTTCTTCCTGGAGCGGAGCGCCATCCGCCGCATGGATGGCTAGCACTCTGGTTCCCCGCGCCCCATGTGGTGCGGGGAGGCCACTTTTTCGGCCCCCGACACGGCAGCGCCGCATTTCCGCTAAATTTCCCGCATGTTTGCCCTCTAGAGGAGAAGCATCAAATCACGGGCGGGGTGTAAAGATATTGGTTACCATATTTCGGCATTCTCTAATCCAATCGCCGGACGGCATGAGGCTCACGGGCCGCCGTTCAACGAATGTGGACATGGTCGCAGCAGCGGCTTTGGCAGAATGACCGGGTAACGAGTATCATGGCGCTAGAGATCGAAACGCTCGATAATGCATTTCCATCGCAGAAGCAGGCACCGCGCAAGAAGCGTCCGTCCCGCTTCGCCTTCGCCGGCAAGATGGCACTTGCCGCCGCCGCGCTCGGCGGCATCTGGATCTTTGCGGCCACCACCACCGTCAGCAGCTTTGCGCCCAGCCATTCGGCACTGGAAAAGCCGCAGTTCGACCTGATGCTGTCGTTGAGGCCGGCCCATGCGGCAAAGACCTCCGAGCCGCAGGCGCTCGAACCCTTTTCGCTGAAGATCAACAAGTTCTCCCGCCTCTACCAGCAGCCGGCGGCGCCGAAGGCCGAGCGGCTTGAGGGCGCGCGTCTCGCTGCCGCCCTGGCGCAGCGCCCGGGCGAACAGGCCCTGGCCGACACCTTGGGCGCTGCCTTCGCCTCGGCTGCCGAGGAAGAAAAATTCCAGGCCCTGGCGGAGCTTCGCCCGGAAGCCGAGGTGGTCAAGCAGATGCTCGGCGAGGCGATGACCCAGGTCGTTGCGCTGGCCCCGCGCATCGAGCCTGCCGCCGGCGATGCACTCGCCATGATTACCACAGCCTCCATCCCGACCGAGCCTGCCCAGGACGAGGCACTCTCGGACGAGAGCGCCGTCGAACTGGCCGCCATCGAGGCGGAGGAAGCCGGACGCACCGCCGAGATCGCGGCGCTGATGGACGACAGCCTGCCGATGGCAGGCCCGCTGCCGGGGACACGCCCGCAGACCGCGGCCAAGGCGCTCGAGGCGATGGCGGTTGCGAAACTGTCCAAGCCGCAGGCCGATGATGCGGCCGAAGAGCCTGCCTCCACCGTGCTGGCCTATGCCCGTCCCGACAATCCGGTGAAGCCGCTTGCCCCGGTCGCGCCAATTCCCAATCCGGGCACCAAGAAGGTGGCCATCTACGATATCACCAATGGCGTCGTACACATGCCGAACGGCACCAAGCTCGAAGCGCATTCCGGCATCGGCAAGATGCGCGACAACCCGAAATACACCCATGTGAAGATGAACGGCCCGACGCCGCCCGGCACCTACAAGCTGTCGATGCGCGAAAAGCTATTCCACGGCGTCGCCGCCATCCGCCTGACGTCCGTGGACGGAAAGCATCCGCAGAACCGCACCGGCCTTCTGGCGCACACCTATCTGCTGCGCTCGCGGCCCGGCGATTCGCATGGCTGCGTCGCCTTCAAGAACTACGACAAGTTCCTGGCGGCCTTCCGCCGCGGCGAGATCACCCACATGGTCATCGTGCCGGAATACAACGGCCGCCTGCCGGGCAAGAACGACAACCTGCTGGTCAAGCTGTTCGGCGGCAAGGGCGCCTGATCCGCCCCTGTTTCGGGCCTGATTCCTAGCCGAGAAGGTCGCGCGCCGTGCGCATGAGGATGCGGGCGCCGATCGGGATCAGGTCGTCGGGGAAATCGTAATCCGGATTGTGGAGCGCCGGGTGCTTCTCACCGGCGCCGAGATAGAACATCGCCGAGCGCGAGACCGCGCCGAAGCGGCCGAAGTCTTCCGACGCGCGCAGCGCCTCGCCCGGTTCATGGGCCACTCCTTCCGCATCGAGCGCGGCGCGCAGCTTCTCCACCGCATCGGGATGGTTGTCGCAGTGGCTGAAGACCTCGTGATAGCTCGTGTCCAGCGAAAGCCCACCGGCATCGGCCGCCTGCCGCGCCAGCTTCTCGGCGGCATCCACCAGAGCCTGCATCTGGTCGTTGGTCGTGGTGCGCAGCGTCACCCAGAGCTCCGCGTAGCCAGGCGCGATGCCGAAGGCTGGTTCGCCCAGTCGGACATGGCCGACGGTCGCCAGCACCAGATCGTCACCGGCGACGGTGCCGCCGCTCAGATCCGTCAGCGCCGGCATCAGCCCGGCGATCGCCCGCATCGGCGAGGCTCCGGTTTCCGGCATGGAGGCATGCGCGGTCTTGCCGGTCAGCGTGATCTTCAGCCCGCGCGAGGCGCAGTTGGCGATGCCCTCCTTCAGCCAGACATGCCCGAGCGGCAGCCCCGGCAAATTGTGCAGCGAGAAGGAATAGTCCGGCGTGATCTCCGCGAACCGCGGGTCGGCAATCACGGCCGCCGCGCCGGCGCCGGTTTCCTCCGCCGGCTGTAACAGCAGCACGACGCGTCCGCGCTTCGGACGCGCCTTGGCAAAACCTCGGGCAAGTGCGGCGATCGTCGCGGTATGGCCATCGTGGCCACACATATGGCCCTTGCCGGAGAGCCGCGACCGATGCGGGATGTCGGAGATTTCCTCGATCGGCAACGCATCCAGCTCGCAGCGGAAGAGCACCGTCGGCCCCGGCTCGGCGCCGTCGAAGACGGCCGCAACGCCGGTGTCGCCGAGGCCCGAGAGCACCTTGTCGGGCGCCGTCTCGGCCAGGAAGGCAATCACCTCGGCGGCGGTCGCCACCTCCTCGCCGGAGATCTCCGGCATGGCGTGCAGCTTCTGCCGCCAGGCGGTCAGCTCGACGATGTCGTGATTGGTGAGAAACATGGGGCACCTCCGTTACCGGTGCAAAGAGGTAACGGGGTGCGCCCGGCAAGGCAAGCAGCCGGGCGCTGGCGTCAGCCTACCATTCGATGCCGATCTTGCCGAAGTGGGCGCCGCTCTCCTCGTAGCGGAAGGCGTCTGCGAGTTGCTCCAACGGGAACACGCGGTCGATTACCGGACGGAAGATGCCGGTGTCGAGGGCGCGGACAAAGTCCTGCTGGTGCCGGCGGCTGCCGACGATGATGCCAGAAAGCACCGCCTGCTTGCCCATCAGCGCTGCCGTCGGCACCTCGCCGCTGACGCCGGTGAGCACGCCGATCATCGTGATGCGGCCGCCCAGCGCCACCGCCTGGATGGATTGCGCGAGCGTGCCGGGACCGCCGACCTCGACCACGTGATCGACGCCGCGGCCGCCGGTCCAGTCCATCACCTGCTTGCCCCAGTCCTGATGCGTCTTGTAGTTCAGCGTGAACTCCGCGCCCAGTTCCCTGGCCCGCGCCAGCTTCTCGTCCGAGGAGGAGGTGATGGCGACGCGGGCGCCCATGGCGCGGGCGATCTGCAGGGCATAGATCGAGACGCCGCCGGTGCCGAGCGCCAGCACCGTGTCACCCGCCTTCAGCCCGCCGAGCTCCACCAGCGCCCGCCAGGCCGTCAGCCCCGCGGTGGTGATCGTCGCCGCCTCGACATGGGAAAAGCCCTTCGGCGCATGGGTGAAGGCGGTCGCCGGGCGCACCGCGTATTCGGTCGCAAAACCGTCGATGCCGTCGCCGGGGACGCGGGAAAAATTGCCAGAGACCGGCGGTCCATCCTGCCAGTCGGGGAAGAAGCCGGAGACGACATGATCACCCGGGGCAAATTCGCTGACGCCGTCGCCGACGGATTCCACCACGCCGGCGCCGTCGGCCATCAGCACGCGCCCGTCGCTCGGCATCTTGCCGCTCGCCACGCTGTAGTCGTGGAAGTTGATCGAGCTGGCGTGCAGGGCGACGCGGATTTCGCCCGGCCCCGGCTGGCCCGGATCGGGCAGGTCGACGAGCTTCAGGGCGTTCAGTCCGCCCGGGGCGGTGACGATGGCTTTCATGGGGAGGTCCTCAGTCTTGGGGGTGGAGGCCACACCTAGGAGGCGGGGCGGAGATGGACAAGGGGCGCCGCGAAATCTCGCCAGCACCCCTCGCAGGTGTCCGAGCCGATGCCGGCGGCCTCAGTGGTTGAGGCCGCTGACGATCTCGAACATCTTGTCGAGGTTGCCGGTTTCGGCCGCATAGCGCAGCGGCTTGCAGCGCTCGACCACGACCTCTTGCGCATCCGGCTGGTTCGTCAGGATGTCCATCACCTCGGTGATGAAGTCCGTGAGCGGCATGGCTGTCGGGTCATTCGCCTGGCGGTCGCCCATCAGCGTTGTCTGCACGTAGGGCGGCACGATCTCGATCATCTGCACCGGCGTCTCTGCCAGCTGGCGGCGCAGTCCCATCGAGTAGGAATGGATGGCCGCCTTGGTGGCGGAATAGGTGGGCGTCGCGGCCATCGGCACGAAGGCGAGGCCGGAGGAGACGGTGAGGATCGCCGCGTCCTTCTGCTTCAGGAGATGCGGCAGCAGGGCAGCCGTCAGCCGGATCGGGCCGAGCAGATTGGTGGCGATCGTGTCTTCCGCCGTCGCCAGGAAGTCCGGCGCATCCGCAAGCGTCTCGCGCTTCATGATGCCGGCATTGTGGATGACGACATTGATGCCGGGATGTTGCGTGGTCGCTTCATCGGCGAAGGCCTTGATGCTGTCCGCGTCCATCATGTCGACGGTCAGCGCCGCCATTCCGGGATTGGCGGCCGTCACTTCGGCCAGGGCCTCCTGCCGGCGGCCGGAGATGATCACCTGGTTGCCGAGTTGGTGGAAGGCTTCCGCCAGCGCCCGGCCGATGCCGGAACCGCCGCCGGTGATGAGAATGGTATTGCCTGTCGTCTGCATGCGTGTCGTCCTCTCGCTGCTTGTCTGGAGAGAAGATATGGCGCATGCTTACCTTTCGAAAGAAGGCACTTAAGAGTTCCATACGTACCCGAAGGAGAGTGTCTGTGAGCCAAGCGATTGCGGCCGAAAAAACGTCTGATCCAAGCCGCGGGATTCCCGACGAGATCGATCCGGCGATCGAGGCGCTGGTGCGCGGCATCATCGGCCAGGTCGCCGACAAATGGACCATGCTGATCCTCGAGGTGCTGGAGGAACAGGGCACGCTGCGCTTCACGGAGGTGGGCCGGCATGTCGGCGGCATCAGCCAGAAGATGCTGACGAAGACGCTGCGCGACATGGAGCGCGACGGCCTCGTCTCACGCACCGTCCACCCGGTCATCCCGCCGCATGTGGACTATACGCTGACCGACCTCGGCCACAGCCTCGGCGAGGCCTTCTGCGGCGTCTGGATCTGGGCGGAGAAGCACCACGCGACGATCGAGGCGGCACGGACGGCGTTTGCGGCGCGGACGGGAAGGGGCTGACAGCTATCGTTGCCCACAAGCCAGAGCGTTGCCACAGGTTACAAACTTTGCCATCATCCGTAACAGACGAGGTGTCCCGCCATGGCGACGATGAACGTATCCCTTCCGGAGAAAATGAAGGATTGGGCCGAGGACCAGGCACGATCCGGCGGCTATTCGAACGTGAGCGATTATGTCCGCGACTTGATCCGACGCGATCAGGAGCGGTCCGAAAAGGTCGCCGCCATGCAACGGCTGGTCGATGAAGGCCTGGCAAGCGGCCTTGGGGGCCGCTCGGCGGCCGCATTGTTCGATGAGGCGAAGACGCGGGCTCAAGGCACGGGGCGCTGATCGTGGGCTTCCGCCTTTCTCTCGAGGCGGAAGAAGACATCGTCCGTATTGCCGAACACGGCATCCTATCCTTCGGCGAGGCTCAGGCTAAGCGCTATCACCAGGAACTTTTCACGCTGATGGCGCTGATCGCCGACCATCCGCACATGGCGCGGGAGCGTCGTGAGATCGTCCCGCCGGTCCGCATACAGCCGTTCAAGGCGCATCTCGTCGTCTACCTGATCGAAGATGATGGCGAGGTTCTTGTGCTTCGCGTACGGCACGCACATGAGAACTGGGATAGCGAGGAGACGTGATCCCCCTCACACCTTCTCCACGAACCCGTCCAGCACCCGCTTCTGCCCGGCCTTGTCGAAATCGATCGTCAGCTTGTTGCCTTCGATCGTCACCACATTGCCGTTGCCGAACTTGATGTGGAAGACGCGGTCGCCGAGGGTGAATTTCGACGGGGTGTCGGCCACGGATTTGGCCACCAGCTCGCCGTCGATGGTGCGCCCGCGCGGGCCGCTCTCGCCATAGCCAATGCGCTCCACCGCGTGGCCGGAGCGCGAGCCCCAGTTGTCGCGGGTGGCATCGGTCTTGTTGGCCTGGGCGCGTTTCCAGCCGGGGGTGCCATAGCTGTTGGCAAAGGGCTCGGCCTTGTCGAAGCGCGACTGACCGTAGCCGCCGCGACCGCCGCCATAGCCGCCGTAGCTCGTGTCGGAGGCGGCGACGTCGACATGGGCCTGCGGCAGCTCGTCGAGGAAGCGCGACGGCAGCGTCGACTGCCAGAGACCGTGGATGCGGCGGTTGGAGACGAACCAGATATGGCAGCGGCGCTTGGCGCGGGTGATGCCGACATAGGCGAGGCGACGTTCCTCCTCCAGCCCCGAGCGGCCGCCTTCGTCGAGCGACCGCTGGTGCGGAAACAGGCCTTCCTCCCAGCCGGGCAGGAAGACGGTCTCGAACTCCAGGCCCTTGGCGGAATGCAGCGTCATGATCGAGACGGCGTCGAGGTCTTCGTTCTGCTCGGCGTCCATCACCAGCGAGACATGCTCCAGGAAGCCGCGCATGGACTCGAAGGCCTCCATGGAGCGGATCAGCTCCTTCAGGTTTTCGAGCCGCCCGGGGGCTTCGGCCGACTTGTCGTTCTTCCACATGTCGGTGTAGCCGGACTCCTCGAGGATCTGCTCGGCAAGCTCGACATGCGGAGTCTTTTCAAGCCTTTCCTGCCAGTTCCTGAAGCTTTGAATCACGTCGAACAGCGCCTTGCGCGCCTTCGGCTTCAGCTCGTCTGTCTCGATGATGTCGGTCGCGGCCGCCAGCATCGGGATGTCGCGGGCGCGGGCATAGTCGTGCAGATTGCGGATCGTCGTGTCGCCCAGGCCGCGCTTCGGCGTATTGACGATGCGCTCGAAGGCGAGGTCGTCGGCCGGCTGGCAGACGAGCCGGAAGTAGGCCATGGCATCGCGGATCTCGAGCCGCTCGTAGAAGCGCGGGCCGCCGATGACGCGGTAGTTGAGGCCGAGCGTCACGAAGCGGTCTTCGAACTCGCGCATCTGGAAGGAGGCGCGCACCAGGATCGCCATGTCGTTCAGCGCATGCTTCTTGCCGTCGGCGTCGCCGCGCTGCAGCCGCTCGATCTCCTCGCCGAGCGCGCGGGCTTCCTCTTCACTGTCCCAGGCGGCGTGCACCTGCACCTTCTCGTCGTCCGGATTTACCCGGTCGGTGAACAGCGTCTTGCCCAGACGCCCCTCGTTGTGGGCGATCAGATGGCCGGCGGCGCCGAGGATGTGTTCGGTCGAGCGGTAGTTGCGCTCCAGCTTGATGACGCGGGCGCCCAGGAAATCCTTTTCGAAGCGCAGGATGTTGTCGACCTCGGCGCCGCGCCAGCCGTAGATCGACTGGTCGTCGTCGCCCACGCAGCAGACGTTCTGCGGCACATCCTTCGGCCGCTGGGCGAGCAGCCGCAGCCACATGTACTGGGCGGTGTTGGTGTCCTGATACTCGTCGACGAGGATGTAGCGAAAGCGGCCGTGGTATTCCTTGAGGATATCCGGATGGGCGCGGAAGATGGCGATCGGATGCAGTAGCAGATCGCCGAAATCGCAGGCGTTCAGCGTGCGCAGCCGCGCCTGATAGGCGGCATAGAGCTCGCGGCCCTTGCCGTTGGCGAAGGCGCGCGCGTCGCCTTCGGGAATGTCCTTCGGCGTCAGCCCCTTGTTCTTCCAGCCGTCGATCATGCCGGCGAACTGGCGGGCCGGCCAGCGCTTGTCGTCCAGACCCTCGGCCTGGATCAGCTGCTTGATCAGCCGGATCACGTCGTCGGTGTCGAGAATGGTGAAATCGGAGCGCAGGCCGGCGAGCTCCGCGTGGCGGCGCAGGATCTTGACGCCGATCGAGTGGAAGGTGCCGAGCCACGGCATGCCCTCGACGGCGCCCCCGACGAGCACGCCGATGCGCTCCTTCATCTCGCGCGCCGCCTTGTTGGTGAAGGTGACGGCGAGGATCTGGCTTGGATAGGCGCGGTTGGTGGCCAGGATATGGGCGATGCGGGTGGTCAGCACGCGCGTCTTGCCGGTGCCGGCGCCGGCCAGCACCAGCACGGGACCGTCGAGCGCCTCGACGGCCTCGCGCTGTTCCGGGTTGAGGCCGGAGAGATAGTCGGGAACGCTGCGGCTCTGGTCGCGGGCGGCCATGGCGCGGGCGGCGATGCCCAACCCACCTGGAGCAGGGGCAGCGGACGCCGAGGGGGCCGGCTGCGACGGGCGGCGGGGTTCCGGCTCCTCGTCGAAGAACGGAATATCGTCGAAACTGTTACTCATGCGGCCAATGTAGTGATTCGGACTCGAAAGGCCAGAAAAGATGTTCTGCTTTCATTCCAGTCGCGCCCTATCGGTGGTCAAAAAGCGGGCGGATCGCCTCTGTCCTTCCGCTGCCGGCTGCCTATGTCGGCTGCATGCAGTGGTCGGCGACGCTGACATTTGCGTGAAATGTCGCGACGTTACAAATCCGTAAGGATGCGGCCCGGGTATTGCATGTATAATCCCGCAACCAGTAATTTTCGCCAATTGATTTTCGGCCCCCGGGCCCTCCACCGGAGACCTTCATGCGCATTTGGAAACAGCTCCTGCTGAGTATCGTCCTTCTCGTCGGAGCCCTCTGTCTCTGGGTCTATCTGGTGCCGAGCGCCGGCGATACGCTGGCGAAGGCCGGCGTGCCGGCCACCTGGATCGCCGCCGTCCGCCCGGAAACGGCCAGTGCGCCCGCCGAGGGCGAGGGCGCGCCCCGCGGCGGCCAGGCCGGCCGCAGACAGGGGGGCGGGCAGGGGACGCTGATTGCCACGCGCCCGGTCGAGATCGGCACCGTCAACGACCGGCTGAGCGCCATCGGCGACGGCGAGGCGATCCAGTCCGTCGTGGTGATGCCGCAGGCCACCGGCACGATCGAGGAGATCATGGTCTCCTCCGGCGACCGCGTGACGAAGGGGCAGGTCCTGGCTCGCCTCGACGACGACGAGCAGACCATCCTGCGCGACCAGGCGCAGGTCCTCCTGCGCAGTGCCAGCGAAAAGGCCTCCTCCTACCGCAATGCCCGCAGCTTCTCGCGTCTGGAAGTGCTCGACGCCCAGATCGCCGAGGAAACCGCGCAGCTCGATCTGACCAATGCCGAGCTTGCCCTGAATCGCCGGTCGATCGTCGCGCCGATCGACGGCATCGTCGGCATCGTCGCGGTCAATATCGGCGACAACGTCACCACCACCAGCAATGTCGTGTCGATCGACAATCGTTCGGAGCTGCTCGTCGACTTCTGGGCGCCGGAGCGCTTCGCCGTTGCCGTGAAGCCCGGCATGCCGGTCGAGGCGAGCTCGGTGTCGCGGCCGGGCGAGGTGTTCAACGGCACGGTCGAGGCCGTCGACAACCGCGTCGATCCCGCCAGCCGCACGATCCGCATCCGCGCCAAGATCCCGAACGGCGACGACGCGCTGCGCGCCGGCATGTCGTTCAACGTCACCATGCGCTTCGAAGGCGAGCGCTTCCCCGCCGTCGATCCGCTGGCGGTGCAGTGGGACAGCCAGGGCTCCTTCGTCTGGCAGGTTCGCGAGGACAAGTCGATGAAGACGCGCGTTCGCATCATCCAGCGCAATCCGGATCTGGTGCTCGTGGAGGCCGAACTTGCCGAAGGCGACAGCGTCGTGACCGAGGGCCTGCAGCGCGTGCGGGAAGGTGGCACCGTGCGCATTGCCGGCCAGCCGGCACCGGAGGTCGCCAGCAAATGAGCCAGGACGAGACGCAGAACCCCACGCAGGGCGATTCCTCGCAGACCTTTACCGCACTCTTCGTGCGCCGGCCTATCCTGGCCGCGGTCCTCAACACGCTGCTCGTCGTCGCCGGCCTTGCCGCGCTCTTCGGCATCGAGGTGCGCGAACTGCCGGACGTCGACCAGCCGGTCATCACCGTGCGCACCGATTACGACGGTGCCTCCGCCCAGACCATGGACCAGGAGGTCACCGAGATCATCGAGGGCGCGGTCGCCCGCGTCAGCGGCCTCAGCAAGATCTCGTCCTCCTCGCAGTTCGGCTCCAGCCGCGTCACCCTCGAGTTCAACGATACCGCCGATCTGGCCGTAGCCGCCAACGACGTGCGCGATGCGCTCGGCCGGGTCACCAACCAGCTTCCCGACGATGTCGACGAACCGCGCATCATCAAGGCGGATTCCGACTCGCAGCCGATCATGCGGCTTGCCGTCACCTCCACCACGCTCAGCATGGAAGACCTGACGCTGCTCGTCGACAACGAGATCTCCGACCGCCTCGCGGCCGTGGAAGGCGTGGCCGACGTGGAACTCTACGGTGACCAGGAGAAGGTCTTCCGCATCGACGTCGACCAGGGCGCTCTCGCCAGCCGCGGCCTGACGGTCGCGGATGTGTCGGAGGCGCTGTCCACGGCGGCCCTCGACGTGCCGGCCGGGTCGCTGGAATCCAGCACCCAGGACATCGTCGTGCGCGCCACCGCCAATCTGACGACGCCGGAAGACTTCGAGAACGTCCTGCTGCGCGACAACATCAGGCTGCGCGACGTCGCCACCGTCATGCTCGGCGCCGACGACGGCACCACGGCGCTGCGCTCCAACGGCGTGCAGGGCGTCGGCCTCGGCATCCTGCGACAGGCCCAGTCCAACACGCTCAGCATCTCGCAGGGCGTCGAGGCGGCCGTTGCCGATCTTGCCGGAACGCTTCCGGAAGGCACGCGGCTGGCCATCACCAGCAATGACGCCGTCTTCATCGACGGCGCGCTGCACGAGGTGGAGATCGCGCTGGCGATCTCCGGCACCGTCGTGATCGCCGTCATCTTCCTCTTCCTGCGCGACTGGCGGGCGACGCTCATTCCGGCGCTGACCATGCCGGTCGCCCTGATCGGCACGCTGGTCGCCGTCTATCTGGTCGGCTTCTCGATCAACATCCTGACGCTGCTTGCCATCGTTCTCGCCACCGGTCTCGTCGTCGACGATGCCATCGTGGTGCTGGAAAACATCGTGCGACGACGATCCGAAGGCATGGGACCGCGGGCGGCCGCCGTACTCGGCACGCAGGAGGTGTTCTTCGCTGTGCTGGCGACCACGGCGACGCTTGCCGCCGTCTTCATTCCTCTGTCCTTCCTTCCCGGCCAGATGGGCGGCCTGTTCCGCGAGTTCGGCTTCGTGCTGGCCTTCGCCGTGGCGCTGTCGTCGGTGACGGCGCTGACGCTCTGCCCGATGCTCGCCTCGCGCATGCTGACGAAGCCGATGAAGGAAGATCACGGGGCGCTCGGGCGCTTCGGCACCAGGGTCGCCGAACTCTACCGCGTCACGCTGCGCGTCTGCCTCAACGCGCCGGCGGTGGTGATCGTCGTGTCGATCATCGTCTCGGCCGCCGCCTACCTCGCCTTCACCCAGGTCCAGAGCGAGCTGACGCCGCAGGAAGACCGCGCCATGGTGATGATGCGTGCCAGCGCGCCGGAGGGCGTCAGCCTCGAATACACCCGCGACAAGCTGCAGCAGATCGAGGAGAGGCTGCAGCCGCTGGTGGATTCGGGCGAGGTCTCCAACGTCTTCTCCATCTCCGGCTTCGGCAGCTCCACCAACAGCGGCTTCATGGTGCTGACGCTGGCGCCCTGGGGCGAGCGGGAGCGCAGCCAGAACGAGATCGTCCAGGACATCAATGCGGCCGCCGCCGAAGTGCCGGCGCTGCGCGGCTTTGCCATCCAGCAGAACAGCCTGCGCATCCGCGGCGCCGGCAACGGCCTGCAGATGGCCATGGTCGGCTCCACGCACGAACAGCTCACCGAAGCGACGATCAAGCTGGTCGATGCCCTGCGCGACAGCGGCCTCTTCGAGACGCCGCGTCTCAACGACGAGCCGACCCAGGCGCAGATTTCCGTCAGCATCAACCGCGAGCGGGCCTCCGATCTCGGCATCGACATCACCAGCCTCGGCACATCGCTGCAGGCGCTGCTCGAGGGCCGGTCGATCGTCGACGTCTTCGTCGACGGCGAGGCGATCCCGGTGAAGCTCGCCTCGACGACGCGCCCGATCGACGATCCGACGGATCTGGAGAACATTTTCCTGAAGGCACAGGACGGCCGCATGGTGCCGATGTCGACGGTCGCGACCCTGGAAGAGGTGGCGGTTGCGCCGGAATTGAACCGCGAAGACCAGCTTGCCGCCGTCTCCTTCTCGGCCAACCTGCGCGACGGCGTGTCGCTCGGCCAGGCGGTCCAGGTCGCCACCGAGCTTGCCGCGCCGCTTCTTCCGGCGGGCGCCCGGCTGATGCCGCTTGCCGAGGCGGCGACGCTCGACGAGAACTCGAACGGCATGCTGCTGACCTTCGGCTTTGCGATCGCCATCATCTTCCTGGTGCTGGCGGCGCAGTTCGAAAGCGTCATCTCGGCGCTGATCATCATGTCGACGGTGCCGCTGGGGCTTGCCTGCGCCGTGTTTGCCCTGGTGATCACGGGCTCCAGCCTCAACGTCTACAGCCAGATCGGGCTCGTGCTGCTGGTCGGGGTGATGGCGAAGAACGGCATCCTGATCGTCGAGTTCGCCAACCAGCTGCGCGACCGCGGCGAGGGCGTGCGCGAGGCGATCGAGAATGCCTGCAGCGTGCGCCTGCGTCCGGTGATGATGACGATGATCGCGACCGTGATCGGCGGCCTGCCGCTGGTGCTGGCCCAGGGCGCCGGCGCCGAGGCCCGCATCGCGCTCGGCTGGGTCATCGTCGGCGGTCTCGGCATGGCGACGCTCGTCACCCTCTACATCACCCCCGTCGCCTATCTGCTGCTCGCCCGCTTCTCCAAGCCGCATGTGCATGAGGAGCAGCGCTTCCACGCGGAGCTGGCGGTTGCCCGCCAGCGGCAGGCGAACGAAGACGAGCGGCCGCTGCTGGCGGCGGAGTGACTACCGCCGACGCCTGCGCGTCCTTGCGAGGGTAAACAGCTTCCAGCCCAGGATGCCGGCAACGAGCGCGGACACGATGAACCACGTCAGGCTGCCCAGCAACTCCGACAACATTTCCACGCTTCGGCTGAAGGTCACGCCGAGGGCGAGGTAGCCTGCGACCCAGACCGCTTCCCCGAGAAGCCCAAAGAGCGAGAACCGGGCCCAGGAATAGCCGGTCATGCCCGCCACCAGATTGATCCACGGTCCCATGGGGCTGAGCAGCCAGCGGCTCAGGAAGATTCCGAGATCCCCCCAGCGGGTCTCGAAGCGCTCCGCCTTCTGGAGGGTTGCGGCAAGCCAGCCTTGCTCCGTGCTCGCCCTGACCCTTGACCGGCCGGTGTGACCGATCAGGTAGCCGAGCTGGTCGCCGACGACCGAGCCGGCCAGACCGGCAAGGAAGAAGGGCAGGGCCTCGATCTCCCCCTGGTCCACCAGGGAGCCGACGGCCATCATCACCAGGGCGGCGGGAACGGGAACGGCAAGACAGCTCGCCATCAGGATCAGCGCGAGAGCGAGGCTCCCTCCCGTGTTGACGAACTGGAGAAGCTGATCCGTCACCTTGCGGCCTCGCCGTTCGGGCGCTTCGCCGTGTCGGCGGCGATCGCCCGCTCGAGATCTGCCCTGACGTCTGCGAAAGCTCTGCCCTGGTCCTTGGCGATATCCGCCAGCGGACGGCGGTCCGGCTGTCCCACCGGCAGGCCGATCGCCTCCTGGAGGATTTGCGGCGGTACATCGTGCGAATGGGCGACATAGCCGATCCACATCCAGTCCTCGATGGGCTCCAGACGATGGGCGGACCAGTAGGTTGCATGGACTGCGAACCGCACCGCAAAGAAACCCGCGGCACCCAGTGCAGCGGCAAAGGCGATGGCAAGGGCGAATAGAACCCTGCGGGGATGTCGTGTGGTCACGTGACGTTCTCTCGATGTGCCGCCAACCTGCCACGGACGGCTGCCTGTTGTCGATCTGTCCGGATGCGGGGACGCCGCTCGCCATCACCCGAGGCGGCCAGGGCGGGCCGCACCGCAAGCCGATCCTTGGCGAGTCCAGCTTCGCCCGTCCGCCTCAGGATCAAGCGCATCTGCGGCGCCCCACCAAAAAAACGCACCCCACCCACCAAAAATCAACCACTTACCCCCATCCAGATTCACCTCCCGCAAACCCATGCCCATAATCCCCCCGTTCCGCTCTCGGATACACCGGCAGGCGTGCCGGCGAGGTGGGGCCGGCGCCGGTGGTGGAGAAACGACGTAAGTCTCCATCCTCGGGGTTCGCGGAAAATGGTCTCCCTCCGGCGACACGGGGAGAGGCGCGGGCTTTCGGACCGGCCCCCGTCTCTTGAAGCCCGAAAGAGCGCGCCGGGCGTGCCTGTGCGGCACACAGGGGGGTCGACGAGGATGGTGTCGCCGGACGGTGTGTCTGTCGTCTCGACGAGCGTTCGGCGAAGGCGCCGTAAGTGTTGGCGGTAAATCGGTCCGCCCGTGCTTCGGAAGGCCAGACGAACACCGCCTCGAAGACCCTTGCAGAGGGACCGAAGTCGCGGGCAACAACCGCCGAACGGGGTGCTGAGAGGTGCCACATAAAACTAAACTTACGAGGCAGCTTTCAGCGCCCCGTCCGAATTTTGAAAATTCCACCGATCGCCAAGGGAGGATTCTGTGCTGTTTCTGAGCTTGCGGCTTGCTCTCATCCGCCCTGCCGGGCCACTTCTCCGGCCTTTGCTTCGGCTCAGGGCGGATGAGGGGTAGCCTCGGCGCCGAAGGCCGCATCCCACACCGGCCGCATCTTGTCGCAGCCTCGCCTGACCGGTTCACCGTTCTGGACAAACGCCCGGCTGGCGCTTACCCACTCTGTCGACAGTACTGCGGGAGAGAGTGATCATGGCATTGAAGGACGTTCGGTCGGGACAACGCAACGAGCAGGGGATCGAGATGGTCCTCGGTCTCCTGAAGCAGCAGTTCGGCGAGCGCTTCCAGACGGGGCAGGCGTTTCGCGAGCAGCACGCCCATACCACGACCTATCTGCCGTCGCAGCTTCCCGACGGCGTCGTCTTCGTCGAAACCGCCGAGGACGTGAAGGCGGTGGTCGCGGCCTGCGCGGCGCACAAGGTGCCGGTGATTGCCTTCGGCACGGGCTCCTCGCTCGAAGGCCAGGTGAACGCGCCGAGCGGCGGCATCTCGATCGATTTCTCCCGCATGAACCGCGTGCTCCAGATCAACGCCGAAGACCTCGACGTGGTGGTGGAGCCCGGCGTCACCCGCGAGCAGCTGAACACGGAGCTGCGCGACACCGGCCTGTTCTTCCCGATCGACCCCGGCGCCAATGCCTCGATCGGTGGCATGGCGGCGACGCGGGCTTCCGGCACGAATGCGGTGCGCTACGGCACGATGAAGGACAATGTCCTTGCGCTGACCGTGGTGACGGCGAACGGCGAAGAGATCCGCACCGCCCAGCGGGCGCGAAAATCCTCCGCCGGCTACGACCTCACCCGGCTCTTCGTCGGATCGGAAGGAACGCTCGGCGTCATCACCTCGGTGACGCTGCGGCTGCAGGGCATTCCGGAAAAGATCGGCGGCGGCGTCTGCGCCTTTCCGTCGGTGAAGGCGGCCTGCGACGCCGTGATTCTGACGGTCCAGATGGGCATTCCGGTCGCCCGCATCGAACTGCTCGACGAGATGCAGATGCGCGCCTGCAACGCCTATTCCGGGCTCTCCTATGCGGAGAAGCCGACGCTCTTCGTCGAATTCCACGGCACGGAGCAGACGGTGGCGCTGCAGGCCGAGCAGTTTACCGAGATCGCCACGGAATGCGGCGGCGACAGCTTCAGCTTCACCGCCAATGCCGAGGAGCGCAGCCGCCTGTGGAAGGCCCGCCACGACGCCTATTGGGCGTCGCGGGCGCTGGCGCCGCATCTGAACGGCCTGTCGACGGACGTCTGCGTGCCGATCTCGCGGCTGGCGGACTGCGTCGTCGAGACCCAGGCGGACATCCGGGAGCACGGCTATCTGGCGCCGATCGTCGGCCATGCGGGCGACGGAAACTTCCATGTACTGATCCTGTTCGACGACAAGGACCCGGCGGATGTGGCGCGCGCCGAGGCCTTCGTGGCGCGGCTCAACACCCGGGCGCTTGCCATGGGCGGGACTTGTACGGGCGAACACGGCATCGGCCAGGGCAAGATGAGCTTCCTGGAGCAGGAGCTTGGCGGCGCGGTCGATCTGATGCGATCGATCAAGAAAGGGCTCGATCCGGAGAATATCTTCAACCCCGGAAAGATCTTCCCGATGACGATGTCGCTCCCCAATGCTTGACTTGCCTATGCATCGGGTGGGACTAGTCTTTTCCTAAGGCGAAGGAGACTCGTACGGTGCTTGGACGCATCCTGTTGACGTTTGGCGGTGTTCTGGTGGTGGCTTTGTTCGCCGCCCTGCTGGCGCCGTTCTTCATCGACTGGACCGACTTCCGGGTCGAGTTCGAGCAGCGGGCGAGCCGCATCCTCGGCAAGAAGGTGACGGTCCACGGCGAGGTCGAGGCCCGCATCCTGCCGTTCCCATCGGTGACGCTGAGCGACGTCCGGGTCGGCCAGGATCAGGACGGTCAGCCGCAGGTGTCGGCAGCCCGTTTCTCCATGGACATGGAACTGGCACCCTTCCTGTCGGGCGAGGCGCGCATCTTCGACATGCGCATCGAGGATCCGAAGGCGCGCGTGCGTGTTCTTCCAGATGGGACGCTCGACTGGATGCGCGGCAGCAGCGCCGATATTCCGCTGCGCACCGTGGTGATCGAAGACGTCCACATCACCGGGGGCTCCATCGACCTGATCGATGAGCAGAGCGGCCAGACGCGGCGGCTGACTGGCCTTTCTGCGGATCTGTCCGCAGGCTCGCTGGCGGGTCCCTGGCGCGGCGACGGCTTTGCCTCGCTCGACGGCGAGGAGGCTGCCTTCAGCCTCTCCACCGGGGAGGCCGACCGGATCGAGCAGAAGGTCCCGCTGCGGTTGCGGCTCTTGCCGGATTCGGCGCCGATCGCCCTGACGCTCGACGGGGACCTTGCTCTTTCGGAAGACCGCCCCGGTTACAACGGCACCTTCGCTCTGGATGTGCTGCAGGAGGAAAGCGAGGACGAGCCGGTCAATGCGCCGCCACCCGGCCCGCGCCTGAAGGGTGGCTTCGAACTCACCAACGAGCGGATAAGGATCCCGGAATACCGGCTTGAGGTCGGAGCGCTGAATGATCCCTATGTGGTGACGGGCGAGGCGACGCTCGATACCGGGCAGGCGCCGGAATTCCTGCTGACGGCCGACGGCCAGCAGATCGACGTCAATCGTCTGGGAACGGGCGAGCGCGCCAAGACCGGCCGTGATGCGGCCGCTTCCGCCCAGCGGCGCATCCAGGCGGTCATCGACATCGCCGCGCAGATCCCCATTCCGCAGGTGCCGGGGCGGGCCAGCCTCAGGCTTCCCGCCGTCGTGGCCAATGATACGACCGTCCGCGACATCCGCATCGACGTGCGGCCGGCCGGCAGCGGCTGGACCGTCGAGAATTTTGCGGCGACCCTTCCGGGCCGCACCCAGGTAGAAGCCAAGGGCGCCCTGACGCTGGAGAACCGGATTGGCTTCGTCGGCGACATGCTGCTCGCCTCGAACCAGCCCTCGGGACTTGCCGACTGGCTGTCGGGCACCGTCGATCCGGCCATCCGGCAGTTGAAGACGGCGGGCTTTTCGGCGCGCGTGAACCTCACGCCGCAACTGCAGCGCTTCGACGACCTGGAGCTTGCCATCGGCCCTGCGACGCTGCGCGGCAGCGTCGAGCGGCATGCACCTCCGGAGGCGGTGCCTTCGCTGACCCTCGACCTTGCCGGCGACGAGATCGACCTCGATGCCATACGGGCGCTTGCCTCGCTGATCACCGGCGATGATGCGGGTGAGGATGTCCTCGACCATACCGTCGCCGCCAGCCTGAAGGCCGAACGGTTCACCGCCTTCGGCGTCGCCGCCGACCGGGTGGATACGGTCTTCACGCTTTCCGAGGGACAGCTTTCGCTCGAGCGTCTGGCAATCGGCGATCTGGCCGGAGCAGCGATCGCGGCGCAAGGCAATCTGACCGGCTCGTTCTTCTCCTATACCGGCAGCGGGTCCGCCACGCTCAAAGCCGAGGATCCGTCTGCCTTCCTGGCGATGTTGCGCAACCGGCTGCCGTCGCACCCGATGCTCGACCGGATGGCGGCGAGCGCCGGCTGGTTTGCGGGAACGGACCTCTCGGCGAATGTCTCCGTCGGCGGCGAGATCAGCGGCGCGTCCGCACGGGTGACCGGAACGGTGAACGGCAGCACGGTCGAGGCGGATATCGCCTTGCCCACACTGTTCGACCTGACGGCCGGCGCCGATTTTTCGCTCAACGCCCTGCTGACGAACGAGCAGAGCCTCATCCTGCTCGGTCAGGCCGGCCTCGATCCTCTGCCGCTGGGCGACGATGGTCCGGGCCGGCTGTCGCTGGCGCTCAACCGGGAAGGCGATCAGCCGGCCACCGGCAGCCTCGCGTTCGAGACCGATGCCACGCAGTTCGAGACGAATGGATCGCTCAGCCTCGCGTCCGAAGATTTCGGCTCCGGCCGCGGTAGGATCAGTCTTCGCAGCCGCGACATCGAACCCTATCTGCTGATGTCGGGCATCGGTGTGCCGCAGTTCGGCACCGGCTTGCCCGTCGAACTCGGCGCCGAGGTCACGGTGTCGCCGCAGAGCATGGCTTTTGCGGACGTCGCGGGACGGATTGGCGGCAACTCGGTTGCCAGCAGCGAACTGGTCGTCGACCGCACCGCCCCGGATTTCTCGCTCGCCGGGGACCTGGTGCTCGACACCCTCGATCTTGCCTGGCTCGGCGAGGCGGCCTATGGCGCGCTCGCCGATCCGGCGACGGGGGGATTGTCGGACAAGCCGTTCTCCCTGCCGATCTTCGGCGCGGCGCAGGCGCAGCTTAACGTGCAGGCGAAAACGTTCCGACCGGGACTCTTCGGCGACATAGCCGATTTCTCCGGCGTCATTACGCATCGCAACGGCAGCCTTACCATCGAGGACGCCGCGGGTGCCTGGCAGGGCGGGCGGATTGCCGGCCGGCTCGCCATGTCGAACGGCGAGGGCAATGGCATCTTCCAGAGCCGCCTGACGGTAGAGGATGCCGATCTGTCTTCGGTTGTCTGGGAAAGCGGCGGTGCGCCGGTCGCCAGCGGACGGCTGAACGCAACGCTTTCGGCCGAGGCCACTGCCCAGTCGCCCGCCGCGCTGATGGCCGCGCTCAACGGCTCCGGCGAACTGCGGCTTGCCGACCTTTCGGTGCAGGGCATCTCGCCCACGGCCTTGCCGGCCATCCTGGCGGAGGTCGATCAGTTGGAGGGCGATATCACGGAGGCGCGGGTGCGCCCGATTGCCGAGCGGCTGATCCGCAGCGGCGCGCTTTCGCTCGGAACGGTCGTTGTGCCGTTCACGATCACCGAAGGCGAGGTGAGGGCGCAGAACATCGTTGCCGCCGCCGGGGATGTCAGGCTGTCGGGCGAGGCGAGGGTCGATCTTCTGGAGGAGACGCTCCGCGGCGAACTGGTCGCAGCCTATGCGGCGGGTGACGAGGGGCTGGCCGGCGGCGATGCGGCCGTGCAGCTCACCTATTCCGGCGATATCGCCGAGCCGCAGGTGACGACGTCGGTGGCGCCGCTCACAAACTTCCTGTCGCTGCGGGCCTACGAGCGGGAGCGCCGTCGGGTCGAAGCCCTGCAGGCGAGTGTGCTGGAAAAGCAGCGGCTGCGCCGCGAGGTCGCGCTCTACCGCTTCCTGGAAGAGGAGCGTCAGGCGGCCCGCGAACGGGCCGAAGCCGAGGAACGGGCGCGGCGCGAAGCGGAGGAAGCACGCCGGCAGGCCGAGGCTGCGGCACAGGCGGAGCGGGAGAGGGCGCAAGCTGCCGCCCGGGCCGCCGAAGAGGAGCTTCGTCGCTCGCAGCAGGTGGCGCCGACACTGTCCGTGCCGCCAACGGGAGACGTGTTCCGAGAGAATCTTGCGCCGCTCCAGACGCCGAGCATCCAGAACCTGCCCGGCGTGCAGCCTTAGGCCTGGTCTACGCCGGCCTTGCGATCGTGGGATGTTGGCGACTTGCCTGCTGCAGCGTTCGCAGGACGTGTACCCGGAGCGCCGACGAGAGATTGCTGTCTGGGGGGCGCGCGTCATCGACTTCGGCAATGAGGCCGGCAATGCTGATCTGCCGGTCCGTAGCCATGCGCTTCAGCTCTTCCCAGAATTCGTCTTCGAGCGAGAAGCTGGTCCGGTGGCCGTGCAGCGTTGCGGAATGTTTGCGGATCACCGGCGCCCCCATTTGAGCTAAGCCTGTCGCATGCATGCATTCCAGGCTCGTCGCGGATCAGGCTCCCGGTCAGTCCAGATCCGGCTTTTCCCGGCGGCCCTGATCAAGTGTCCGCTCCGCCTTGTCGTTCAGCGTCTTCGTCAGCGTCTTTTCCGCCTTGCTGCGGCCGAAGGTCAGGCGGTTCTGCTCCGCCTGCTTTTCCTTCTCGACCCGCTGCTTCGTCTTTCGAAACTGCCGCAGGTTGACGACATCGCCGCTCATGGGGTCTCCGACTGGGCTACTGCTTCTTGCGGAAGGAATCGAGGGACACGACGGACGCCGGCTTCTTTTCCTCGCCGGAATTCTGCTCGCCGGTTTCCGGCTTGGCAACCGAGTCGACGGGAATAGCGGTGATCTCCGCGGATGCCTGGTCTTCGTCCACCAACGGCACCTCGAACTCGAGCTCGAAGTTCACCGACGGGTCGTAGAAGCCGCGAATCGCGTTGAACGGGATGACCAGACGCTCGGGCGTGTCGGAGAACGACAGGCCGATCTCGAACTGCGTGTCGGAGATCTTCAGGTCCCAGAACTGGTGCTGGACGACGATGGTCATCTGCTCGGGATATTTGGACTTCAGATGCTGGGAGACACGAACGCCGGGCGCGCCGGTCAGAAAGGTGATGAAGAAATGGTGGTCGCCAGGCAGGCGCCCGGTGGCTGCGACCTCCGACAATACTTTGCGGATGACGCCGCGCAATGCGTCCTGTGCCAAGATATCGTAGCGGATGTGATCCTGCCCCATTCGGTTCTGTCTCTCATTCTGAATAAGTGTCGAAGCACTGCTTATGCCATGCCCGCGATGCGCGGGAAAGCGGTCGCGTTGGTGTCACTGTACATAAATTCGTCGAAAGAGAGAAGGTGAAGGCTTCTGTTGCCAGGTGCCTTCGGACCCCGCCTCAAGGTGCTAGCCAGGAGGACTTAGTTCGGGTTTCCCGCACCGCCATTAGGCAGCGAGAGCGTAACCCTTAGCGTTGTTGTCATTTGCAACTACACTTGTGACCCGATAACGGCGGTATCATGCCGAGCAAAAGTACGATCTTTACACCCTTGTCGATCCTATTTCGCCCCCATCAAAAGCCGGTCATGCTGACCGACCGGTTTTTGGTGGAGGCGCCGGGTACCGCCCCCGGGTCCAATAGGTTTATTTCATCGACCATTTATCGCCATATCCGGAGCAAGCCCCGGCAAACCAGATATAGGGCTTCCGGACGCCGCTGGGAAGGGGGATGCGTGCAATTTGCGGGCGGATTGTCATGGTGGCGTCATGTTCCGGTTCGCGCTGCGGCAAGCCGCTCCGGACAGGTGACAGTTAGCTGTAGATAGACGAAGCGCGTCGTTGGAGCCGCCGTCCATAGCCGCTACAATCGCACCATCCAGAATCGGCGGCGGCAGCATGAAGCAGTATCTCGACCTTCTCCACCATGTCCTCGAGGAGGGCACCGATCGCGGTGACCGGACCGGGACGGGCACCCGCTCGGTCTTCGGCTACCAGATGCGCTACGACCTGGAGCAGGGGTTTCCGGTGCTGACCACCAAGAAGCTGCATCTGCGCTCGATCATCCACGAGCTCCTGTGGTTCCTCCGGGGCGACACCAACATTGCCTACCTGAAGGACAACGGCGTCACCATCTGGGACGAATGGGCCGACGAGAACGGCGACCTCGGGCCGGTCTACGGCGCGCAGTGGCGCTCCTGGCCCGCGCCGGACGGGCGCAAGATCGACCAGATCGCCAATGTCGTGGAGAGCATCCGCAGCAATCCGAACTCGCGCCGGCACATCGTTTCGGCCTGGAACCCCGCGGAAGTGGACGAGATGGCGCTGCCGCCCTGCCACTGCCTGTTCCAGTTCTATGTCGCCGACGGCCGGCTCTCCTGCCAGCTCTACCAGCGCTCGGCCGACATCTTTCTCGGCGTGCCCTTCAACATCGCCTCCTACGCCCTGCTGACGATGATGGTGGCGCAGGTGACGGGGCTGAAACCGGGCGACTTCGTTCACACCCTGGGGGACGCGCATCTCTATGCGGATCACTTCGAGCAGGCCCGGCTGCAGCTGACCCGCACCCCGAAAGCGCTGCCGCGGATGCATATCAATCCGGAGGTGACGGATCTCTTCGCCTTCACCTACGAGGACTTCCGGCTCGACGGCTATGAAGCCGAGCCCAGCATCAAGGCACGGATCGCCGTATGATGACTGTTCCTGTCTCGATCGTCGTTGCTGTATCGGACGATGGCGTCATCGGCCGCGAGGGCGGTATGCCCTGGAAGCTCTCCACCGACCTGAAGCGCTTCAAGGCCCTGACCATCGGTAAGCCCGTGATCGTCGGGCGAAAGACGCTGGAATCCTTCGGCGGCAAGGCTCTGCCGGGCAGGCCGCATATCGTGGTCACCCGCAGTGCCGACTTCGTGCTCGACGGTGCGGTAACGGCTTCCTCGGTACAGGAGGCCCTGGTGATCGCGCAGCGCATTGCTGCGGAGACAGGGGCCACAGAGGTCTGCGTCATCGGTGGCGGTGAGATCTACAAGCAGGCGCTTGATGCGACGGATGTGCTGTATGTGACGCATGTCGAGACCACGATCGGCGATGGGGACACCTTCTTCCCGGACATCGACCCGGACGTCTTCGAGAAGCGGGAAGAAACGGCGCATCCATCCGGCGAAAGGGATAGTTATCCCACGCGATTTGCCGTTTACGTCCGCCGCCCCGCGACAAACTGAAACATTTCGTTACCAAACGCCCGGAACTTCCGGAACCGGCGTTGAAAGGGTCTCCCCGGCTCCCTATAACGAGACCATACAGGCGGGGAGGCATTGCTTCCGTGCGGTGGGAGAGCAAACAAAGAGGTTTTAATGCCCTGGAGCAATCAGAATGGCGGCGGCGGTCCTTGGGGCGGCGGCGGCGGTGGTGGAAACAACCAAGGCCCCTGGGGCAACGGTCCTAACCGCCCGCGTGGCGGCGGCGGCGGCGGCAATGGCGGCCCACCCGATCTCGAAGACATCATACGGCGCAGCCAGGATCGGCTGCGCAGCATCGTGCCCGGCGGCTTCAACGGGGGCGCCGTCGTCATCATCGTGCTGGTGGTGGTCGCATTCCTGGCGATCCAGTCCGTCTATACGGTGCAGCCGGACGAGCGCGGCGTCGAGCTTCGCTTCGGTCAGCCGAAGGAAGAAATTTCGATGCCTGGCCTGCACTTCCACTTCTGGCCGTTCGAAACGGTGGAGATCGTGAAGGTCACCGAGCAGCAGCAGAACATCGGGGCGGCCGGCAGTGCACAGTCCTCCGCGGGCCTGATGCTCTCCGGCGACCAGAACATCGTCAACGTTCAGTTCTCGGTGCTCTATACGGTCAACGAACCGAAGGATTACCTGTTCAACCTGGAAAATCCGGCCGGCACCCTGCAGCAGGTGGCCGAAAGTGCGATGCGTGAAGTGGTCGGTCGCCGTCCGGCTCAGGACGTCTTCCGCGACAATCGCGAGGAGATCTCCACGGAAGTGCGCGCCATCATCCAGGGCACCATGGACACCTACGGCTCCGGCATTGCCATCAACGCGGTTCCGATCGAGGATGCGGCGCCGCCGCGCGAGGTTGCCGACGCGTTCGAAGAGGTGCAGCGCGCCGAGCAGGACGAAGATCGCTTCGTCGAAGAGGCCAACCAGTACGCCAACCAGCGGCTCGGTCAGGCCCGAGGCCAGGCGGCCCAGATCCGCGAAGAGGCGGCAGCCTACAAGGATCAGGTCGTCAACGAGGCACAGGGTGAAGCGCAGCGCTTCATTTCGATCTACGATGAATACCAGACGGCTCCGGACGTGACGCGTCAGCGCATCTTCCTGGAGACCATGGAGGCTGTCCTGAAGAATTCCGAGAAGATCATTGTTGAAGGCGGACAGGGCGTCGTGCCTTATCTCCCGCTCAACGAGATCAACAGAACAGCCGGTCAGCGGCAGCAGGGAGGCACCCAATGAGCTCTCGTCTCCCAGCTATCCTTATCGGCATCGCGGTCGTTCTCTTCCTGATCTATTCGTCGGTCTTCGTCGTCAACGAGCGCGAGCAGGCGGTGGTCGTTCGCTTCGGTGAAATCCAGGACGTGAAGAGCGAGCCGGGTCTCTACTTCAAGCTGCCGTTCGCATTCATGGATGCCGATCGGGTGCAGTATGTCGAAGATCGCGCGCTTCGCTTCGATCTGAACGACATCCGTGTTCAGGTCCGCGGTGGTGCGTTCTATGAAGTCGACGCTTTCGTCGTCTACGAGATCAGCAATCCCCGCCTGTTCCGCCAGACGGTCTCCGGCGACCGCGAGGCTGCCGAGTCGCGGCTGCGTACCCGTCTCGATGCGGCCCTGCGCCGTGTTTACGGTCTGCGCGATTTCAGCGCGGCTCTTTCCGAAGAGCGTTCGCAGATGATGCAGGAAGTCGGCGAACAGCTTCGTGACGCCGGCGAATCGCTCGGCATCACGGTGCGTGACGTGCGCATCAGCCGGACCGATCTGACGCAGGAGGTCTCGCAGCAGACCTTCGAGCGGATGAAGGCCGAGCGCCTTGCGGAGGCGGAACTGATCCGTGCCCGCGGTAACGAGCTCGGCCAGACCCGCCGCGCCGTCGCCGACCGCCAGGTCGTCGAGATCGTCTCGGCAGCGCAGCGCGACTCGGAGATCATCCGAGGCGAGGGCGATGCCGAGCGGACGCAGATCTTCGGCGAGGCCTTCGGGCGGGATCCCGAGTTCTTCGACTTCTACCGGTCGATGACAGCCTACGTCGAATCGCTGGTGGATACCGGCACGACGCTGGTCCTGTCGCCCGATTCGGCGTTCTTCAAGTTCCTGAACAATCCGGACGTGGAAGCAGGGGCTGCCGCCACGCGGGCCCGGAACGCGGCACCGGCGCCAGCCGGGGCGCTTCCCGCCGCTCCGCCTCCGGCCACTCCGGAAGCATCCGTACCGGCGACGCCGGCAGCCCCGGGCACCGGCGGCTAAGATCCAGAGAGGCGGCTTCGGCCGCCTCTTTCTTTTCAAGCGTGCCCGTTGCAGTCAGTCTCTGCACATTTCTCACGAAAAGGTAATTTCGCCGGTCTTCATTCCGCCCTATGTTGCGGCGACAGTCCGCGCGAATAATACGGTGCGGCCGCCCACGGTCGGGCATGCTCTACAGGGAGGCCAAATGGCTCAGTCGGTTCTATCGTCCTTGAAACGGTCCGTCGCGGTTTTGGCCATTGTTTCCCTGGCCGCGAGTGCCGCGGCGCAAACGCCGGCGCCACCCGCGCCATCGGCAGAACCGGCCCCTCCGATCGCACCTGCACCCCCGCCGCCTGGCGCCCCTCCGGCCGGCGAGACGGTCGAGCCTCCGGCGGCTGGGGACGGCGTCCAGCCGGATGCCATGCTGCCGGCGCCCCCCACCGCGACACCGACCGTCAACATCCAGCCATCGCCCGGTCCCGTGACCGGCGGTCCGGCCTCGATCGCAGACCTGTCGGAAGGACTGCTGGACGCCGTCGTCAACATCTCGACGTCGCAGAGCGTCGACAACCGCGGCGCCGGACCGCAATCGCCGCAGGTCCCGGATGGCGCTCCCTTCGAGGAGTTCTTCGACGACTTTTTCGACGGCGAGGGTGGTGAAGGCGGCGAGGGCGGCGGCCAGAAGGTCAATTCGCTCGGCTCCGGCTTCGTCATCGACCCTTCCGGCTACGTGGTCACCAACAACCACGTCATCGAGGATGCCGACGACATCGAAGTCGTCTTCCCGAACGGCAACAAGCTGAAGGCGACGCTGGTCGGCACGGACCCGAAGACCGACCTTTCGGTTCTGAAGGTCGAACCGAAGGCGCCCCTGACGTCGGTCCGCTTCGGCGATTCGCGGCAGATGCGCATTGGCGACTGGGTGATGGCGATCGGCAATCCGTTCGGCCTCGGCGGCTCGGTGACGCTCGGCATCATTTCTGCGCGCGGCCGCAACATCAACGCCGGCCCCTACGACAATTTCATCCAGACCGACGCTGCCATCAACAAGGGCAACTCCGGCGGGCCGCTTTTCAACATGCGCGGCGAGGTCATCGGCATCAACACGGCGATCATCTCGCCGTCGGGCGGATCGATCGGCATCGGCTTTGCGGTGCCGACAGAGCTTGCGGAAAACATCGTCAACCAGCTGATCGAGTTCGGCGAGACCCGGCGCGGCTGGCTCGGCGTGCGGATCCAGCCGGTCACCGACGAGGTGGCCGAAAGCCTCGGCCTCGACCGGGCTCGCGGGGCGCTGGTGTCGGGTGTCGTCGAGGGCGGCCCGATCCAGAATGACGCCATCCGCGCCGGCGACGTCATCCTGACGTTCGACGGCCGGCCGGTGGGCGAAATGCGCGACCTGCCGCGGGTGGTTGCCGAAAGCCCGGTCGGCAAGGAGGTCGACGTGGTGGTCCTGCGCGACGGCAAGGAAGAGACCGTCCAGGTGACGCTCGGCCGGCTGGAGGACAGCGGCGAAGAGGTGGCCCAGACGGACGAAGAATCTGTCGTCCCGGACGACAGCGATCCGGCGCCTGACAGTGGCGCTCCCGACGAGCAGAGCAGCGAGGAGCCCGGCGAGCCGGTCGAGATCCTCGGCATGACGGTGGTTGCACTCGACGAAGAGCAGCGCCAGGCCTTCGGCATTGCGGAAAGCGTCGAGGGTGTCGTCGTCACCGCCGTCGCACCCGGATCGGCAGCGGCCGAGAAGGGCATGAAGGCGGGCGACGTGATCGTCGAGGTCGGCCAGGACTTCGTGGATGCGCCGGCGACCGTCAGCGAACGTGTGGATGCGCTGAAGGCCGAAGGTCGGCGCAATGCCCACATGATGATCGCCGGCCCGGACGGCGCCTTGCGCTTCGTGGCGATCCCGGTCGAGTAGAGGTCAGGCGGGCTTCATAGCCTCTGACACGGCCGCATAGACGACGTGGCGCCTGAGCTGCGGATGGCTTTCGGGGACCCGCGGATGGTCGAAGTCCATCTGCGGGCAGCGGCTCATGCCGATGCGCTCCATGACACCGGTGGAGCGGTGGTTGGCCGCCACCGCAAAGGCGAGCACGGCGGCCATGCGCTTTTCCACAAAAGCAAAGTCGAGCAGCGCGCGGGCCGCCTCCGTGACGTAGCCGTGGCCCCAGAAGCGGGTGGCAAGACGCCAGCCGATCTCCACCGTCTCGACCGGGAAGATGTCCGGCAGGTTCGCCAGCGACAGGCCGCAGAAGCCGATCGGCTCTGCCGTCGCCTTCAGCTCCAGCGCATAGAAACCTAAGCCGGTATCCTCGATCGAGCCGTTAACCTTGTCGAGGAGGGCGTCCGCCTCCTCGTGACTGCGGCGGAAGGCGAAGAATTCCATCACCTTGGCATCGGCGTTGATCTCGCGGAAGAGGTTGCGGTCCGTCTCGATCCAGCTGCGGACCAGCAGGCGGTCCGTCTCCAGGATGATCGCGGGCCGGCCGGCGAGGTTCATGGGGTGACGAAGTCCGATTTGCGGTAGCCCTGGAGGTAGAGGAGGGCGGTCAGGTCGCCGTGGTCGATCCGCACGCGGGCCTCGGCCGCCACCGCGGGCTTGGCATGCAGGGCAACACCCGTGCCGGCGAGCTTGATCATGCCAAGATCGTTGGCGCCATCGCCGACGGCAATCACGTCGTCCGAGGCGATGCCGAGTTTTGCGCAGATGTCGACGACCGCATCGACCTTGGCCTGCTTGCCGAGGATGGGTTCGGCGACCTCGCCGGTGAGGATGCCGTCATCGGCCTGGAGAATGTTGGCGCGGTTCTCGTCGAAGCCGAGACGGGCGGCGATCGGATCGGTGAAGACGGTGAAGCCGCCGGAGACGAGGGCGGTGTAGAAGCCCTTCGCCCGCATCGTGGCCACCAGCTCGGGGCCGCCGGAGGTGAGCGTGATGCGCTTTGCGATCACGTCGTCGACCACGGACAGCGGCAGGCCCTTGAGGAGTGCGACGCGCTCGCGAAGGGCGGGCTCGAAGGCGATCTCGCCGTTCATGGCACGGGCGGTGATGGTCGCCACCCGGTCCTTGAGGCCGACGACGTCGGCGAGTTCGTCGATGCATTCCTGGCCGATCATGGTGGAATCCATGTCGGCGATCAGGAATTTCTTGCGACGGGTGTCGGCGTCCTGGATGACGAGATCGACGGGCAGGCCGAGGGTGGCGGCGCGCAATGCGACCTCCGCCGCGGTGAGGTCGGCGCCGTCGCGCAGCACGATATCGCAGGCGATGCCATCGGCCAGCCAGTAGAGACCGCTCGCCTCGACGGCCGCCGCGGCGGCTTCTCCGACCGACGACGCGAGGACAGGGTTTGACGGATGGGCGATGAGCGTGGCAACGAAAGCCATATGAGCGACCTTGCAAAACAATATGATGCGATCCTGATAACGGGACCGACCGCCAGCGGCAAGTCGGCACTGGCGCTGCGGCTTGCGCGGGAGAGCCGCGGCGCCGTGATCAACGCCGACAGCATGCAGGTCTACGACACGCTGCGGGTACTGACGGCGCGTCCCTCTGACGAGGAGATGGCGGGCGTGCCGCATCATCTCTACGGCACGGTGGCGGCGACCCGGGCTTATTCGACGGGGGAATGGCTGCGCGACGTGGCGGCACTTCTGCCGCGCCTGCAGGCGGAGGGGCGGCTGCCGATCTTCGTGGGCGGAACCGGGCTCTACTTCAAGGCTCTCACCGGCGGGTTGTCCGACATGCCGGAGATCCCCGCCGACGTCCGCCTTCGGCTGCGCGCGCGCCTGAAGGACGAGGGACCGGAGGCATTGCACCAGGAGCTTTCAGGTCGCGACCGGGCCATGGCGGCGATGCTGGAGCCGATGGACGGGCAGAGGATCATCCGGGCGCTGGAGGTGCTGGAGGTGACCGGGAAATCCATCGCGGACTTCCAGGAGAAGCGCGGCCCCATGATCGTCGATCCGGAGCGCGCCCTGAAAATCGTGGTGCTGCCGGACCGGGCCGTCCTGCGGGAGCGGATCGACAGGCGGTTCGGAGAGATGTTCGAAGCGGGTGCCGTGGACGAGGTCACGGCGCTGCTGGCGCTGCATCCGGATCCGGACGTGCCGGCGATGCGGGCGATCGGCGTGGCGCAGATCGCCGACATGCTGGAAGACAGGATGAGCGCGCAGGAGGTCGTTGAACGGTCCTCGGCGCTCACCCGCCAATATGCCAAGCGGCAGATGACGTGGTTTCGCAACCAGATGAACGAGAGCTGGAAGAGGATCGACCCTGCCGATCCTCAGTCCTTGTCGTAAAGGCCGCCGAGCGGCTTCCTCAGGAGGCTGTCGCGCAGCGACCCCTCGCGCCGCGGGGGCTGGGGCGGCCGCGGGCCGCTCTCGCCGCCAAACGGCCTGTAGCCGCTCTGCGTCCGGTCCGGAAGCTCCTCGCCGGGCAGGCTTGCGGCCGGACGATCGAACCGCGGAGCCGGACGTGGAAGAGGGGCTGGCGTCCGCGCCTGCGGCAGCATGTCGGGCCGATAGGGTTCCGGGCTTGCTCCCGTCTCCGAAGGCGGGCGACGGCGCTCCTGGGCGCTGTTGACCGTCTGCGCCCAGCGGTCCAGATCGGTGCCATCGGAGGACGCTGCCGGCGCTGGCGGCGGCACGGTGTCCGGGCAATCCTCGCTGTCGTCGTAGCGGTCGAAACTCTGCTTGAAGGCCTGGATGTCGGGTCCGTTTACGGAGCGCATGCGCGCCACCACGGTGCGCAGGTCGACCGTGTCGGGGGTGTCTTCCGTTCCCTTGTTGGCCACGCCGTTGGCTTTCGGCACATATTTCTGCTCGACGCGGGCAAAGCGCATGCGCATGGGCACGGAGATCGCCTCGCCGAAGGCGATCGCTTCGCCGTTGCCGATCGAGGAGAGGAAGCTGGTCGTCGAGATCGACGAATTGGGGATCGCCGAGCGGATGATGTCCTGATCCCGATCGTTGGAGAGACGCATGGCGAAGATGGTCGAGCACTGTGAGAGGATCGTCTGGTCGAGCTCTCCCGGACGCTGCGTGATCACCCCGAGCGACACGCCGTACTTGCGGCCTTCCTTGGCAATGCGGGCGATCGCCTGGCGGGTCGGGAAGAAGCCGCGTTCCGGATCGGCCGGGACATAGCGGTGTGCTTCCTCGCAGACGACCAGCATGTGGATCGCGCCATTGCTCCAGAGCGCCAGCTCGAAGGCCATGCGGCACAGGATGGAGGCGACCGAATTGACGACTTCGGACGGAATTCCCGCCAGCTGGAAGGTGGATATCGGCCTGTCTCCGCCGGGAATGCGGAAGATATGCGCGATCGCCTCCATGATCGTATCCTGGATCGTGTTGTTGGAGAACATGAAGTGATAGCGCGGATCGTTGATCGCCGAGATCACGCGCATCTTCAGCGTTCGCAGGAGAGGTTTTTCGCCGCGTCCCTCGAGGCGGCCGATGCGCTCGTCGATCAGCGCCAGCAGGTCGGCCATGCGATAGGGAACCGGCGTGTCGGCGGTGATCGAGCTCTTTTCGGTGGCACGGCGCATCAGGGCGGAATCGCCGCCGCGGAAGGCGCGCTTGGCTTCGGGGATGAGGTCCCGGAGAATGTCGAGCTCTTCGGCGATCGGCGGGCGGCCACGGAAGAGGACTTCCGCGAATTCCTCAAGCTTCATCAGCCAGAAGGGCAGGTCGAGCGTGTCGGTATCGATGACGACGGCATGCTCGGGAAAGGCTGCCGCAAATTCGTTGTGCGGATCGAGAATCAGGACCCGAAGCTTCGGATCGGATTCGATCGCCTTGTGCAGCAGCAGCGACACGGCCGTCGACTTGCCGACGCCGGTGGAGCCGACGATGGCGAAATGCTTCGACAGCATGGACGGAATATGGATTGCCGCGTCGATCGTCTCGTCCTGCGTCAGCTTGCCGATGACGCAGGTATCATCCTTGCCGGTGTCGTAGATGCGCAAGAGATCGGAGGCGCGGATGCGGTGGGCGACGGCGCCGAGATAGGGATAGCGCGAGATGCCGCCGGAAAACTCTTCGCGGCCATCCTCGCCGACGCGGACCTCTCCCAGAAGCTCCGCTTCGATCTGGAAGCTGTTGTCTTCGCCTTCGCCCCAGGTCTTCTTTTCCGTGCTCATCGAATAGGCCAGAGCCACGACCCGGTTGCGGCCGACGTTGATGGAGATGAGCCTGCCGACGGACCAGAGTTCGGTGAGGTCGGTTTCGCCGAGTTCGGCAGTCGCGGCGATCGTGGCATGGGCGCCATTGCAAGCAACGACGCGTCCCAGCATTCGGTTGCCGGCACTCTGGGAGTTGCGGCGATCATGTTCCCCAGCGGATACGGAACGGTGCAAATCGTTGTTGAGCAAAACGTCTCCCGATCATTGGGTGACGGAATGGTATGTGGGCCAACCGCCGGCATGCAGATTTAATCGGCAACTTAATTCACCTGGCTTAACAAGTAGTTTAGCAAAAGCTGAGACTCGACGGCCGCCGCCGGGCAACCCGGGCGTAATTTTTAGTGCGTCTCGCGTTGACGCACAGCAATTATCTGTCTAACACTTGCCACCATGAACATTGCAAACGCACTTATCGTGGTGGGAACGCGCATGGGCAGGATGGATTGACCATCCGGCGTTAGCCACCCATGCGCGGAAAGACAGGCTCCTCAAGGGGCCTTTTTTTATGCCCGAAGCACAGCAAGACCATCCAGCAGACAGCAGCAAATGGACCAGGACATGACGGATAGCAACAATCAGATGACCGGCGCGGAGATCGTTCTGAGGGCGCTGAAAGACAATGGCGTGGAGCATATCTTCGGCTATCCCGGCGGGGCGGTGCTCCCGATCTACGACGAGATCTTCCAGCAGGACGACATCCAGCACATCCTCGTGCGCCACGAGCAGGGTGCGGGCCATGCGGCCGAGGGCTATGCCCGCTCCACCGGCAAGGTCGGCGTCATGCTGGTCACCTCCGGTCCGGGCGCCACGAATGCGGTGACGCCGCTGCAGGATGCGCTGATGGATTCGATCCCGCTGGTGTGTCTGACCGGCCAGGTGCCGACGACGCTGATCGGTTCGGACGCCTTCCAGGAGTGCGATACCGTCGGCATCACGCGCCCCTGCACCAAGCACAACTGGCTGGTCAAGGACGTCAATGATCTGGCGGCCGTCATCCATGAGGCCTTCCGGATCGCCCAGGCCGGCCGTCCGGGCCCAGTCGTCGTCGACATCCCGAAGGACGTCCAGTTCGCGACCGGCACCTATACGCCGCCGGGCGAGACGCCGGCCAACAGCAGCTACAAGCCGAAGCTGCAGGGCGACCTCACGGCCATCCAGGCGGCCGTCGAGCTGATGGCCGGCGCGCGCCGTCCGATTCTCTACACCGGCGGCGGTGTCATCAATTCGGGTCCGGAAGCCACCCGCCTGCTGCGCGAACTGGTCGAACTGACGGATTTTCCCGTCACCTCGACGCTGATGGGGCTGGGCGCCTATCCGGCATCGGGCAAGAACTGGCTCGGAATGCTTGGCATGCACGGATCGTACGAGGCCAACATGGCCATGCATGACTGCGACGTCATGGTCTGCATCGGCGCACGCTTCGACGACCGCATCACCGGGCGACTGAACGCGTTCTCGCCGAACTCGCGCAAGATCCACATCGACATCGACCCGTCGTCGATCAACAAGAACGTCCGCGTCGACGTGCCGATCCTCGGCGATGTCGGCCGGGTGCTGGAGGACATGGTTCGCCTGTGGCGGGCACTGCCCAAGAAGCCGGAAAAGAGCCAGACCCAGGACTGGCACGAGGGCATCGCCCGCTGGCGCGGCCGCAACTCGTTCGCCTACAAGATGTCGAACGACGTCATCATGCCGCAATACGCCATCCAGCGGCTCTACGAGCTGTCGAAGGGCAGGGACACCTATATCACCACGGAAGTCGGCCAGCACCAGATGTGGGCAGCCCAGTTCTTCGGTTTCGAGGAGCCGCACCACTGGATGACCTCGGGCGGTCTCGGCACGATGGGCTACGGCCTGCCGGCGGCGATCGGCGTGCAGGTCGCGCATCCGGATGCGCTGGTCATCGACATCGCCGGCGACGCCTCGATCCAGATGTGCATCCAGGAAATGTCCTGCGCCATCCAGCATAACCTGCCGGTCAAGATCTTCATCCTCAACAACCAGTACATGGGCATGGTGCGCCAGTGGCAGCAGCTCCTGCACGGCAACCGGCTGTCGAACTCCTACACCGAGGCGATGCCGGACTTCGTCAAGCTGGCGGAAGCCTATGGCGCCATCGGCATGTATTGCGACGACCCGAAGGAGCTGGACGGAAAGATCGAGGAGATGATCGCGGTCAAGAAGCCGGTGATCTTCGACTGCCGCGTCGCCAACCTCGCCAACTGCTTCCCGATGATCCCGTCGGGCAAGGCGCACAACGAGATGCTGCTGCCGGACGAGGCCACAGACGACGCGGTCGCCAATGCCATCGATGCCAAGGGACGGCAGCTCGTTTGAGCGCTGTCTTCTAAAGCGATTTCTCATAGAATGGACGCAAGATCATGAATGCGCATCAACAACCGACCGGATCCGCCTATTTCATCGCGCCGGAGACCGCCAAGGCGGAGAACCACACGCTCTCCGTCCTCGTCAGCAACGAGCCGGGCGTGCTGGCCCGCGTCATCGGCCTGTTTTCCGGCCGCGGCTACAACATCGAGAGCCTGACGGTCTCTGAGACGGAGCATGAGGCTCATCTGTCGCGGATCACCATCGTGACGCGCGGAACGCCGGCGGTGCTGGAGCAGATCAAGGCGCAGCTGGAGCGCATCGTGCCGGTGCACCGGGTGGTCGA
This sequence comes from Pseudorhizobium marinum, assembly GCF_000705355.1. Taxonomy (NCBI): domain Bacteria; kingdom Pseudomonadati; phylum Pseudomonadota; class Alphaproteobacteria; order Hyphomicrobiales; family Rhizobiaceae; genus Pseudorhizobium; species Pseudorhizobium marinum. The sequence continues at coordinate 252,049 of NZ_JMQK01000008.1, forward strand.
CCTGACGGTTCGGGCCCAGAGCCTCGGCCAGGAGCGGCCGATCGAACGGGAGGTGGCGCTCATCAAGGTGGTCGGATCGGGCGAACACCGCGCCGAGACGCTGCGCCTTGCCGATGCCTTCCACGCCAAGGTGGTGGACGCGACGGTGGAGCATTTCATCCTCGAAATGACAGGCAAGTCGTCGAAGATCGACCAGTTCGTGGCCATCCTGAAGCCGCTCGGACTGATCGAGATCTGCCGCACCGGCATTGCCGCGATGAACCGCGGGCCCCAGGGGATGTGATCAGAGCATGGCGAGCGGCGTCTTCTTTGCCGGCGGCGGGAAGGCGGCGTCGAGCGCCTGCAGATCCTCCTCCGTCAGCTCCAGGCGCGCCGCCTCGCAGTTTTCCGCGACCCGGCTGGTGTTGGCGGATTTCGGGATGGCGATGACGCCCTCCCGCTCCAGCAGGAAGGCCAGGGCCACCTGCGCCGGGGTTGCCTGATAGGCCTTGGCGATTCTCGCCAGCGCCTCGCTGTGGATCAGCCGTCCCTGTTCGATCGGCGAATAGGCCATGACGGCGATGCCGCGCTCCTGGCACCAGGGCAGCAGATCGTATTCGACGCCGCGCCGCGAGAGATTGTAGAGCACCTGGTTGACGGTGCAGTTCTCGCCGCCCGGCACATCCATGAGCTCTTCCATGTCGTCTACGTCGAAATTGGAGACGCCCCAGGCGCCGATTTTCCCCTGACTGCGGAGTTCCTCGAGGGCGCCCACGGTTTCGGCGAGGGGATGTTCGCCGCGCCAGTGGAGGAGGTAGAGATCGAGCCGGTCGGTGCGCAGGCGCTCGAGGCTCCGCTCGCAGGCGGCGATGGTGCCCTCGTGGCTGGCATTCCACGGATAGACCTTGCTGACGAGGAAGACCTCGTCGCGGCGGCCGTCGATCGCCTCGCCGACAATCTCCTCGGCGCCGCCCTCGGCATACATCTCCGCGGTGTCCACAAGCGTCAGGCCGAGATCCAGGCCCGCCTGGAGCGCCGCGACTTCCTGGGCCGCCTGCGCCGGGTCCTCGCCCATGTGCCAGGTGCCGAGGCCGAGCGCCGGGACGGTTGCGCCGGAAGACAGGGTGACGGTGGGCAGGGTGTCGTCGATCATGATGGGGTCGCTCCTTCTCGATAAGCCATAGATAAGGCGTACCGCTCTGCTGCCAAGCCCGCTTGAAGCGGCTTGCGAATGCGCCTAAACCCACTGCAGGCGATCCGCTGAACGAGATGGCCGCACCACCTGGGACCCCTTGGCGTCTGGAGAAGTCATGCCGCTGGAAACCTTTCTGGCCCTGGTCCTGTTCGCCTTCACGACCTCGATCACACCAGGCCCCAACAACATGATGCTGTTCGCATCGGGCGTGAACTTCGGTTTCCGCCGGACCATTCCGCACATGCTCGGCATCGGCGTCGGTTTCTTTTCGCTGCTGATCGGCGTGGGACTGGGGCTCGGCGCGCTGATGCAGGCGGTGCCGGTCGCCTATACGGTGCTGAAATTTGCCGGCGGCGCCTATCTGCTCTTCATCGCCTGGAAGATCGGCACCTCGCGTAGCCTGTCGGAAGGCAAGGCCGGCGCCAAGCCGATGACGTTCCTGGGGGCTGCCGCCTTCCAGTGGGTCAACCCAAAGGCCTGGGTGATGGCGGTGACGGCGATGGCGACCTATACCAATCCAGCCTCCTATGTGCCGACGGTGCTGCTGGTCGGCTTCGCTTTCGCGCTCGTCAACGTGCCGAGTGTTTCCTCCTGGGCCGGCTTCGGCTCTGCCCTGCGCGAGTGGCTGTCGGTGCCGGTGCGGCTGAAATGGTTCAACATCACCATGGCAGTCCTGCTCGTCATCAGCCTGTGGCCGATGCTGAAGTAAAGGAAGAACCGATGGACGACCACCACCACGACGCCCACGACGATCATCATCATCACCACGACAACCGCTACAGCGACATGCAGGCGCGGGTGCGGGCGCTCGAAACCGTCCTGATGGAGAAGGGGCTGGTCGATCCGGCTGCCATCGATGCCATCGTCGAGACCTATGAGACGAAGGTCGGGCCGCGCAACGGCGCCCGCGTGGTGGCGAAGGCCTGGAGCGATCCGGATTTTGCCGAGTGGCTGCAACGGGATGCGACGGCGGCGATCGCGAGCCTCGGCTTCACCGGCCGGCAGGGCGAGCACATGCGCGCGGTCTTCAATACGGCGGAGACCCACAACCTCGTCGTCTGCACGCTCTGCTCCTGCTATCCCTGGTCCGTGCTCGGGCTGCCGCCCGTCTGGTACAAGGCGCCGGCCTATCGCTCGCGCGCCGTCATCGATCCGCGCGGCGTGCTGGCGGAATTCGGCGTCACGCTGGCGCCGGAGCAGAAGATCCGGGTGTGGGATTCGACGGCGGAACTTCGCTATCTCGTGGTGCCGCAGCGACCCTCCGGGACGGACGGGATGGGCGAAGCCGAACTGGCGGATCTCGTGACGCGCGATTCGATGATCGGCACGGGGCTCGCCTTGGCGCCGGAGGGTGCGCGATGAACGGCCCGCACGATCTCGGCGGCCAGATGGGTTTCGGGCCAGTGGCGCCGGAGCCGCATGAGCCTTATTTCCACGCAGAATGGGAGAAGCGGGCGCTTGGGCTGACGCTGTCCTGCGGTGCCTTCGGCGCCTGGACCATCGACGAGAGCCGGCATGCGCGGGAAACCATTCCGCCGGCCAATTATCTTTCCGCGAGCTACTACGAGATCTGGATCCGGGCGCTGGAGGTGCTGCTGGAGCGGCACGGGTTCGCGGGCCAGGACGAGATCGAGGCGGGGCGGATGCTGCGGCCGCCGGCGACGCCGAAGCGGGTGCTGACCGCGGATATGGTGGCGGGCGTGCTGGCACGCGGCGGGCCCTGCGATCGGCCCGTCGAGACGGCGCCGCGCTTTGCCGTCGGCGACCGCGTGCGGACGAAGAACTTCAATCCGGAGACGCACACGCGGCTGCCGCGCTATGCGCGGGCCAAGGCGGGCGTGATAGAGGCGGTGCAGGGCTCCTTCGTCTTTGCTGACGACAATGCCCATGGCCGCGGCGAGCATCCGCAATGGCTCTATACTGTCGTCTTCGACGGGGACGAGATCTGGGGCGAGGGCGCCGATGCGACGCTGACGGTCTCGATCGATGCCTGGGAGAGCTATCTTGAGCGCCGGTGAGACCGGATCGCCACTCGCCCGGTCGCTGGGATTGCCGATGTCCTCGGAGGGAGATCCGGTGTTTCCGGAGCCCTGGGCGGCGGAAGCCTTTGCGATGACGGTGCATCTGCATGCGCGGGGCGTCTTCTCCTGGACGGAATGGGCCGCGGCATTGTCCGCCGAAGTGCATCGACCGGGCCGGGCCGAGGACGGCAGCGACTATTTCGACTGCTGGGTGGAGGCGCTTTCAGCGCTGCTTGCGGCCAAGGGCATTGCCGATGCCGAACAGATCCTCGGCCTGCAGCGCAGCTGGCAGCGGGCGGCGGAGGCGACGCCGCACGCGCAGCCGATCGAGCTGGCGAACGATCCGGAGCGCTGACCACGGTTTGCCGGCCCTTTTGATCCTCTTTCGTTCTTTTCGGTTGCGGTGAGCTCCAGAATCCTGCCATGTCGCAGCCATGCAATTTGCACCGCAACAGGACGAGGCTCTCAAAGCCGTTTCGCGCTGGCTGAAGGAAGGCCGCAGCCCGGTCTTTCGGCTGTTCGGCTATGCCGGTACCGGCAAGACGACGCTGGCCAAGCATTTTGCCGAGAACGTCGACGGCGAGGTGCTGTTTGCCGCCTTCACCGGCAAGGCGGCGCAGGTGCTGCGATCGCGCGGTGCCAAGAACGCCCGCACAATTCATTCGCTGATCTACCGGCCGCGCGGGGAGGAAGAGGTGTCCGACGAGGAGACCGGCAAGACCTCCGTGTCGCCGATGTTCTCCATCAACCGGCAGAGCCCGCTCGCCAAGGCGCCGCTGATCGTCATCGACGAATGCTCGATGGTGGACGAGCAGCTCGGTCGCGACCTGATGAGCTTCGGAACGCCGATCCTCGTGCTCGGCGATCCGGGGCAGCTGCCGCCCGTGTCCGGCGGCGGCTTCTTCACCGAGCAGGAGCCCGACTACCTGCTGACCGACATCCATCGCCAGGCCCGCGACAATCCGATCATCCAGCTGGCGATGAACGTGCGCGAAGGCAAGGAGATCATGCACGGCGACTATGGCACCGCCCAGGTGATCTCCCGCGGCGACGTCAGCCAGGAGCTGGTGCTGGAGGCCGACCAGGTGCTGGTCGGCACCAACAAGACCCGCAAGCGCTACAACCAGCGGCTCCGAGAGCTTAAAGGTTTTGCGACCGAATACCCGCAGTCCGGTGACAAGCTGGTGTGCCTGCGCAACGACCAGGTGAAGGGTCTGCTGAACGGCTCGCTGTGGCAGGTGATGAGTTCGTCCAAGGAGACAGTGAAGCCGGGGATCAACCTGATGATCCGGCCGGAAGACGACGACATGGATCGCGGCGCTGCCAAGATCAAGCTGCTCAAGGCGTCCTTCGAGAACGTCGAGGGGGAGATCCCGTGGTCGACGCGCAAGCGCTACGACGAGTTCGACTACGGCTATGCGCTGACCGTCCACAAGGCGCAGGGTTCGCAGTGGAACAATGTCGTGCTGTTTGACGAGAGCTGGGCATTTCGCGATACCCGCGAGCGCTGGCTCTATACGGCGATCACCCGGGCGGCCGAGACGATCACCATCGTCCGCTAAGGCCTTCGGTGGCGGTTCATCAAAAGTTTCAATGGCCGGATCTGCGAAAGCCATTGGTCATCTGCGGCGGCTTGGCATAAGCAGGAAGCGCATCTTCTGAAGTGGATTTCGCCATGCCCACGACGCTTTCGGTCAACATCAATGCCATCGCCATGCTGCGCAATCGCCGCGACCTGCCGTGGCCGAGCCTCGAGCATCTGGGGCGCATTGCGCTGCGGGCGGGCGCCAGCGGCCTGACCGTGCATCCGCGGCCGGACCAGCGGCACATCCGATTCTCCGACCTGCCCGTGATCCGGGCGCTGATCGACGACGAGTTTCCGCAGGCCGAGTTCAACATCGAGGGCTATCCGAGCGAGGATTTTCTGGCGCTCTGCGAACGGACGCAGCCGGAGCAGGTGACGCTGGTGCCGGACGATCCGAGCCAGGCCACTTCCGACCATGGATTTGATTTCAGGGCTCATGGCGAGATGCTGAAGCCGATCGTGGCGCGGCTGAAGGCGGGCGGCATGCGTGTCTCGCTGTTTGCCGATGGCGATGGCGATGTGGAGGCGGTCAAGCTTGCAAAGGCGACAGGTGCCGATCGCATCGAACTCTATACCGGCCCCTATGGCGGCTGCTACGACGCGCCGGAACGGGCGGCAGAGATGGTCGAAAAGCTCGGCCAGACGGCAGATGCGGCGCGCGCCGAAGGGATGGGCGTCAATGCCGGACATGATCTGACCGTCGCCAACCTGCCGCTTCTGGTCAAGCGGATTCCGGATCTTGCGGAAGTCTCGATCGGTCACGGGCTGACGGCGGACGCGCTGGAGTTCGGCATGGCGGAAACCGTGCGCCGCTTCCGTCGCGCCTGCGGCCAGACGGTCTAGGTGCCGGTCTAGGGGGTCGAAAGCTTAGCTTCGGAGAGATCGAGCTCCCAGGTCTGGCCGACGCATTCCGGCCCGAACATGGCATGTCTCTCCTCGGAGACAAGCTTGAAGCCGGCGGTCTCATAGATGCGGATGGCAGCCGTCAGCATGTCGTTCGTCCAGAGCGAGAGCCGGGCATAGCCGGCCGAGATCGAAAAGCGGATGCATTCCTCCACCAGCGTGCGGCCGAGGCCAAGCCCGCGCACCTGCGGGTCGAGATAGAGCAGGCGCAGCTTTGCGGTGTCTCCGCCGCCGTCGGCGACCAGCACGGAGCCCACCCGCTTGCCGCCCTGTTCGGCGATCCAGCTTCGTTCGCGCTGCGGGTTGAAGTCGGCGATGAACTTGCCGGCGACCTGTGCGATCAATGCCTCGAACTTCTCGTTCAGCCCGTATTCGCGGGCATAGGCCGTCGCCTGGCTTTCGATGAGCCAGCCCATGTCGCCGATCCGGTAGGGGCGCAGGATCACGGGGGCGGGGCTCGCCGGTTGCGACGAAGAGTCGAGGATCGCCCGGATCGTACGCATAGCCTCGATCAGCCTGCCGCGGTCGCCCTCGTTGACGCCTGCAAGATCACCGGCGATCTGCTGGCGGGAGCGCTGTCCCAGCATGTCGCAGACCTCCTGTCCCTTCGCGGTGACACGCAGGATCTGGCTGCGCTTGTCGGACGGATCGGACGTGCTGTCGATGAAGCCGGCCTCGCGGAACTTCTTCACGATCCGGCTAAGGTAGGCGGGATCGAGCCCGAGATCGCGGTTGAGTTCGCTGGCCGAGACCGACTGCCGGGCACCCATCTCGTAGAGGATGCGCCCTTCCGTCAGCGTATAGGGGGTCTCGAGATAGCCCTTGTCGAGCAGGCCAAGCTTGTTGGTGTAGAAGCGGTTGAAGGCGCGGATGGTATCCGCGGTCGTATCGTCGAGCATGGATGGAGCCTCCGTTCGTCGACTCCATCCAATAAAATATTGACTGAGTCAAGTATCAGGCGGCGACGCGGTCCGCGGCGGTCTCTGCCAGCGCGAACTCGACTGCGGCGCAGGCATGGACGGCAGTGGAATCGATGCCTGGCAGCGGCAGGTCTTGCGGGTCCAGCAGAAGGCAGATCTCGGTGCAGCCGAGGATGATGCTGTCGGCGCCCTGGCGTTTGGCCGCCTCGATCATGGCAATGGCGCGCTCGCGGGAGCCGGGCCGGACGACGCCGGCGCAGAGTTCGTCGAAGATGATGTCGTGCATGGCGCCGCGGTCATCGGCTTCCGGGACCATCACCTCGATGCCGGCCTCGCGCATGCGCTCGGCATAGAAGCCATGCTCCATCGTATAGCGGGTGGCGAGCAGGAGCGGGCGCTTCAGGCCCTTGGCGGCCAGCGCCTTGGCGGTTTCGTCGATGATGTGGATCAGCGGCACGTCGATTCCGCCGGCCACCTCTGGCGCGACCAGATGCATGGTGTTGGTGCAGATCAGCACGCAGTCGGCGCCGGCCTCCCGCAGGCGGCGGGCGCTGGTCGTCAGGGCTTCGGCCGCGAGATCCCAGCGACCGGCCTTCTGGAGGGCGACGATCTCGGCAAAATTCACCGAATGCAGGAGTACGTCCGCGGAGGCGAGACCTCCGATGCGTTTACGTACCATCTCGTTGATCATGCGGTAGTAGACCGCCGTGCTCTCAAAGCTCATGCCGCCGATCAGGCCAATCGTCTTCATCTCTGGTCTCCCTCTGGTGAGTGGCAGGATGATAGGGCGCGTCAGGCGGTGGAAGTGTGCGATGTCGGCGGCGATTAGCGCGCCCGTTGCATTCTGATTGCGCGCATCGCAGGAATGCTGCACGTTGTGTGCAGACACTGGGAGACAATCGATGCTGGACGAGCGTGATCGACGAATCCTCGAACTGCTGCAGAAGGATGCCGCCATTCCGGTGGCGGAGGTGGCCGACCAGGTGTCGCTCTCGGCCTCGGCCTGTTCGCGGCGCATTCAGCGGCTTGAGGAGGCCGGCTATATCCAGCGGCGCATCGCCGTTCTCGACCGGGAGCGCATCGGCGTGCCGACGACGGTGTTTGCGCTGATCAAGACGGCGCATCATTCCGACGACTGGATCGAAAATTTCCGGCGGGCGATCAGCGACATCGGTGAAATCGTCGAGGCGCACCGGCTGACCGGCAGCTACGACTATATCCTGAAGGTGGTGCTGCCGCGGGTCGAGCACTACGACGTCGTCTATCGCCGCCTCGTCAAGCGCATCGAACTCTTCGACGTCTCGGCCTTCATCTCCATGGAGGTGCTGAAGAGCGGCCAGACGCTGCCGGTGGATTATGCCGTGTGAGGATGCGGGCGCCACGAACGGCGCCCGCCGGGAAGATCAGGCGAGCACCGCGCGATGCTCTTCGAAGAACGCCCTCAGCGACTGTGGCGTGGCACCCGTCAGTGCCTGGAAATCGTTGGTGACAAGGTCGAAATTGCCGGCACGGATGTTGGCGTCCGCCGAGACCAGCATCGCGACCACGAAGCCGGGCAGACCCGCGGCCGTCATCCCTTCTGCCAATTGTTCGTCGGAGACAGGAACGACCTGCAGCGGCTTGCCGGCAACGGCGGATACAATCGCGGCAATCTCGGAGGCAGTAAAACTCTCCGGACCGGTGAGAGTGAGCGTTGCATTGCCTGCAGGCGGCTTTGCGAGGGCTGCAGCGGCGGCGCGGGCGCAGTCGTCGCGGGAGATATTGGACACGCGTCCGTCGCCCATGGCCGTGTACCAGCTGCCGGCCTGCAGGTTGTGCGGCATGGCCATCAGATGGTTGTCCGCATACCAGGCGTTGCGCAGGATCGTGTAGGGGAGGCCGCTCGCCTTGATGGCCTGCTCGGTGCCGAGATGATCCGGAGCAAAGGTCACCAGCGAGCGGTCGGGGTTCGGCATGGAGGTGTAGACGACGTGGCCGACGCCGGCTGCAACCGCAGCCTCGATTGCGTTGCGATGCTGCTTGAGGCGTTTTCCGGGCGTCGCCAGTTCGTCCGTCGAGACGATAAGGAGGCGGTCGATGCCGGTGAAAGCCTGCACCAGCCCGTCCCTGTCGTCGAAATCGGCCTTGCGGGTCTCGACGCCGAGCTCGGAGAATTCTGCCAGTTTTGATGGGTCCCGGCTTCCGGCGACAATGTCGGACGGCGCGATCTTCTGTGTCTCCAGCAGGTGTCGGAGAGTGGCTCGGCCAAGATGGCCGCTGGCGCCGGTAACGAACAGACGGGTCATGCGTGGGCTCCATTCAGGGGTCGGTGACGATGTCAGTCTCAAAAATAGACCAGCACTATAAAGGGAATTGATCTTCGGCTGTAAAGGAGGCAGTTTTCGGGGAGATCGTTACCTTGAGGGAACCACCTGCCATGGACCAAGCCGTCCGCTCAGCCGTAAAGGCTGCGACCGCCGACTGCGATCGCAGCGCCTGGGATGCGGGCAACTGCCCCGTGCGCGATGTGATGAACCGGATTTCCGGAAAATGGTCGACGCTGCTTCTGGAGGCGCTGGCCGAAAAGCCGCATCGGTTCGGTGAGCTCAGGCGTCTCGTGCCGGACATCTCGCAGCGCATGCTGACGCAGACGCTGCGCGATCTGCAGCGGGACGGCTATATCGAGCGGGAAGTGTTTCCGACCAAGCCGCCGAGCGTCGAGTACCGGATGACGCCGCTGGGGCGCTCGCTGTTCGAGCCGCTGTCCAAGGTGCTGGCGTGGGCGGCGGAGAACCATGATGCGGTTCGCGCAGCGAGGCGCTCCTTCGACGACGCGGGCCTTGCCTGAATTGAAAAAGGGCGGCAGATGCTGCCGCCCTCTGGAAGGTGTCACCAGGGTGCCGGATCAGGCGGCCAGCGAGGCCATGTCGATGACGAAGCGGTAGCGGACGTCGCTCTTCAGGACGCGCTCATAGGCTTCATTGATCTCCTGGATACCAATCGTCTCGATCTCGGAGACGATGTCGTGCTTGCCGCAGAAATCCAGCATTTGCTGGGTTTCCTTGATGGAGCCGATCATCGAGCCGGAGAGGCTGCGGCGGCCGGGGATCAGCGAGAAGGCGTGGACGGGAATGGCATCTTCCGGCGCGCCGACGATGACCATGGAGCCATCGACCTTCAGGAGGCCGAGATAGGCGTTCCAATCGATGGCAACGCCGACGGTGCAGATGATCAGGTCGAACGTCCCGGCGAGCTTGGTGAAGGTTTCAGCATCGCTCGTCGCATAGTAGTGATCGGCGCCGAGCTTCAGGCCATCTTCCTTCTTGGAGAGCGAATGGCTGAGCACGGTGACGTCGGCGCCCATGGCATGAGCGATCTTGACGCCCATGTGGCCGAGGCCGCCCATGCCGAGGATCGCGACCTTCTTGCCGGGGCCGGCGTTCCAGTGGCGAAGCGGCGAATAGAGCGTGATGCCGGCGCAGAGCAGCGGCGCGGTCGCATCGAGCGGCAGGTTGTCCGGGATCGACAGGACGTAGCCTTCCTTGACGACGATGTGGTCGGAATAGCCGCCCTGCGTGGCGGTCTTCCCGTCGGCTTCGACGCTGTTGTAGGTCTGCACCAGACCCGGCATGTACTGCTCGTTGTCGAGGTCGCGGCTGGCGCAGCCGACGCAGCTATCGACGAAGCAGCCGACGCCGACCTTGTCGCCGACCTTGAACTTGGTGACGTCCGAACCGACGGCGGTCACGACGCCGACGATCTCATGGCCGGGGACGATCGGATAGACGGCGTTCTTCCATTCGTTGCGGACGGTGTGGATGTCGGAATGGCAGACGCCGCAATACTGGATCGAGATCGCCACGTCGTCGGCGTTCGGCTCGCGCCGTTCGAAGGTAAAGGGTGCCAGCGGTTTCGACGCGTCAGTGGCGGCATAGCCTCGTGCAAGTGCCATGGGACAGCTCCGTTCTTTGATGGTTGGGAAGGGCGGTGAGACAACGCTTATGCACCGGAAGAGTTGCCGGGCGGTAGTTCGATGCAACTTGGTTCTTGCACGATCCTCCGAGATTGCGAGCGCGGGTGCGCAGCCGGCGGATGCCGGCCGCATCGCGCTGATCCCGTTCGGGATCGTGGCGCAAGAATCCGCTTGACGGCGGACACCGGGTTCAGCATAACAGCATCAAGAACCGTACCGTACGGTACCTTTGTTGGAGTGGTTGCCTTGATCGCTGACGCGAGCCAGATGCCGGAGTTTACACCGCGACAGAACGAGGTTCTGGAGCAGGCGCTTCGCCTGCTGGTGGAAGGCGGCGACAGGGCGCTGACGACGTCGGGACTGGCACGGGCGGCCAACTGCTCGAAGGAAAGCCTCTACAAGTGGTTCGGCGACCGGGACGGGCTGCTGGCGGCGATGATCGCGCATCAGGCCAGCAAGGTGCGCACGCTGGAACGGAGCAAGGAGCGCCTGACGGCGGAAAACCTGCGCGAGCATCTGGAGACTTTCGCGCGCGACCTGATCGAGGTTCTTTCGGGCGACATCTCGCTGGCGCTGAACCGTCTGGCGATCGGGCAGTCGAGCCGCGACGGGTCGAAGCTCGGCAAGCTTCTGGTGGAGCACGGCCGTCGGCAGATCGACCGGCGTGCGGTCGCGCTGATGGATACGGCAAAGCGCGCGGGCCTCTTGCGCTTCGACGATGCGGATGCCGCCTATCACACGCTTTACGGCCTTGCCGTCTCCGACCTGCATGTCCGCATGCTGCTCGGAGAGCCGGGGCTGAAAGACACGGCGCGCCAGGCGGAGAGGGCGGTGTCCGCCTTTCTCGCGCTCTACGGCGTGCGACAGGAATCGGGGGAGGCGCTGCGCCTCTCTTCGGGACGTTAAAGACCAGCAACAGCAAAAACGCATAGGGAAGGACCAAACGATGCGCGTATATTATGATCGCGATGCCGATCTCAACCTGATCAAGTCCAAGAAGGTCGCCATCATCGGCTACGGCTCCCAGGGGCGCGCGCATGCGCTGAACCTGAAGGATTCCGGAGCACAGAACGTGGCGATCGCGCTGAAGGCGGGCTCGCCGACGGCCAAGAAGGCCGAAGCCGACGGCTTCAAGGTGATGACCGTTGCCGAAGCGGCCGGCTGGGCCGACCTGATGATGATGGCGACCCCCGACGAACTGCAGGCCGACATCTACAAGTCCGAGATCGCTCCGAACATCCGCGACGGCGTGGCGATTGCCTTCGCCCACGGCCTCAACATCCACTTCGGCCTGATCGAGCCGAAGGCCTCCGTCGACATCGTCATGATCGCGCCGAAGGGCCCGGGCCACACGGTTCGCGGCGAATACCAGAAGGGTGGCGGCGTGCCGTGCCTGGTTGCCGTTCACCAGAACGCCTCTGGCAACGCGCTTGAGCTCGCGCTCTCCTACGCCTGCGGCGTCGGCGGCGGCCGTTCGGGCATCATCGAGACCAATTTCCGCGAAGAATGCGAAACCGACCTGTTCGGCGAGCAGGTCGTCCTCTGCGGCGGTCTGGTCGAGCTGATCCGTGCTGGCTTCGAAACGCTGGTCGAGGCCGGCTATGCGCCGGAAATGGCCTATTTCGAGTGCCTGCACGAAGTGAAGCTGATCGTCGACCTGATCTATGAAGGCGGCATCGCCAACATGAACTACTCGATCTCCAACACGGCGGAATGGGGCGAATATGTTTCCGGTCCCCGCATCATCACGGCGGAAACCAAGGCCGAGATGAAGCGCGTGCTCACCGACATCCAGACCGGCAAGTTCACCTCTGACTGGATGCAGGAATACCGTGCCGGTGGCGCCCGCTTCAAGGGCATCCGCCGCATGAACGACGCCCACCAGATCGAGGAAGTCGGCGCAAAGCTGCGCGGCATGATGCCCTGGATCGGCAAGAACAAGCTGGTCGACAAGTCGGTCAACTAACAACTACAAATAGACATGGTTGCGCCGCGTTTTCCTGATGGAAGACGCGGCGTTCGCTTTTGCATCAGCCATAAGTGAGCGCTGCGCCGATCTCAAACGAAGTCGGAGCAGACAGAAATTTGAAGAAGTTCGATAGGTCAGTATTGCTGACCTGTCGAACTTTCTGTAATGCTTCGGCCAACAAAATTGAAAGATGAGGAAACATCCGGTGCTCGATTGGGAACATATCTTCGCCACCCGTTCCACCAGAATGCGTGCGTCCGAAATCCGTGAACTGCTGAAGCTGCTCGAGCAGCCGGACATCATCTCGTTTGCCGGCGGCATTCCCGATCCGGCGCTGTTTCCGCATGAGGCCTTCCAGGAGGCCTATGCGTCGATCTTTTCCGGGCCGCAGGTCAATGCCGCGCTGCAGTATTCCGTCAGCGAGGGCTACAAGCCGCTGCGCGAATGGCTGGTGGGCGAGATGGCCAGGATCGGCATCGAGTGCGGTGTCGACAACGTCTTCATCACCTCCGGTTCGCAGCAGGCGCTCGACTATCTCGGCAAGCTGTTCATTTCGCCCAACGACACGGCTCTGGTGACCTGGCCGACCTATCTCGGTGCGCTGCAGGCCTTCAACGCCTATGAACCCACCTACGACCAGCTGTCGCTGAACGGCAACCGGACGCCGGAAGGCTACCGCGAGGCAGCCGCCAAGGCCGGTGGCGCGGTGAAGTTCGCCTATCTCTCGCCCGACTTCGCCAATCCGACCGGAGAGACGGTCGACCGCGCGGCGCGCGAAAAGCTGCTCGACCTGGCCGATGAATTGGACATCGCCATCATCGAAGACGGCGCCTACCAGAACCTGCGCTACGACGGCGAGCCGGTGCCGCCGGTGCTGGCGCTGGACATCGCCCGCAATGGCGGCATCGAGAACACCCGCACGATCTACGGTGGCAGCTTCTCCAAGACGCTGGCGCCGGGCCTGCGCGTCGGCTTCGTGGTTGCGGCCATGCCGGTCATCCGCAAGCTGGTGCTGATGAAGCAGGCGGCGGACCTGCATTCGTCGACGATCAACCAGATGGCGGTCGCGACCGTTGCGCAGACGATCTTTCCCGAGCAGGTGGCGAAGATCAAGAAGGCTTACAGCGCGCGCCGCGATGCGATGCTGGCAGCCCTTGCCAGATACATGCCTGCCGGCGCCAGCTGGACGAAGCCGGAGGGCGGTATGTTCGTCTGGGTGCGGCTGCCGGAGGGCATGGATGGCGCCGAGCTTCTGGCCCGTTCGATCCAGACGGAGAAGGTCGCCTTCGTGCCGGGCCGGGCCTTCTATGCCGACGGCTCCAACAACAACACCCTGCGGCTGTCCTTCTCCTGCGCCAACGAGGCGATGATCGAGGAGGGGATTCAGCGACTCGGCCGGCTGATCGGTCAGGCTGTCGCCGAAGCTGCATAAAGGTGTGATACGGGCCTCCCGGAAGTCTGCCGATCGCTGATCGAAGCGATCGGTTTTGTTTGTCCGAAGGGGAGGTTCGTATCCATGCTGATCATCTTTGGCGGTCTGCCGGGCACCGGAAAAACCACGGTCGCTCGGGCCCTGGCAAAGGAGATCGGAGGGGCTTATGTCCGCGTCGATACCGCCGAGCAGGCGATACGAGCTTCTGACGTGTTGAAATCCGAGGTTGGTCCGGCGGGCTACATGGTCGCCTACGGGGTTGCCGAAGACAATCTGAGGCTCGGCAACACCGTGATCGCGGATTCGGTGAACTGCATCAAAATCACCAGGGATGCGTGGCTCTCGGTTGCAGCACGATCGGGGGTCCCGGCAGTCGAAATAGAGATCATCTGTTCGGACAAGGAGGAGCATCGCCGACGGGCGGAAGCAAGAGCAACCGACGGTCCGGGAGCGAGTAATCCGAGCTGGGACGAAATTACCAACCGACACTATGAAGACTGGGGTCAAAGCCCACTTGTCATCGACACTGCGGCGCAGGATGTGGAGCAATCCGTCGCCGAGGTGATGTCCAGGCTCGCGCTTGGCAGCCGTCCACCAGGGCGGTGAGCCTGACAGGGTGCAGGGTGCGTTTCGGCGTGTGGAAAGCCTGCCGCCGCCACCTCATCCACAATGACGTCGGCAGACTGTCATAAGCCTGTCAGATGCCTGTGGTCTAGCGAGGGCAATCCCAGCAGGAAGGACCATCCCATGAACAAGATCGTCTCCGCCTTTTCCGCTCTCGCCGCCACCGCACTGCTTGCCGGCGCCGTCGAAGCCGCCGACCTGGTGATCTACACCAGCCAGCCCAATGAAGACGCCCAGGCCACCGTCGACGGCTTCAAGGCCGCCAATCCCGGTCTCGACGTCGAGTGGGTCCGCGACGGTACGCCGAAGATCATGGCCAAGCTGATGGCCGAGATCGAAGCCGGCAACCCGGTTGCAGACGTTCTGCTGATCGCCGACACCGTCACGCTCGAGCGGATGAAGCAGGCCGGCCAGCTGATGGCCTATAAGTCGCCGGAAGCCCAGAACTTCGACGCCGCCCTCTACGACGCGGACGGCCACTACTACTCTACCAAGCTGATCACCACCGGCATCATGTACAACACCCAGGCGGCCATGAAGCCGACCAGCTGGAAGGACCTCGCCGAGGCGGAAGCCAAGGGCCTCGTCGCCATGCCGAGCCCGCTGACCTCGGGTGCAGCGCTCATCCACGCCCAGACACTGACCGGCATCGACAGCCTCGGCTGGGACTACTACCGGTCGCTGAAGGAAAACGGCGCAGTCGCCTCCGGCGGCAACGGTGCCGTCCTGAAGTCGGTCGCCTCCGGCGAGAAGGCCTACGGCATGGTCGTCGATTACATGCCGATCCGCGAGAAGGCCAAGGGCGCGCCGGTCGAGTTCGTCTTCCCGGAAGAGGGCGTGTCCGCCGTCACCGAGCCGGTCGCCATCCTGTCGTCTTCGCCGCATGCGGATGCCGCCAAGAAGTTCATCGACTACATCCTGTCCGAGGACGGCCAGAAGATCCAGCTGGGCCTCGGCTACATCCCGGCGCGCAACGGTCTGGGCGTTCCGGAAGGCTTCCCCGCGCGTGACCAGATCAAGGTTCTGCCGGTCAATGCCGCCGACGCCCTGAAGACCTCGGAGGAAGACCTCAAGACCTTCTCCGAAATCTTCGGCACCGCCGGCTGATCCGTCAGCCGCAGATGCCGTCTTCGGCGCGATCGGGAAACAGCCAGCCGCGCTGGCTGTTTCCTTTTGTTCTCATCGTCATCCTCATCCTGAGCGTGCTGCCGCTGGCGCGGCTGGCGTGGACCGGCATGGTCTCCGCCCTGCGCGGCGATGCCGGCCAGCTGCTTGCCGACCCCGCCCTCTGGAGCGCGACGCTCAACACGCTGACCACCTCCTTCCTCGGGATGATCGCTGCGGTCGTTCTCGGCGGCAGCTTCGCCGTGCTGCTGACGCTGTTTGACGTGCGGGGCAGGAGCCTGCTCGGCTTTCTGTTCATGCTGCCGATGATGATCCCGCCGCAGGTGACGGCGCTCTCCTGGATCGGACTGACCGGGCCCTCCAGCACGCTTCTGAAGGCGATCGGCATGGCGCCGCCGCTCGGCAGCCCGCAGCCGCTCTATTCGATCGGCGGAATTGCCCTTTTGTTCGGGGTGCAGCATGCACCGCTCGTCTATCTTGCCATGCGTTCCGGGCTGCTGGCGCTGCCGAAGGAGGGCGTGGAGGCGGCGCGGCTTTCCGGGGCCTCGTCGGTGCGGGTGCTGCTCGACATCGTCCTGCCGCTCGCCCTGCCGGGACTGGTCGCGGGCGCCGCGATCGCCTTCGTGTCCGGCGTCGGCAACTTCGGCATTCCGGCGATCCTCGGCATACCGGCCTCGATCTACACGCTGCCGACGCTGATCTATTCGAAGTTTGCCAGCTTCGGCCCGACGACCTTTGCCGACATCTCGATCATCTCGGCGCTGATCACGCTGCTGGCCGTCGCCGGGCTTTCGGTGGAGGCGAGGGTGCTGCGCGGACGCGACTTCCGCACCATCGGACTGTCCGGGCAGGCGGCCGTCTTCAGGC
This sequence comes from Pseudorhizobium marinum, assembly GCF_000705355.1. Taxonomy (NCBI): domain Bacteria; kingdom Pseudomonadati; phylum Pseudomonadota; class Alphaproteobacteria; order Hyphomicrobiales; family Rhizobiaceae; genus Pseudorhizobium; species Pseudorhizobium marinum. Next base: position 268,621 of record NZ_JMQK01000008.1, read on the forward strand.
TTGGCCAAGTGCGGCTGCCCGCCGAAATCCTGCTCTGGCTGGTCACCTTCGTGATCCTCGTCCTGCCGTTCCTGGCGCTTCTGGCAAGTTCGCTGGCACCGGCCTATGGCGTGCCGCTCAACATGGAGACGGCAACCCTGCATGCCTACGAAGAGGTCCTGTTCCGGCAGTCGGTGACGCGCTCGGCCTTCTCCAACTCGGTCACGCTGGCGCTGGCCAGCGCCTTCGGCCTGCTGGTCATCTCGGTTCTCCTCGGCTATTATATCGTGCAGACGAAGAGCCGGACGGCGGCGACCATCTCGGCCATGGCGGAAATTCCCTATGCGCTGCCGGGGATCGTGCTGGCGGTTGCCTTCATCCTGTTGCTGGCGGCACCGCTTCCCATCCTCGGCTTCTCGATCTACGGGACCATCTGGATCATTCTGATCGCCTATCTGTCGAGCTTCCTCGCCGTCAGCCTGAAGCCCGTCGTGAGCGCCTACCGGCAGCTCGATCCCTCTCTTGAGGAGGCGGCGCGGCTGTCCGGCGCCGGGTTCTACCGGCGGATGCGCGACGTGCTGGTGCCACTGATTGCGCCGGCGGCCGGCTCCTCGCTGATTTTGGTCTTCCTGATTGCCTGCAACGAGTTGACCGTCTCCGCGCTGCTGTGGTCGGCCGGGACACAGACGCTCGGGGTGGCAATCTACAATCTCGACGACAGCGGCAGCTTCGACCTGGCCGCGGCACTCTCGGTGCTCGTCGTCATCATGGTGGTCATATTGATGCTGATACTCGAACTGATGGCACGCCGGCTGCCGGCAGGAGCGCTGCCATGGCGCCGCTGATCCTCCATGCCCTGGAGAAGCGCTTCGGACTCGGAGCGCCTGCCGTGCGCGATCTGTCGCTGACGGTGCGCGACGGCCGGTTCCTGGCGCTGCTGGGGCCGTCCGGATGCGGCAAGACGACCGTGCTGCGGATGATCGCCGGCTTCGAGCAGCCGACCGACGGGTCGATCCTGCTGGGCGAGCGGCTGCTCGCCGATGCCGCGACCATGGTGCCGCCGGAACGGCGCAACATGGCGATGGTGTTCCAATCCTACGCGCTTTGGCCGCATATGACGGTCGCCGAGAATGTCGGCTACCCGTTGAAGGTGCGCAACGTCGGCAAGGAGCGGGCGCGCCAGAAGGTGCGCGAGGCGCTGGCTGCGGTTCGACTGGACTCCTATGCCGACCGTCGACCGGCAGCACTTTCCGGCGGCCAGCGGCAGCGCGTGGCGCTCGCCCGCTGCCTGGTGACGGAGCCGGACGTGGTGCTGCTCGACGAGCCGCTGGCCAATCTCGACCGCCACCTGCGCCAGGAGATGGAAGAGACATTTCGCGAATTCCATGCCCGGTCCGGGGCAACGATGATCTATGTGACGCACGACCAGAGCGAGGCCATGGCGCTCGCCACCGACGTTGCGGTGATGTCGGAGGGGCGGCTGCTGCAGATGGCCTCGCCCGAGGAGATCTATGCCAGGCCCGAGGGCCTCGTCGTCGGCGGACTGGTGGGGCAGGGGTCGATCCTGTCTGTGCCGCTTGCGCCAGGCTCCCCCAGGCTGATGGACTGGACTCTGTTGAACGAAGCGCTCAAGGCACCGGCAGAGGGTGCGCAACCGTCCAGCGTGCTGGTGCGACCGCAGGATGTCGTCCTCGACGCATCCGGGATCGCTGCCCGCGTCACCTCCTCGTTCTTCGAGGGCGAGCGTTACGCGCTGCGCCTCGAGCTGGCGGACGGCCAGTCGCTTCGCGCCTTCTCCCGGCAGGCGGTGAGGCCGGGGGACACGATCAACGTGGTGCTGGCCAGTGGATGGCGATTGTAGGCTGGTCCGCCAGCGGGCATAACTGTCCCCTCAACCGGGAGAGCTCATGTCCGTCCGCCTCGCCACCTTCAACATCGAAAACCTCGTCACCCGCTTCGACTTTTCCGGCTTCCGCAACCAGTTGCGGCAGGACCGGGTGCTGCGCCTCTACGACGTCAACGACAAGGACGCCTACCAGCAGATGGAGCAGGCGCGGGTCATCGCCGCCACGGACGACACGCGGCAGCTGTCGGCTCTGGCGATCGCCGATGCGGATGCCGACATCCTCTGCCTGCAGGAGGTCGACAACATGCCCGCCTTGCACGCCTTCGAATACGGCTATCTGTTCCGGATGGTCGGCAACGGCTACCTCCAGAAGTATCTGATCGAGGGCAACGACACGCGCGGCATCGATGTTGCCGTGCTGATGCGGGAGAAGACCCGCCATGGCGAGACGATCGAGCTCGTCGACATCCGCAGCCACGCGATGCAGACCTATCAGGACCTCGATGTCTTCAACGAGACGCTGGCGACGGCAATGGTCAAGCCGCACGACAAGGTCTTCAAGCGCGACTGCCTGGAACTCGACATCCGCATCGGCGGGCGCCCGCTGACGCTCTATGTCGTCCACTTCAAGTCGATGGGCAACGCGCGCGAGAGCGGCGACGGTCGGCTCGGCACGATGCCGGTGCGGATGGCTGAGGCGAGGGCGGTGCGGCGGATCATCGAACAGCGGTTCGGGGCCGAACACGCAGCCAGGAAGAACTTCGCGATCTGCGGCGACATGAACGACTACCAGGAGAAGGTGGTGGTCTCCGGGACGCGCCGCTCCGGCCATGCGTTCACCTATCAGCGCGAGGAGAACAGCGCGCTCGACGTCTTCAGTGCTGAGGGCTTTGCCGAAAACGTCGTGCGCCGGCGGGGCGAGCTCGACCGCTGGACGCTCTATCATTCCCGCGGGCCGCAGGAGCAGCATCTCTGCCAGCTCGACTACATCTGGCTGTCGTCGGCGCTTGCCACCCGCAATGCGAAAATGATCCCGGAGATCATCCGCGACGGGCAGCCATACCGGACGCCCTTTCCGCCGGGGCAGGAGGTGGAGCGCTACCCGCGGATCGGCTGGGACCGGCCCAAGGCCTCCGATCATTGCCCGGTGGTGGTGGAGCTCAGCCTCTGAGGCGACGCGCGAGATTCAGGATAATCTGATGGAGCTGTTGCGCGGACGGCAGCCGTCGTGCAGGTTGCGCAAGGAGCATACCACGACGGGAGGGGGCTTTGACGCGGCGTTACGGGATCTATGACGTCTTCACCGACACGGTGCTGGCCGGCAATCCGCTGGCGGTGATCTTCGACGGCGATGGACTGGATGACGATGTCATGCAGGCCGTGGCGCGGGAGATGAACCTGTCCGAGACCGTCTTCGTGCTGCCGGCGACGAACCCGGCCCACACCGCCAAGCTTCGCATCTTCACGCCCAGCCGGGAACTGCCCTTCGCCGGCCATCCGACGGTAGGGACCGCGGTGGCCCTGGCGGAGCTTCAGACCGGCAGCGATGGCGACCTCGACATGGTTTGCGTGCTGGAGGAGAACGTCGGGCCGGTGCGCTGTGCCGTGCGCCTGCGCGCAGCCAGTGTCGGCTTTGCCGAGTTCGACCTGCCGAGGACGCCGGTTGCCATCGACCTGCCGCTCGACCGGCAGGGGCTCGCGGATGCCCTGAGCCTCAATGCCGCGTCGATCGGGTTCGAAAACCACCGCGCTTCGGTCTGGAGTGCCGGTGTACCCTTCGTCCTGATTCCGGTGCACAATCTGGCCAGCGTCCAGAGCCTGGAGTTCAACGCGTCCCTGTGGGAAAAGGTGGCGCCCTTCGCCGACGGCGGGCTGGCGTCGCCCTATGTCTATTGCCGCGGTGGCGTGCATCACCAGGCCCGCTTCCATGCGCGGATGTTTTCCCCGGACATGGGCATTGCTGAAGATCCGGCCACCGGCTCTGCCGTTGCGGCACTGGCCGGTGCGATCCATCATTTCGATGACCTTCCGGACGGCCATCATCCGCTCCTCGTCGAGCAGGGCGTCGAGATCGGGCGGCCCTCCTACATCCACCTGCATATCGACGTCAAAGAGGGAGCCATTGCCAAGGCACGCATCGGCGGCCAGGCCGTCCGGCTTGCCCGGGGTACGCTTGAGCTCTGATTTGCCTTGCAAATCGCGCTTGAGCGCTGCTTGCGCGACGCGAAGCAATTATTTTCACGCAAGCGCTGGACAACCCGTTCGATCCCCTTTATACGCGCTCACACCGACGGGGCGCTGGCCGCAACGAACGGTTCTCGGGTGATTAGCTCAGGTGGTAGAGCAGCTGACTCTTAATCAGCGGGTCGTAGGTTCGAGCCCTACATCACCCACCATTCTTTCCAGATTTTCATAATCTTGCCGCATCGCAGCCGACGTTTTCAACGTGGGCTCGCGACGGCGTTTCCGCGCCTGCTGCAGGCTTCAACGCAAGATCGGCCGGAACCGCGTCTGGCGGTTCCGGCCGATCTTTTGTGAATCTGAGGACAGAACTGGCAGCTAGTGCAGGATCTGGCTCAGGAAGAGCTTGGTGCGCTCGTGCTGCGGGTTGTCGAAGAATTCGGCGGGTTCGTTCTGCTCGACGATCTGGCCCTGGTCCATGAAGATCACCCGGTTGGCGACCTGGCGGGCAAAGCCCATCTCGTGGGTGACGCAGAGCATGGTCATGCCTTCTTCGGCAAGGCTCACCATGGTGTCGAGCACCTCCTTGATCATCTCCGGGTCGAGCGCCGAGGTGGGCTCGTCGAACAGCATGATCTTCGGGCTCATGCAGAGCGAGCGGGCGATCGCCACACGCTGCTGCTGGCCGCCGGAGAGCTGCCCCGGGTACTTCAGCGCCTGCTCGGGGATCTTCACCCGCTCCAGGTAGTGCATGGCGATCGCTTCCGCTTCCTTCTTCGGCATCTTGCGGACCCAGATGGGCGCCAGCGTGCAGTTCTCGAGGATCGTCAGATGCGGGAAGAGGTTGAAGTGCTGGAACACCATGCCGACTTCGCGGCGCACTTCGTCGATCTTCTTCAGATCGTTGGTCAGCTCGATGCCATCGACGGTGATGGTGCCGGACTGATGTTCCTCCAGGCGGTTGATGCAGCGGATCATCGTCGACTTGCCGGATCCCGAAGGCCCGGCGATGACGATGCGCTCGCCGTTCATCACCTTGAGGTTGATGTCGCGCAGGACGTGGAAGTCCCCGTACCACTTGTTCATGCCGATGATTTCGACGGCCACGTCGGTTGCGGAGCCGGGTCGGATCTTGGGTTGGGCGTCAGCCATTGTTTTCCCCTAAATTATCGTTTGTGGCCGGTTTCGAGATGGCTTTCCATGAAGGCGGAATAGCGCGACATGCCGAAACAGAAGAGCCAGAACAGGAAACCTGCGAAGATCAGCCCGGTGATCGGTGTCACGGGGGTGATCCAGGTCGTATCGGTGAAGTTCAGCCGGACGATTCCAAGGAGATCGAACATGCCGATGATCGACACGAGCGAGGTATCCTTGAAGAGGCCGATGAAGGTGTTGACGATGCCGGGAATGACCAGCTTCAGCGCCTGGGGCATGATGATCAGCCGGGTCTTCTGCCAGTAGCCGAGGCCGAGCGAATCGGCGCCCTCGTACTGGCCCTTCGGGATGGCCTGCAGCCCGCCGCGCACCACTTCGGCCATGTAGGCGGAGGCAAACAGCGCCACGCCGACGAGCGCGCGCAGGAAGTTGTCGATCGTCCAGCCGGTCGGCAGGAAGAGCGGCAGCATCACATTGGCCATGAAGAGCACGGTGATCAGCGGCACGCCGCGAACCACCTCGATGAAGGTGATGCAGGAGATGCGGATCACCGGCAGGTTGGACTGGCGCCCGAGCGCCAGCAGGATGCCCACCGGAAGGGAGACGGCGATCCCGACGAAGGAGAGGATCAGCGTCACCATCAGGCCGCCCCACAGCGGGGTCTCGACCTGCTCCAGGCCGAAGCTGCCGCCGTGCAGCAGGAAGAAGGCTACCACCGGGAAGATCACGAAGAGCGCCAGGGCGTTCCAGCCCTTGAACGGCAGCCTGGGGATCATGATGGGCGTCAGGAGGCCGATGAACATCAGTGCCACGAGGATCGGGCGCCATCTCTCCTCGAGAGGATAGCGTCCGAACATGAACTGCTGGAAGCGGTCGCCGACGAAGGCCCAGCAGGCGCCGTTCCAACCGTCGGGCTTGGCGCCTCCCTGTGCGACGGTCAGGCAAGCCTCGCGGTCGGCACCGGTCCAGACGGCATCGAAGAACAGCCAGTTCAGCATGCCCGGGACGGTGTAGAGGAGGAGGGCCATCGCCACCAGGGTCAGGATGATGTCCTTCGGCGTGGCCAGGAGATTGGCCCGGATCCAGCGGGTCGCACTTCCGGCATGCTCCGGCGCAGGCTGCGCCGGGAGAAGCTCGGTTCTGACAAACCCAATCTTACGCGTGTTCATGACCTTACCTCTCCACCAGCGCCATACGGGCGTTGAACCAGTTCATGAACATCGAGGTGGCAATGCTGATGCTGAGATAGACCACCAGCCAGATCGACACGACCTCGATGGCCTGGCCGGTCTGGTTCATGGTCGTGCCGCCCGTGGAAACCAGCTCCGGAAAACCGACCGCAACGCCGAGCGACGAGTTCTTCGTCAGGTTGAGATACTGGCTTGTGAGCGGCGGTATGATGATGCGCATCGCCTGCGGAATGACGACGAGGCGCGTCGTCATGGATGGTTGCAGGCCCAGTGCCGAGGCGGCTTCGGTCTGTCCCTTCGCCACGCCCGCGATGCCGGCGCGGATCGTTTCGGCGATGAAGGAGGCGGTGTAGAAGGACAGCGCGAGGTAGAGCGCCACGAACTCCGGCGCCACGGTGGCGCCGCCAGTGAGATTGAAGCGGCCGGCTTCCGGGAAGTCGAACGTCAGCGGCATGCCGCCGAGGAAATAGGCCACCAGCGGCAATCCGATGACGAGGGCGATCACCACCCGTGCCGTACCGAACTGCTGGCCCGTGGCGGCCTGCCGGGCGGCTGCCCAGCGGGCCACGGCGATGGAGGCGATAATGGCGATCAGCAGTGCTGCCGGGATCAACCAGGCGCCTTCACCCCAGATCGGCTTCGGAAATGCGAGGCCGCGATTGTTGAGGAACATGCCGAAGGGCAGGGCAAGCGAGTCCCGCACCTGTGGCAGTGCGCCAAGGACGCCCTTGTACCAGAAGAAGATAACCAGCAGCACGGGAACGTTGCGGAACACCTCCACATAGACGGTGCAGAGCTTGGCGATCAGCCAGTTTCGGGACAGTCGCCCGAGGCCGATGATGAACCCGATGACCGTGGCCGTGAAGATGCCGACGATGGCCACCAGCAGCGTATTCAGGAAGCCCACCATGATGGCGCGGCCATAGGTTGAATCGCTGCTGTAAGGGATCAGCGACTGACCGATGTCGAAGCCTGCGCGACCATTGAGGAAGTCGTAGCCTGAAGCCGTGTTCGACCGGCTGAGGTTTTCAGTGGTGTTGTCGAAAATCATCCAGCCAAAGATGATTATGATTGCGAGTGTCAGCGCCTGGAAGAACAACCCCCGGAACTTCGGATCGTACATGTAGGATGCCAAAGATCGTCCGGAGGGCGGCGCAGTTACAGCGTGATCGGTCATGCCGGCCCTATCCCCTTGTGACCTTTTTTAAGGTCTCTTTTGTTTTTGCTTTTAGTTTTTATTCAGAGAGATGAGGCGGCGAACCGCCTCATCTGAAGTCGTCGCGATCTTAGCGGATCGGCGGTGCGTACTGAAGGCCACCCTTCGTCCACAGGGCGTTGAGGCCACGCTCGATTTCAAGCGGGGTGCTCTTGCCGATGTTGCGTTCGAAGACTTCGCCGTAGTTACCGACGTGCTTGATGATGTTGTAGGCCCAGTCGTTGGTGAGGCCGAGGTCGGTGCCGATCTTGGTGTCAGCTTCAACGCCGAGGAAGCGGCGGATGTCCGGGTTCTCGGAGTTCTTCATTTCGTCGACGTTGGCCTGGGTGATGCCGAACTCTTCAGCCTGGACAAGCGCGAAATGGGTCCAGCTGACGATGTCGAACCACTGGTCGTCGCCCTGGCGGGTGGCCGGTCCAAGCGGCTCCTTGGAGATGATTTCCGGGAGAATCGTGTGGTCATCCGGGTTCGACAGCGACAGGCGCAGCGAGTAAAGGCCGGACTGGTCGGTCGTGTAGACGTCGCAACGGCCGGCCTGATAGGCGGCGTTCACTTCTTCGAGCTTTTCGAAAACGACCGGCTGATAGTCAAGGTTGTTGGCCTTGAAGTAGTCGGCGAGGTTGAGTTCGGTGGTCGTGCCGGACTGCACGCAGACGGCGGCACCCGAGAGTTCCAGAGCCGACTTCACGTTGAGGGCGTTCGGGACCATGAAGCCCTGGCCGTCATAGTAGTTGACGGTGCGGAAGTTGAAGCCGAGAGCCGTGTCGCGGCTGATCGTCCAGGTCGTGTTGCGGAACAGGACGTCGCCTTCACCCGACTGCAGCGCCGTGAAACGGGTCTGCGCGGTTGTCGGCGTGAACTTCACCTTCGACGGATCATTGAAGATGGCGGCAGCAACGGCGCGGCAGTAGTCCACGTCGAAACCGGTCCAGCTGCCCGAGGCGTCCGGTGCGGCAAAGCCTGCAAGACCGGTGTTCACCACGCACTGAACGAAATCCTTTGCCTTGACGTCATCGAGCGTGGCAGCCGAGGCAGCCGAGCCCAAGCCGAGGACTGCTGCGCCAATCGTAGCTGACAGAAGCGTCTTTTTCATTTTCCCAACCTTTATCTTTTGTGTTCTTGTGACTTCGTCGCCCTGCCGTTCACATTCGTGAACACGAGCGCAACCTCCGCTGACCTCCCGGTGCGGAGACGGCCATCACAGTCGGAAAAGGCGTCATGGTCAAGTCGGGACGCCCCAGATTGTGTCCGAAAAGCGTCAAAGTTGCTTAATTTGCCCGCTTGTCCGTCATTGATCCAATTTTTAGGCGCTCACTGCCGAAAATGCTTGCAACTGCCTTCGATCCACGAACCTGCCATGCCGATAACTTGCTGGTTCCAAAGGGTTGACCGTATCCGTACGAGGCGGCAACATCGCTTTCTCGCATTGCAAAGAAAGCTCTCCGCAGATGAAAAACAAGGCATCCTTGCCCGCCGAGGCCGGTGTGAACACGCGTCTCGCCCATATCGGTCACGATCCCTTCAGCTATCACGGTTTCGTCAATCCTCCGGTCGTGCATGCGTCGACCGTTCTCTTCCCCGATTGCCAGGCGATGGAGAAGCGGGAGCAGAAATACCTCTATGGTACCCGCGGGACGCCGACGACCGATGCGCTGTGCGAGGCGTTGGACGCGCTCGAGGGCTCAGCCGGGACAACCCTCGTGCCGTCCGGTCTTGCAGCGATCTCGGTGCCATTCCTTGCCTATCTCTCGGCCGGCGACCATGCGCTGATCGTCGATTCGGTCTATGCGCCCTGCCGGCAGTTCTGCGACACGGTGCTGAAGCGGCTTGGGGTGGAGATCGAATACTACGATCCCGAGATCGGCGCCGGGATCGAGACGCTGATCAAGGCCAATACCAAGCTCGTGCATACGGAAGCGCCCGGCTCCAACACCATGGAGATGCAGGATATCCCGGCCATCTCGGAGGCCGCCCATCGACACGGCTGTGTCGTCACCATGGACAATACCTGGGCGACGCCGCTGTTCTTCCGGCCGCTCGATTTCGGCGTCGATGTCTCGATCCATGCGACGACGAAATATCCGTCGGGCCATTCCGATATCGTGATGGGATCCGTGTCGGCCAATGCGGCCCACTGGCCGCAATTGAAGGAGACGGCGCTCAGCATGGGGATCTGCGGTTCACCCGACGATTCCTACCAGATCCTGCGCGGGCTGCGGTCCATGGGCGTGCGGCTCGACCATCACCAGCGCAGCGCGCTGGATATCGCGCAATGGCTGGAGGGACGCGACGACGTTTCCCGGGTGCTGCATCCGGCGCTGCCGAGCTTTCCCGGCCACGAGATCTGGAAGCGTGACTTCAAAGGCGCCAGCGGCGTCTTCTCCTTCGTCCTCAAGGTGGACGAGGCGGGCCGGTTCAAGGCCAAGGCGCATGCGCTCCTCGACGCACTGTCCCTGTTCGGCCTCGGTTATTCCTGGGGCGGCTACGAGAGCCTCGCCGTGCCCGTCAACCTCTCGGACCGCACCATCCGCACCGCACCGACGGATGGGCCGGTGATCCGTCTGCAGATCGGCCTCGAGGATGTCGCCGACCTGAAGAAGGATCTGGAAGCCGGGTTCGCTGCCGCGGCGGCCGTCTGATCAGTCGCGGCTGCGGTAGCCGTAGAGCCAGTCGAGATCCGCCGCAAGCGACTGCGGCGGCCTCAGCGACAGGACGAGATCGCGTCCCAGCCGGACCGGTCCACGGGCGTGATAGGCGAAGCGGTTGAACTTGCCGCGGGCTCGGGCCCGGGCGATGCGCGGCAGGCGCTCCGCCTCGAAGGTGCCGAGCGCCTCGGCAATCGAGGCGGCGCCCGCCACATGGGCCGCGAGCGCGAAGGCATCCTCGATCGCCATCGCCGCGCCCTGCGCCGCAAACGGCATCATGGCGTGGGCGGCGTCGCCGATCAGCACGGTGTCGCGGCCGTTCTGCCAGCGCCCCGGAATCATCTGGTAAAGCGGCCAGAAGGTCGGGGCAGGGGCTCTTTCGAGAACAGATACGATCTGGCGGTTCCAGTTCCGGAACTGGTCAAGCAGCATCTGCCGCTGTGCCTGCGTCGACGTCGCTTCCCAGGTCTCGCCCGGACTGATGCCTGAGGCGATGGCGACCACATTGAAGCCGCCGGCGTCTTTCAGGGGATAGGAGACGAGGTGGGCGGAGGGGCCGAGGAAGGCCGAGACAGCATCCGGTGTCAGCCAGGCGGGGCCCTCTGCAGCGGGGACAGTGAAGCGCCAGGCGACATTTCCGGAAAACTCTGGTTCCGGTCCGCCGGAAACGCGGTGGCGCATTTGCGACCAGACGCCATCAGCCCCGACGACAAGTTTGTAGGGTTTGCCGGCGCCGATGAGGTCGGGCATGTCGTCCGGCGACAGGCGGGTGGCGAGCTTCAGGTTGCAAAGCGGTTGCGCCAGCACGGCTTCCAGCAGCGCGTTCTGCAGCGTCGAGCGGTGCAGAACGCCATAGGGCGCCCCCCAGCGCGCACGCGCGAAACTGCCGGCCGGCACATGACTGATGGCCCGCAGGCTGGTGCCGGAGAGGAGGTTGATGCGCTCCGGTTCGGTCCAGACCGTTTCGATCTTCTCCAGCACGCCGAGCGCATCGAGAATGCGCGATGCATTGGGCGAGATCTGCAGGCCAGCGCCAACTTCCGTCAGTTCCGGTGCCTGTTCGTAGATATCGCAGGCAATACCCTTTCGTGCGAATGCGAGGGCAGCGGTCAGCCCGGCCATTCCGGCGCCGACAATGGCGATCCTGTCTGTCGGCATCTTCAATGCCGATCGGAGGACTACGCCGCCCTGACGTGGAAGACGCAGCCCGGCGGGTCCGTCTGCTCGGGCTTCAGGGCCGGATTGTAGCGATAGAGGGTCGAGCAGTAGGAGCAGACCTTTTCGACGTCGTCGCCCATGTCGATGTAGATGTGCGGATGGTCGTAAGGAACCGACGCGCCGGTGCACATGAACTCCTTCACGCCGATCTGGATCAGCCTGTGACCGCCGTCGTTCTGGAAGTGAGGGATGCCGTGCCCAGCCATTGTCGTCTCCGATGCTTTTTCGTTGCGCCGGACATTATCTCCCCGATGGCGGAATGTGTAGTGGGAAAAACTGACGCGGCGGGGTGGAAACGGCGCAGCCGGCGGTTTAAATCCGCTCGCTCTGCCTGCGGGCTCCAAACTGATCAGAAAGCCGGTTCATGAACCTCAATGCCCCCGCGTTTTCCTCCTTCGCCCATGATGGCCTCGATCTCTTCTACTTCGACGAGGGCGATCCGGAGGGGCAGCCAGTGCTGCTCATCCACGGCTTTGCCTCGAGCGCACTGGTCAACTGGGTGCACCCGGGCTGGCTGAAAACGCTGGGCGAGGCGGGCTACCGGGTGATCGCGATCGACAACCGGGGTCATGGCCGGAGTGACAAGCCGCGCGATCAGGAGGCCTACCGGCCGTGGGTCATGGCCGAAGACGCCGCCGCACTGCTCGACCATCTGCGCATCCCGCAGGCGCATGTGATGGGCTATTCGATGGGTGCCCGCATCTCCGTCTTCCTCGCGCTCAACCATCCGGACCGGGTGCGGTCGCTGGTGCTGGGCGGGCTCGGGAGCGGCATGACCGACGGGGTCGGCGACTGGGATCCGATCGCCGATGCCCTGATGGCGCCGACGCTCGACGATGTTTCGCACGAGCGCGGGCGCATGTTTCGCGCCTTCGCCGACCAGACCAAGAGCGACCGTGAGGCACTCGCCGCCTGCATCCGCGGCTCCCGGGACCTGGTGTCGGAGGACGACATGGGGCGGATCGAGGCGCCGACGCTGATCGGCGTGGGAACGAAGGACGATATCGCCGGTTCTCCGCAGAAGCTTGCCGCCCTGATGCCGCATGCGACAGCCCTCGACATTCCGGGCCGCGACCACATGCTGGCGGTCGGTGACCGGGTCTTCAAGAAGGCCGTGCTCGAATTCTACGAAGAACTCTGAGGGGCGAACGATCCGCCCTGACGATAAAGATCAGCGAAATGCGATGTTGGAGGCGTTGGTCTTCCTGTAATGTTCTTATATATATTATCCTCCATCGAGAACGAGGAGACGGCGATGGCCGCGAGAACCGAAATTCGCCCCAATGACCCGGTGGCCAGCGTCGATCCGATCTGGGATACGATGCGGCAGGAAGCGCGCGCTGCGGCCGACAGCGACCCGCTGCTGGCGGCCTTCCTCTATTCGACGGTTCTCAACCACCGCTCGCTGGAAGACAGCGTGATCCATCGCATCTGCGAGCGGCTCGATCATGCCGATCTCCAGGCCGTGCTGCTTCGCCAGACCTTCGCTGAGATGCTGGCTGACTGGCCGGAATGGGGTTCGGTCCTGCGGGTGGACATCCAGGCTGTCTATGACCGCGATCCGGCATGCCTGCGCTTTCTCGAACCCGTCCTCTACTTCAAGGGCTTTCACGCCATCCAGACGCATCGGCTGGCCCATTGGCTGCTGTCGCGCGGGCGGCGGGACTTTGCGCTCTACCTGCAGAGCCGCGCCTCCAGCGTCTTCCAGACGGACATCAATCCGGCCGCGCGCATCGGCAAGGGCATCTTCCTCGATCATGCCACCGGTCTCGTCGTCGGCGAGACGGCGGTGATCGGCGACAATGTCTCGATCCTGCACGGCGTGACGCTGGGCGGCACCGGCAAGGAAGGCGCCGAGCGTCATCCGAAGATCGCCAACGGCGTGCTGATCGGCGCAGGCGCCAAGATTCTCGGCAATATCGAGATCGGCTCGTGCTCCCGGGTCGCTGCCGGTTCGGTCGTGTTGAAGCCCGTGCCGCCGAAGACGACCGTTGCGGGCGTCCCGGCGAAGGTCGTAGGCGAGGCCGGCTGCTCTGAGCCCGCCCGGCTGATGGACCAGCTTCTCAGCTCCGACGAATAGACCCTCGACGATCCCCCTCCCGGCACCGGCACGAAAAATGCCGGGTGGCCGACCGTTGCCTTTACTTTGGCTGCGATGCCATGGCACAAGCCCCGAAATCGAACCGCTGACGGAGAAAAAATCATGAAGCCAGAAGAAATCAAGAAGCTGGACGGCTACTTCAAGCGGACGTTCAACCCGCAGATGGCGGTCAAGGCGCGCCCGCGCAAGGACGATTCGGCGGAAGTCTATATTGGCGACGAGTTCCTGGGCGTCGTCTACATCGACGACGAGGACGGCGACCGCTCCTACAATTTCTCGATGGCGATCCTCGACGTCGATCTGTAGCCCCGGGTTCAGACGCGGCTTTGTCGCGCGGCGCTTCTGCACTATATTTGATTGGAGACCGGCGACGCCCGTTCGCCGGTCTTTCGATTCCGACGGCTGCTTTTTCGAATGATCCGGCCGCGCAAGGAATAGTGATTGCGCCACAGCGCGGGGGGCTTAAAATCGGGGTCAAATGCACTAAGTTAAGAGCATCTGATGTCCGCCGCTTAAACCAGATGGTCACCCGCCGGATGATTGGGGAATGAACGAAATGATCGCAGCGCCGATCTTGATGCAAGACGAAAAGAACGGCGACGGAGACAACGCAAATCGCGGCACGTCCGTCATCACCCGCACCAAGCCGAAGACGAAGAAACCGAACCTGTACCGCGTGTTGCTCCTGAACGACGACTACACTCCCATGGAATTCGTCATTCATATCCTGGAGCGGTTCTTCCAGAAGGATCTTGAGGCGGCGACGCGGATCATGCTCCACGTGCACAATCATGGCGTGGGGGAGTGTGGAATATTTACGTATGAAGTGGCGGAGACAAAGGTCAGTCAGGTCATGGATTTTGCCCGACAGCACCAGCATCCCCTTCAATGCGTGATGGAAAAGAAGTGAGGAATCCACGTGCCAACTTTTTCGCCTAGTCTTGAAAAGGCGCTACACCAGGCACTGACGTTTGCGAACGAGCGGCATCACGAATATGCCACGCTCGAGCATCTGTTGCTGGCATTGATCGACGATGCCGATGCTGCAGCGGTCATGGGTGCGTGTAACGTCAACCTGGATGCCCTGCGCAAGACCGTTGCCGACTACGTCGACAACGAACTTGCCAACCTGATCACCGGATACGACGAGGATTCGAAGCCGACCTCCGGCTTCCAGCGCGTCATCCAGCGCGCCGTCATCCATGTCCAGTCTTCCGGACGCGAGGAGGTTACCGGCGCCAATGTGCTGGTGGCGATCTTCGCGGAACGGGAAAGCCATGCCGCCTTCTTCCTGCAGGAGCAGGAGATGACGCGCTATGACGCCGTCAACTACATCTCTCACGGGATCGGCAAGCGGCCCGGGTCCTCGACGGTACGGCCGCCGCGCGGTGCCGAGGAGAGCGACGCAGACGCCAAGCCCTCGCGCGAACAGGATGAAGCTCCCGGCAAGAAGCCGGCCGATGCCCTGAAGGCCTATTGCGTCAACCTGAACGAGAAGGCCAAGAACGGGCGCATCGATCCGCTCATCGGGCGCCATTCCGAGGTCAACCGCACCATCCAGGTGCTGTGCCGCCGGTCCAAGAACAATCCGCTCTACGTGGGCGATCCCGGCGTCGGCAAGACGGCGATCGCCGAAGGTCTGGCCAAGCGGATCGTCGAAGGCAAGGTGCCCGAGGCGCTCGCCGATGCGACCATCTTCTCGCTCGACATGGGCACGCTGCTCGCCGGCACCCGTTACCGCGGCGATTTCGAGGAGCGCCTGAAGCAGGTCGTCAAGGAACTCGAGGACTATCCGGGTGCGGTGCTGTTCATCGACGAAATCCACACCGTCATCGGTGCGGGCGCGACGTCGGGCGGTGCCATGGATGCCTCGAACCTTCTGAAGCCGGCGCTGTCTTCCGGGCAGATCCGCTGCATCGGTTCGACCACCTACAAGGAGTATCGCCAGTTCTTCGAGAAGGACCGGGCGCTGGTCCGCCGCTTCCAGAAGATCGACGTCAACGAGCCGTCGATCGACGATGCGATCGAGATCATGAAGGGCCTGAAGCCCTACTTCGAGGAATACCACAAGCTTCGCTACACCAACGAGGCGATCCGGTCGGCCGTCGAGCTTTCGGCGCGCTACATCTCCGACCGCAAGCTGCCGGACAAGGCGATCGACGTGATCGACGAGACCGGTGCGGCACAGATGCTGCTGCCGGCTTCCAAGCGCCGCAAGCTGATCACCGAGAAGGAGATCGAGGTCACCATCGCGACGATGGCCCGGATCCCGGCCAAGACCGTCTCCAAGGACGACGAGATGGTTCTCGCCAACCTGGAGAAGGAACTGCGCTCGGTTGTCTACGGCCAGGATGCAGCGATCGAGGCCTTGTCGACGGCAATCAAGCTTGCCCGTGCCGGCCTGCGCGAACCCAACAAGCCGATCGGCTCCTATGTCTTCTCCGGCCCCACCGGCGTCGGCAAGACCGAGGTGGCCAAGCAGCTGGCCGCGTCGCTCGGCGTGGAAATGCTGCGGTTCGACATGTCGGAATACATGGAGCGGCATACGGTCTCGCGTCTGCTCGGTGCGCCTCCCGGCTATGTCGGCTTCGACCAGGGCGGTCTCCTGACCGATGGCGTCGACCAGCACCCGCACAGCGTCGTGCTGCTCGACGAGATCGAGAAGGCGCATCCGGATATCTTCAACATCCTGCTGCAGGTGATGGACCACGGCTCGCTGACGGACCACAACGGCAAGAAGATCGACTTCCGCAACGTCATCCTGATCATGACGACGAACGCGGGCGCTTCGGAAATGGCCAAGGCCGCCATCGGCTTCGGTTCGTCGAAGCGCACCGGCGAAGACGAGGAGGCATTGAACCGCCTGTTCACGCCGGAGTTCCGCAACCGTCTCGACGCGACCATTCCGTTCGCGCCGTTGCCGACGGACGTCATCCATCAGGTGGTGCAGAAGTTCGTCATGCAGCTCGAGACGCAGCTTTCGGAGCGAAACATCACCTTCGACCTGCAGGACGATGCGATCGCCTGGCTGGCGGAGAAGGGTTACGACGAGAAGATGGGTGCGCGGCCACTTTCGCGCGTCATCCAGGAGTACATCAAGAAGCCGCTCGCCAACGAGATCCTGTTCGGCAAGCTCCGCAAGGGCGGTGTCGTGCATGTGACCGTGGGCAAGAAGGACGACGGCACCAACGGACTGCTGCTCGACTGCGTGCCCGAGACGGTGCCTGTCAAACCGAAGCGCGAGGCCGAGGTGGAAGAGGCGTCCGAAGAGGGCGGGGCAAAGGCCAAGAAGCCGCGGTCCTCCAAGAAGGCGAGTGGCGAGGACAAGGCTCGACCGATGGTCGAGGCGGATGTGGCCGTCTCCGAGGAGGCGCCGAAGACGCCGCCCCGCAAGGGCAGCATCGTGCCGCGCGTGCCCAAGTCCAAGTAATTGACAGAGAAAAGGAAATGCCGGGTTCATTGCCCGGCATTTCTGCGTTATGCCTGCTGCCTGCGCATTGTCGTTTTCGGAAATCTTGATGTCCCCAACCAGTGATATGCGGCCCGCCATCTTCTGGTTTCTGTCCGGAATGCGCGGCATCACTTCGCTGCCCGCCGTCATCCTGATGACCTCCTTCGTCGGCTTCAGTGCCTTTGCCTTCGAATCCGGCATCTCGCGGGGCGAGGCGATCTTCATGACGATCTCCATCTGGGCACTTCCGGCGAAGATGATCCTCGTCGGGATGATGGCAAGCGGTGCACATATCGCCGCCTGTTTCCTGGCAGTCACGCTCTCCTCGATCCGGATGATGCCGATGGTGGCGTCGATCGTGCCGGAAATGCGCAACGAGAAGACGCCGACCTGGCTCCTGCTGCTGCTGTCGCATTTCGTCGCCATCACCGCCTGGGTCTTCGCGATCCAGCGACTGAAGGACGTGCCGCGCGAATACCGGACGACCTTCTTCGCCGGCTTCGGGATCACGCTGACGCTGACCAACACGCTGATCGTTGCCGTCTGCTACGGCGTTGTGGAAGCGTTTCCACCGGTGGTCTCCGGCGCGCTGTTCATGCTGACGCCGGTCTACTTCCTGGCTTCGATCTGGGCGACGGCCCGGCATACCGTGGTGAGGCTCGCCTTCGTCATCGGAGTCGTCGGCGGGCCGTTGATGGCGCTGGTGGCGCCGGGGTTCGACGTCCTCTACGCCGGGATCGGCGGCGGCACGCTTGCCTATGCCGTCGACCGCTTCTGGATCCGGCCGCGCCGGGCCGGCCGTGAAGGCGCGATCCGATGAACGGCGACTGGTGGTGGACCTATGTGGTGATTGCCGTGGCCGGCTGGCTGGCGACGGACATCTGGCGATGGCTCGGGGTGTTGATCGGCAATCGTCTCGACGAGGATTCCGAAGCGCTCTACTGGGTGAGGGCCGTAGCGACGGCACTTGTCATGGCCGTCACCGCAAAGCTGATCGTGTTTCCGACCGGGACGCTGGCGGGCTCGCCACTGTGGTTGCGGATCGGGGCTGCCGGCATCGGCTTTCTCGCCTTCCTGCTGGCGGGACAGCGGGTGGGCGTGGCGGTGGTCACCTCCACGCTGCTGCTCGGCTTCGGTCTCTACTGGCTGGGCGTCTGAGCCGGATCAGCCGGCGAGGACGGCCCGGACCTTTTCGGCGTTCGCCTTCAGGATCTCGCCATCCTCCATCTGTCCGCTATGCGGCTTGAGCGCCTGGCTCTCATGGCGCGGAACCACGTGGAAATGCAGATGGAACACCGTCTGGCCTGCCGCCGGCTCGTTGAACTGCATGATGGTGATTCCGTCGGCTTCAAAGGCCTCCTGGGCAGCCCTGGCGAGCTTCTGCACGACCTGGACGGTGTTGGCGAGCACGGCCGGGTCGGCATCCAGCATGTTGCGGGACGGAGACTTCGGCACGACCAGCAGATGGCCCGGGGCCTGGGGCATCACGTCCATGAAGGCGACCGTATGGTCGTCCTCGTAGACCCGGTGAGCGGGGATCTCCCCGCGCAGGATCTTGGCGAAGATGTTGTTGTCGTCGTAGCTCTGGCCGCTCATTGGGGTTCCTCTCCTTCGTCTGTCTTTCCCGGATCCTGCCGCTCGCCCTTCCGGAAGGGGCTGTGGGATTCCAGATAGTCGCCGATCTGCTCGACCTCTTCGCGCTCGCGCTCCAGATAGCTCGCGACGGCTTTGCGAAGGCCGGGATGGGCGATGTAATGGGCCGAATGGGTCCTGACCGGCAGGTAGCCGCGGGCGAGCTTGTGCTCCCCTTGCGCCCCCGCTTCGACGCGTTTCAGTCCCTTTGACAGGGCGAAATCGATGGCCTGGTGGTAGCACACCTCGAAATGCAGGAAGGGATGATCCTCGCTGCAGCCCCAATGGCGGCCGTAAAGGGCGTCCGACCCGATGAAGTTGATGGCGCCGGCGACGTAGCGGCCGTCGCGCCTGGCCATCACCAGCAGGATGTCTTCGGGCATCCGCTCGCCGATCAGGGAGTAGAAGCTGCGCGTCAGATAGGGACGCCCCCACTTGCGGCTGCCGGTGTCCATGTAGAAGGCGAAGAACTGGTCCCAGATGTCTTCAGTCAGGTCGCTGCCGGTCAGCCAGTCGATGGTGATGCCGTTCTCGAGGGCCGCCCGCCGCTCCTTCTTCAGAGCCTTGCGCTTGCGTGACGCAAGCGTCTCCAGGAAGGCGTCGTGGTTGGCATAGCCGTCGTTGATGAAGTGGAACTGCTGGTCGGTGCGGTGCAGATAGCCCGCCTCGTCGAAAGCCGGCAGTTCGTCTTCCCGCAGGAACGTGACGTGGGCGGACGAGACGCCGAGCTGGCGTGTCACCTGCTGGAGACCGGTCGCCAGTGTCTGGCGCATGAGATCGGCGTCCTGGCCCTCTGCCACCAGCAGGCGGGGACCGGTGGCCGGCGTGAAGGGGACGCTGCACTGGATCTTGGGGTAGTATTGCCCGCCGGCGCGCTCGAAGGCATCCGCCCAGCCGTGGTCGAAGACATATTCGCCCTGGCTGTGGCTCTTCAGGTAGCCGGGGATGGCGCCGAGCAGGGTGCCATCATCACTTTCCAGCAGCGTGTGGTGCCCCATCCAGCCGGTCTTCGCCGTGGCCGAGCCGGATTCTTCGAGGGCGGAGAGATAGGCGTGCGAGACGAAGGGATTGTATCCGCCCGGTCCGGACTTCGAGGCGCCGGTGAGCCGCGACCAGCGCTCCGGCGCGATCGCGGCAATACTCTGCTCGATGCGGATGATAAGAGATGCTGTCATTCTAGGGGGCCGCAGTCTCCCGTGGGTCGAAGCCTTCGAAGGTCATCTGGTCTGCATGAGAATAGGTATGCGCCCGTGCATTTTCATCCCTCACGGTCCAGGTAATCACGGGAATGCCTGCCTGTCGCTGCGCGGTGATGAAGCTGTTGGGCAGATGGGCGTATTGATAGGAAATGAAGTCGAGGCCGAGGTGCATGGCCTCGTCTTGCTTGAAGAAATCCTCGGGCTTCGTTCCCTCGGCGGTGAGGCCGAGCGGATAGGGGCAGCCGGCGGCCTTCAGATCCTTGAGGATGTGAAGGTCGAAGCTCATCAGCGCGACCTCGCCCTCGTAGCCTTCGAGGACTTCCAGGACGGCCTCGGCAAAGCCGTCGTCCTCGTTCTTGCGACCCTTGACCTCGATCACCAGCGGCACGCGGCCCGCGACATGCTTCAGCATCTGCTTCAGCGTCGGGATCCTGTCGGCAGTTCCACCGACGGTCAGCATGCCGAGTTCGCCGGATGTGCGTTCACGCACGTCGCCGGCGATGCCGCAGAGACGTTCCAGCGTATGGTCGTGGAAGACGACCGGCACGCTGTCGGAGGCGAGCTGGAGGTCGCATTCGATCGCAAAGCCTGCATCGATTGCGCGGGAGAAGGCGGACAGCGTGTTCTCCCAGACCGTCTTGTTCATGTCGTGGTAGCCGCGATGGGCGACCGGGACGTCCTTGATCCAGGCGGCCGATGTCATGCGTCGATCTCGATGATGGCGTCGATCTCGACCGAGGCATTGAACGGCAGCGCCGCCATGCCGACGGCGGCGCGGGCGTGCTTGCCGGCGTCGCCAAGGATATCGGCGATCAGGTTCGAGGCGCCGTTGATGACCAGGTGCTGTTCGGTGAACTCCGGTACGGAGGCGACGAAGCCGTTCAGCTTCAGGATGCGCCGGATGCGGCCGAGGTCGCCGTTCAGCGCTGCCTTGGCCTGGGCGAGAATGTTGATGGCGCAGAGTTCGGCGGCGCGCTGGGCACCGGCCACATCGACATCACGACCCACCAGTCCCGTGACCGCGACCTTGCCGTTTTCCATCGGCAGCTGGCCGGAAAGATAAAGCATGTTGCCGGAGATCGTGAAAGGGACATAATTGGCAGCCGGTGCTGCGGCTGCGGGAAGGGAAATCCCCCGTTCCTTGAGGCGGGCCTCGATGGCTTCGGACATGGTCCACTCCAGTTTTGTTGTCAACGTCTCAAAAATCCTGCATTCAGGGACATACCCTTGCTGGATGGCGTTCTTATAACATCGGCAGTGAGTCCGACAGGAGATAATGAATGAACTATTCGGCACTCGCACTGATCCTGACCGCCGGTTTTGCTGCCGTGGGAGCGGGATCGGCGTCGGCTGGCGTCGAGGGCGCGGCAGGTCTTCTGCCGCACCGGGCAGTCTACGACCTGCAGCTCAAGGATGCCTCGGATCGCTCCGGAATCGAGGGCATGAGCGGCCGGATGGTCTATGAGTTCACCGGCTCTGCCTGCACCGGCTTCACCACCAATTTCCGCTTCGTGACGCGCATCAACTCCGGCGAGGAGACGCGTCTGACGGATCAGCAGACGACGACGTTCGAGGATACAGAGGCTGGCCAGTTCCGCTTCGAGACGAAGTCCTTCACCGACGAGCAGATGGACAAGGAAGTGGTGGGCGAGGCGCGGGAAGACGATTCCAAGGTGGTGGTGGAGATCGAGCGCCCGGACCCGCGGCAGCTCGAACTCGTTGCCAGCGCCTTCCCCACGGAACACATGCTGGAAGTGATCAAGAACGCCCGGGCCGGTATCCGCTTTTTCGAAACCCGGATCTTCGACGGTTCGGAAAACGGCGACCAGAGCATGATCACCAATACGGTGATCGGTCCGCAGCAGACGCCGGACGGAACATCCGCGGATGACGATGCCGGGAAGGCCGGAGAATTTGCCGACGCGACCTACTGGCCCGTCACCATCGCCTACTTCGGCGAAGGTGGAGAAGGGGATGCGACGCCGGTCTACACCATGTCCTTCAAGCTCTACGACAACGGCATCACGCGCGATCTGACCATGGACTACGGTGAGTTCGTGCTGAGCGGGACCCTTGCCCGGCTGGAGCTTCTGGACAGGCCCAACTGCGATCTGAAACAGCCCGCCCAGTAAACCGATCGGGGCGGCAGGACCGAAAGGAATGCGTGCATGAGCCTTGAATTCCTTCTGACCTCCCTCGTCATCGTCGCGTCGCCCGGCACCGGCGTACTCTACACGCTTGCCGCCGGCCTCTCGCGCGGCGCCCGCGCCAGCATCATCGCCGCCTTCGGCTGCACCCTGGGCATCGTGCCGCATATCGCCGCCGCCGTGACGGGGCTTGCCGCCGTGCTGCACACAAGCGCGCTCGCCTTCGAGATCATCAAGTATCTCGGCGTCGCCTATCTGCTCTACATGGCCTGGAAGACGATCACCGACCGGGGCGCGCTCAGCGTCGACGAGGAGGCTGCGCCGCGTTCGGTGCGGCAGACGATCGCCTCCGGAATCCTCCTCAACATCCTCAATCCAAAGCTGTCGATCTTCTTCTTCGCCTTCCTGCCGCAGTTCGTCAGCCCGACGCAGCCGGATGCGCTGCCGATGATGCTGGTCCTGAGCGGCGCGTTCATGGCGCTGACCTTCGTCGTCTTCGTCGGCTACGGCGTCTTTGCCGCCGCCATGCGCAGGCATGTCATCTCGCGTCCCTCTGTGGTGACCTGGATGCGCCGCACCTTTGCGGCTGCCTTCGTCGCCATGGGTGCCAAACTGGCGCTGGCGGACCGCTGAGGGGGCGTTGACGATCTCACGGCTCTTGCCGATCCGGCCGTTGCCCGCTATTGCGGCGCGCGAAGGATCGGATTGAGCAATGTCAGGTACGAACAGCGAGCGCGAACTCATAGCCGAAGGACCGGCCGTCATTCTGGTCGAGCCGCAGCTGGGCGAGAACATCGGCATGGTGGCCCGGGCCATGGCCAATTTCGGCCTGGCGGAACTGCGTCTCGTCAAACCGCGTGACGGATGGCCGAGCGAGAAAGCGCGCGCGGCCGCGTCCAAAGCCGATCACGTGATCGACGCGACCAAGGTGTTCGACACCCTGGAGGAGGCGATCGCCGACCTCAACTTCGTCTATGCGACGACGGCGCGGGAACGCTACGGGTTCAAGCCGGTCCGCTCGCCGGTTACGGCTGCGGAAACGCTGCGGGCGAAGTTCAAGGCGGGCGAGAAAACCGGCGTGCTGTTCGGCCGGGAGCGCTGGGGGCTGACAAACGAGGAAGTGGCGCTCGCCGACGAGATCGTCACCTTTCCGGTCAATCCCGCCTTCGCCTCGCTCAACATCGCCCAGGCAGTCCTGCTGATGTCCTACGAGTGGATGAAGACCGGTCTCGACGACGTGGCGGCGACGCCATTCCTGCCGGTCGAGCAGCGACCCTCCACCAAGGAGCAGGTGCTTGGTCTGTTCGAGCATCTGGAGGAGGCCCTCGATTCGCGCGGCTATTTCCATCCGCCCGCCAAAAAGCCCAAAATGGTCGACAACCTCCGCGCGGTGATTTCGCGTCGCGGCTTCACCGAGCAGGAAATCAGCGTGTTTCGTGGTGTGATCCGCTCACTCGACCGGTTCCCGCGACGGTGGTCGAAGACGACCGGGAGAGTGGAGCCGCCGGAGAATGACGACGAAGCCTGAAAGGCCGGTGCTGATGTTCGATTCGGGTATCGGCGGCCTGACCGTTTTGCGCGAGGCACGCGTACTGATGCCCGGGCGCCGTTTCGTCTATGTGGCCGATGACGCAGGCTTTCCCTATGGCAGCTGGGAAGAGGATCGTCTGCGCGCCCACATCGTCTCCTTGTTCCGAGGGCTGATCGCCGAGCACGACCCGGAAATCGCGGTCATCGCCTGCAATACCGCCTCGACACTCGTGCTCGATGACCTGCGCGCCGCGTTTCCCGATACACCCTTCGTCGGAACCGTTCCCGCCATCAAGCCGGCGGCGGAGCGGACTCGGTCGGGCCTGATATCGGTGCTGGCGACGCCCGGTACGGTGAAGCGGCAGTATACCCGCAACCTGATCGGCGAATGGGCCTCAAGGGTGCATGTCCGCCTCGTCGGCAGCGAGCGACTGGCGGGGCTGGCGGAAACCTACATGCGCCAGGGTTTCGTCGATGAGGACGCTGTCCGTGAGGAGATCGCCCCGTGTTTCATCGAGCAGGAGGGGCGCCGGACCGACATCGTCGTGCTTGCCTGCACCCATTACCCCTTCCTGGTGAACCGGATGCGCAAGACCGCGCCCTGGCCGGTCGACTGGATCGATCCCGCCGAAGCGATCGCGCGCCGGGCGCTGTCCCTGATGCCCGAGGAACAGGGACTGCAGGCGCCGGCGCTGCCCGATCCGGATGTCGCCATCTTCACCTCCGGCAATCCGGACTTTGCCACCTGCCGGCTGATGCAGGGCTTTGGTCTGCGCGTCGAACCGTCGCCGCGCAGGCTCTTGCCAACCTGACAAATCGGTGGCTTGCTCCCGACATTCACTGGAGCGAAATTGATGCCCATCGAAAACTGGCTTGCCTTCGTCGCCGCGTCGGCGGTGCTGCTTGCGATCCCCGGACCGACGATCCTGCTCGTGATCTCCTATGCGCTCAGCCATGGCCGCAAGGTGGCGACGGCGACCGTTGCCGGCGTGGCGCTCGGTGACTTCACGGCCATGACCGCATCGATGCTGGGTCTCGGCGCCCTGCTGGCGACGTCGGCGGCACTGTTCACGCTGCTGAAATGGGTGGGCGCCGCCTACCTGATCTACCTCGGTATCAAGCTTTGGCGGTCCCCGGTGTCCGACGGGGCAGGGAGTGAGGGCGAGGCGCCGGCTCCTGCGGTAAAAGCCTCGCGGATCTTCCTGCACACCTATGCCGTCACGGCGCTCAATCCCAAGAGCATCATCTTCTTCGTGGCCTTCCTGCCGCAGTTCCTCGACCTTGGCGAACCGCTCTTCCTGCAGATGCTGATCTTCGAGCTGACGTTTCTGACGCTGGCGACCCTGAACGCGACGCTCTACGGTCTGCTGGCAGCGCTCGCCCGCAACCAGATCCGCAAGCCGCAGGTGCAGCGTGCGGTGAACCGCACCGGCGGGTCGCTGATGATCGGCGCCGGCCTTCTCGCCCTCGGCTGGAAGCGCGCCGCAGCGGCCTGATCCGGCCTCACAGCAAAGCCTGTGCATTTCGGTAGTGACGGGGCGAAACGAATCCGTAAACCTGCTACAGCACCGGAATCGCGCAAGCCGCGTCACCATCCAGAGACTGATCATACGAGGGAAGTGCATTGCAGGTCGGAATCGATATGGGGACCGTGTCCGGGGGCGCTCCGGCCAAGCTCGATATCGAAGAGCTGCTGGCGACTCGCCTCCTGGTGCAGGGCAATTCCGGTTCGGGGAAATCGCACCTGCTGCGGCGGCTCCTGGAGCAGTCGGCACCCTGGGTACAGCAGGTCATCATCGATCCCGAAGGCGATTTCGTCACGCTGGCCGACAAATACGGCCACGTGGTCGTGGACGGCGAGCGGACGGAGGCCGAACTGGTCGGCATCGCCAACCGCATTCGCCAGCACCGCGTCTCCTGCGTGCTCACCCTGGAGGGGCTCGACCTCGAAGAACAGATGCGCGCAGCCGCGGCCTTCCTCAACGGCATGTTCGATGCCGATCGCGAGCATTGGTATCCGGTTCTCGTCGTCGTCGACGAGGCGCAGATGTTTGCGCCCTCGGTCGCCGGCGATGTTTCCGAAGATGCGCGCAAGATGTCGCTTGGCGCCATGACCAACCTGATGTGCCGCGGCCGCAAGCGCGGTCTTGCCGGCGTGATCGCCACGCAACGGCTGGCCAAGCTTGCCAAGAACGTCGCGGCCGAGGCCTCGAACTTCCTGATGGGCCGCACCTTCCTCGACATCGACATGGCGCGTGCCGCCGATCTGCTGGGCATGGACCGGCGGCAGGCGGAGATGTTCCGCGACCTGAAGCGCGGCAATTTCGTCGCGCTCGGTCCGGCCCTGTCGCGCCGTCCGCTGCCGATCGTCATCGGCAGCGTCGAGACCTCGGCGCGATCCTCCTCGCCCAAGCTGATGCCGCTGCCGGATGCGCCGCAGGATGTGGAGGACCTGATCTTCACGCCGGACCCAGAGGAGTTCACCCGCCCGATGACCCGCCGCGCACCGCCGGCACCGCGCCCGACGACGGACATCCTGGCCGAGCTTTCGCGCTCCGTGCCCGCAGCCAGCCCGGCCGCCCAGGAGCAAAACCAGCGTCCCGCACAGCCGGAGCTTTCGCCGGAGGCGCGCGAGGAACGGCTGAACGCCGTCCTGTCGGAGATCATCGACGATCCGCAGGCGGCCTACCGGACCGATGCCGTGCTCTATCAGGACTTCCTGGTGCGCCTGCGCATGCGCCGGCTGCCGGGGCCACCGATGGCGATGCGCGAATTTCGCCGGCGCGTCGCGATATCGCGGGCGGGCGTCGACAAGGAAACGGCCGAGACGCCCGGCTGGCAGACGGCGCTGGAGCTTTCCGTGCGCGTCTCCGACGACCTGCAGGGCGTCTTCCTGTTGCTGGCGCGCGCGGCGCTGCTGGCTGAACCCTGCCCATCGGACATGCGGATCGCCAAGGCCTATGGCACCCATTCGGCGCGCCGTGCCCGCCGGCTTCTCGGTTATTTCGAGGAACAGGGCTTGATCGTGGTGCATTCGGATTTCTCCGGCAAGCGCATCGTCGCCTTCCCGGATCTCGACGTGCAGACCTCGCCGGGCGCGCCCGATGCGCAGGATGAGGAACCCGTCGAACGGCAGCACGCTGCCGAATAGGGAAGGAAGGGCGGTTTCGCCGCCTCTTCCCTCTGTCGCTGCCTCAAGCGGCGGCGCGTTCTTCCCATACCTTGATGAGCTCGACGATCGCCGTCACCGCAACCTGCATGTCCTGAACGCTGATCCACTCCAGCGGTGAGTGATAGGCATGTCCGCCGGTGTAGATGTTGGGGCAGGGCAGGCCCATGAAGGACAGGCGTGCGCCGTCGGTGCCGCCGCGAATGGCGTCGATCTTCGGCTCCAGGCCGATCCGGCGGGTCGCTTCCATGAGATTGTCCATGACTTCCGGATGCCGGTCGAGCACGCTCTTCATGTTGCGGTATTGCTCCTTGACCTGGATGTTGCAGGTCGAGCCCGGATAGTTCTTCAGGACATCCTGCGTGATCGCCTTCAGGAGATCTTCCTTTTCGACCAGGCCCTTCTCCTCGAAGTCCCGGATGATGAAGCTGATGCGGGCTCCCTCCATCGCGCCGCTGATGCCGACGGGATGAATGAACCCCTGCCGGCCTTCGGTCGTCTCCGGGGCCTGATCCTGCGGCAGGCGGGCGATGATGGCACTGGCGATCTTGATGGCATTCTCCATCCTGTCCTTGGCGGTGCCCGGATGGATGGCGACGCCGGCGATCTCGATGGTCACGCCGTCGGCGGAAAAATTCTCGCTCTGGATCTCGCCGAGCGTGCTGCCGTCCAGCGTATATCCGAAGGCGGCGCCGAGCTTTTCCAGGTCCACCTTGTCGGCGCCGCGACCGATCTCCTCGTCGGTGGTGAAGAGGATCTTGACCGGACCATGCTTGATTTCCGGGTGCGCCAGCAGAAATTGTGCCGCCGTCATGATCTCGGCGATGCCTGCCTTGTCGTCGGCGCCGAGAAGTGTCGTGCCGTCGGTGGTGACGATGTCGTGGCCGATCTGGTCCTTCAGGTCCGGATGCTCGTCGACGCGGATCACGCGGCTCGTGTCACCCGTGAGCCGGATGTCGCCGCCCTGGTAGTTGCGAACGATCTGCGGCTTGACGTTGGTGCCCGAGAAATCGGGGGCCGTGTCCATGTGCGAGCAGAAGCAGATCGCCGGGACCTGCTTCTCGGTGTTGGCCGGCAGGGTCGCATAGACATTGCCGTGTTCGTCGAGATGCGCATCGTCCAGCCCGAGTGCCCTGAGCTCCTGCTCCAGGACGCGGCCGAGCGTCAGCTGCTTTTGCGTCGAAGGCTGGGTGGTGGAGCTTCCGTCCGACTGGGTGTCGATGACGACATAGCGGAGGAAGCGGTCGAGCACGGTGTCAGTGGGGAGAGGCATGGGCGAGATCCGATTCTGGCATGGCGAGAAAGGGAGCCTAGCCGGGATGGGCTTCAAGGGAAATGTGCTAGGCTCTACGAGATCGGGCTCTGCCGGACGATCGGGACGGAAGAAGCCTCCCGACCGCGGCGGCGGATGGCTTTCCGGCGCCGAGGCGTTGACAACAGGCTCCCCGCCGAGTAGAGACCCGCCATCGCCGGGTGGTAACGCCCGGTGTTTTCATGACATGTCCCGTGGTGTTCTCCGGACGCTTCCGTGAGAAACCTGTCAGGACTCCCCAATCGGAGTTCAGAGGAGGGCGTGTTTCCTTGATCCTGTCCGGCAACGGGCGGGTGACACCTGTTAAGAAGGAAATACGATGAGCAAGCGCGCGTCGTCCAAGTACAAAATCGATCGCCGTATGGGCGAAAACATCTGGGGTCGTCCGAAGTCCCCAGTCAACCGTCGCGAATACGGCCCCGGCCAGCACGGCCAGCGCCGCAAGGGCAAGCTTTCCGACTTCGGCGTGCAGCTGCGCGCCAAGCAGAAGCTGAAGGGCTACTACGGCGACGTCCGTGAGAAGCAGTTCCGCGCCATCTACGACGAAGCCAACCGCCGCAAGGGCGACACCGGCGAGAACCTGATCGGCCTGCTCGAGTCGCGTCTCGACGCCATCGTCTTCCGCGCCAAGTTCGTCCCGACGGTCTTTGCTGCCCGCCAGTTCGTCAACCACGGCCACGTGACCGTCAATGGCGTCAAGGTCAACATCGGCTCCTACCGCTGCAAGGCCGGCGACGTCATCGAAGTGCGCCAGAAGTCGAAGCAGCTCGTCACGGTTCTGGAAGCCGTCCAGCTCGCAGAGCGCGACGTTCCCGACTACATCGATGCCGACCACAACAAGATGGTCGCCACCTTCGTACGCGTTCCGACACTTGCCGACGTTCCCTACGCCGTCATCATGGAACCGAACCTGGTCGTCGAGTTCTACTCGCGCTAATAAAAAAGGGCCCGCAAAGCGGGCCCTGTCAGACATTAAGAAAGCCGCGTCAGCTCGACGCGGCTTTTTTCATGGCCGAGAGCGTCTTGTCGAGCGACTCGCCGGTTGCGACTGGTGCTTCCTTTGGCCCTTCGCCCATGCGGTTCCATGCGTCGAGGCCGGCAATCTTGTAGCCTTCCGCAAGGGTGGGGTAGTTGAAGGTGTTCTCCACGAAGTAGTCGACGGTGCCCTTCAGGTTGAGCACCGCCTGGCCGATGTGGACGAGCTCGGTTGCACCTTCGCCGACGATGTGGACGCCGAGCAGCCGGCGCGTCTTGCGCGAGAAGATCATCTTCAGGAGGCCGCTGTCGAGGCCCATGATGTGGCCGCGGGAGGTCTCGCGGAAATGCGCGATGCCGGTCTCGTAGGGAATTCCGCGCTGGACAACTTCCTCCTCCGTCAGGCCGCAGGTGGAAATCTCCGGCACGGCATAGATGCCGTAAGGGAAGAACTGCGGCGGTTCGCTGGCGGGGGCGCCGACGGCATGGCGGGCGGCGATCCGCCCCTGCTCCATTGATGTCGAGGCCAGGCTCGGGAATCCCACGACGTCGCCTGCGGCATAAATGTGCGGCACCGCCGTCTGGAAGGTTTCGGGGTCCACCTTCAGGCGACCGCGGCTGTCGACCTCCAGGCCGGCGGCGGAGAGGTTCAGGGTATCGGTCGCGCCGACGCGGCCGGCGGCAAACAGCACCATTTCAGACTGAAGGACGCGACCGTTGCTGAGCTCGATGCGGCATTTGCCGTTGTCGTCCTTCTCCACCTTGTCGACGGTCTGGCCGAAGATCAGCTTCATGTTGCGGTCGCGCAACTGGTAGGTGAAGTCCTCGACGATTTCCCTGTCTATGAAATCGAGCATCGTCTGGCGCGGCTCGACGACGGTAACCTGGGTATCGAGCGCGCTGAAGATCGTGGCGTACTCGATGCCGATGACGCCGGCACCGACCACGATGAGCGACCGCGGGACCGAGGCGATCTCCAGCAGCTCGTCGCTGTCGATGATCGACTTGCCGTCGAAAGGGATGGTGGTCGGGCGGTAGGGTCGCGTCCCGACGGCCAGCAGGATGGAGTCTGCGCTCACCCGCAGCAGTTCTCCATCGCCTTTCTCCACCTCCAGGGTGTTCGGGTCGATGAAGCGGGCGGTGCCGAGCATGTGCTGCACGCGGTTGCGATCGAACTGGTGCTCGAGAACGGCAACCTCGTGATCAAGCGTGATCAGCAGTCGGCGGCGCAGGTCGTCGGCGCTGATGTCCTGCTTGACCCGGTAGGACTTGCCGTAGAAGCCCCGTTCGCGCCAGCCGGTGAGATTCAGGGCGGTTTCGCGCAGGGTCTTGGAGGGAATGGTGCCGGTGTGAACCGAGACGCCGCCGACGCGCCGCCCGCGTTCGATCACCAAGGCGGTCTTGTCCAGCTTGGCGGCCTGGATGGCGGCGCGGCGTCCTGCCGGGCCGCTGCCGACGACGATGAGGTCGTAGTGGTTCATGGATTGCTCCGCTTGCTCAATTCGGCGGCGTTTCCTGCTGCCAGATGAATGATCTATCAGCCTTGTCTTACGGTTTGATTGAGGCATCCTGACAAACACCGATGCATAGAGTTCCGTTTCACAAGAACGTGCAACAAACGGGCCAAATCGGTGGTCGCGTTCAAATCAGACGCAGGCCCTTCAGGCTCGCATGGCCGTCCTTGCCGATGATGATGTGGTCGTGGACGGTGATGCCAAGCGGCTTTGCCGTTTCGACGATCGTCCGCGTCATGTCGATGTCGGCGCGCGAGGGGGTGGGGTCGCCGCTCGGATGGTTGTGCACGAGAATGATGGCGGTCGCCGAGAGCTCCAGCGCGCGCCGCACCACCTCGCGGGGATAGACCGGCGTATGATCCACGGTGCCGCGGCCCTGGACCTCGTCGGCGATCAGGGCATTGCGCTTGTCGAGGAAGAGGATGCGGAACTGCTCGCGGGATTCGTAGGCCATGGCGGCATGGCAGTAGTCGATGACCGAGGACCAGGACGACAGGACCTGCTTGCCGCGCAGCTCGCTCTTCAGCATGCGGTGGGCGACGGTGGCCACCAGCTTGAGGTCGAGTGCAACGGCCTCGCCGACGCCATTGACCTCCTGCAGCAGGCCGGTCGGCGCGCCGAAGACCCCGGCGAGCGTGCCGAACCGGTCGATCAGGGCCTTGGCGATCGGTTTGGTGTCCTTGCGCGGGATCAGCCTGAAGAGCAACAGCTCCAGAAGCTCGTAGTCGGCGAGGGCGGCATCGCCATGATCGCGGTAGCGGCTTCGCAGGCGATCACGGTGGCCGTGATAATGCGCCTGCTTGTCCTCTTCCTTCGCCAAGACGCCGCTGCGCTTCAGCGATGCCGTCTTCGGCGGCTGCTCCCCGAAGAAACCGCGTTCGTCGGTGCCCTCGTCCATGGCTGGCAGATTGCCGTCATTGGGAGGGACCGCGCGGTTGGTCATTGCTATCCCTCCAATGGTGGCAGGCCGGGCCGGTCGAGCCCTGCGGGAGAGAGCGTGAAGACCTCGCAGCCGGTCGCGGTGACCCCGACGGCATGCTCATACTGGGCCGAGAGAGACCGGTCGCGCGTGACGGCGGTCCAGCCATCGGACAGGACTTTGACGTGCGGCTTGCCGATGTTGATCATCGGCTCGATGGTGAAGATCATGCCCTCGCGCAGTTCCGGGCCTTCGTCGGCCTTACCGTAGTGGAGGATATTGGGCGTGTCGTGGAACAGCCGGCCGACGCCGTGGCCGCAGAAATCCCGGACGACGGAGCAGCGCTCGGCTTCGGCATAGGTCTGGATCGCCTGGCCGATGGCGCCCGTGCGGGCGCCGGGGCGCACCGCCTGGATGCCGCGCATCAGGCATTCGTAGGTCACCTCCAGCAGGCGTTCGGCCGCCCGCTTGATCTGGCCGACCGGATACATGCGGCTGGAATCGCCGTGCCAGCCATCGAGGACATAGGTGACGTCGATGTTGACGATGTCACCTTCCTTCAGCGGCTTGTCGTCCGGCATGCCGTGACAGACGACATGGTTGATGGAGGTGCAGACGGAATACTTGTAGCCGCGATAGTTCAGCGTCGCGGGCAGGGCCCCGTGGTCCAAGCCGAACTGGAAGACGAAGCGGTCGATCTCGCTGGTCGTCACGCCGGGCTTCACGATCGACGCCAGTTCATCGAGGCAGCGTGCCGTCAGCAGGCACGCCTTGCGCATGCCGGCAAAATCGTCTGCGCTGTAAAGGCGGATGGCGCCCGTGTTCTTGAGCGGGGCTTGCACCGCGTCAACATAATTTACCATGGGGTCTTTCTCACAATATCCCCGTTCTTAATGCACCCGAACGCATTTCGTCCATTGTGATCAGATCGCAAGCGACAATTTCTGCGGGTGTGACGCGGCAGCGCAGGGCGTAAGCCTCGACTCCGCGATCGACCGCATGCCGAAAGGCTGCCGCATAGGCTGGATCGAGATCGTGGCAAAGTCTGAAAGACGCGCAGTCCGGCCTCTGGATGACGTAGAGCATGACGCCGCGATGACCGCGCGCCACCATCTGAGACAGTTCGTCGAGGTGCTTGGCGCCCCGTTTGGTGACGGTATCGGGAAACTCCGCGAGTCCTTCCTCGCGAATGAAGTGGACGTTCTTGACCTCGACATAGGCATCCGGCCGTCCCGCTCCGGACAGCAGGAAGTCGATGCGGGAGTTCGTTCCGTAGCGCTGCTCGCGGCGGAGGGTGCCGTAACCGTCCAGCGCCGGCACGCGGCCGGCCGTGATAGCCTCCTCGGCAAGCCGGTTGGGAAGCCCGGTGTTGATGCCCACCAGCGTGCCGTTCACCTCCACCATCTCCAGCATGTGCCGGTACTTGCGTGTCGGACTATCGTGGAGCGAAAGCCAGATGCGCGATCCGGGCGTCGTCAGTCCCCGCATGGAGCCGGTGTTGGGGCAGGACCCGGTGATCGGCGTGCCGTCGTCGAGGATGGCATCGAACAGGAAGCGCTTGTAGCGGTGGACGAGGGTTGCTGGCACGAGCGGCGGATCGAAGACCATCAGCCGCGTTTACACCCGTTCCAGCACATAGGTGCCGGGCGCGTCGCCGATGGCGTTCAGCGCGTCGCCGCCCGGCTTGCGGGCCGCGACGCGCTCGTCGGCGCGTTTCTTGACCCAGGCATCCCAGTGCGGCCACCAGGAGCCCTTGGTTTCGCGGGCCTTCTTCATCCACCCGTCGAAATCACCCTGCGGCCTGCCGTTCGTCCAGTACTGGTATTTCTGCTTGTCCGGCGGATTGACGACCCCGGCGATGTGACCGGAGCCGCTCAGCACGAATTCGACCCGGCCGCCGAACAGCGAGGAGCCCTTGAACACCGACCGCGGCGGGGCGATGTGGTCCTCGCGGGTGGCAAGATTGTAGATCGGGATCTTCACGTCCTTGAGCGAGATGACCCGGCCGCCAAGCTTCATCTCGCCCTTGCTCAATGCGTTGTCGAGATAGCAGTTGCGCAGGTAGAAGGCGTGGTTGGCGGCGGCCATGCGGGTCGAGTCGGCGTTCCAGTAGAGCAGATCGAAGGGTGGCGGTTCCTTGCCCATCAGGTAGTTGTTGACGACATAGGGCCAGATCAGCTCCGAGGCGCGCAGCATGTTGAAGGCATTGGCCATCCTGGAGCCGTCGAGATAGCCGCTCTTGTGCATCTGCCTCTCGATCGCCTCGAGCTGCTCTTCGTCGACGAAGACCTTCAGGTCGCCTGCCTGGGTGAAGTCGACCTGGGTGGTGAAGAAGGTCGCCGACGCGATGCGGCTGTCCTTCCGCTGCGCATGCAGGGCCAGTGCGGCGGCGAGCAGCGTTCCGCCGACACAGTAGCCGATGGCGTTGACCTTCGTCTCGCCGGTCGCCTTTTCCACCGTCTCGAGCGCGAATTCCACGCCTTCCTCGATATAGGCTTCCCAGTCCCTGGCGGCGTGGCGCTGATCGGGATTGACCCAGGAGATCACGAAGACCGTGTGTCCCTGATCGACGCACCATTTGATGAAGCTCTTCTGCGGCGTCAGGTCGAGGATGTAGAACTTGTTGATCCAGGGCGGCACGATGAGCAGTGGCCGCTTCAGGACCGTCTCGGTGCTCGGATCATACTGGATGACTTCGCAGAGGTCGCTCTGGGCGATCACCTTGCCGGGCGTCGTCGCGAGGTTCTCGCCGACCTTGAACTTCGTGAGGTCGGTGTGGCGCAGGCGCAGGTCGCCGCCGCCGGCTGCGATGTCCTCGGCCAGCATGCGCATGCCCGCAACGAGGTTGGTGCCGCTGCTGGCCACCGTCTGGCGATAGACTTCCGGATTGGTCAGCGCGAAATTGGCGGGCGAGAGCGCCGCCGTCATCTGCTTGACGTAGAAGGCCGCCTTGTGACGGGTGTGCTCGTCGAGCCCTTCCGCCTCGGCCACCAGCTTCTCCGCCCAGGAGGCGGTCACATGATAGACCTGGCGAAGGAAGGCGAAGAACGGATTGCGGGTCCAGTCCTCGTCGGCGAACCGCTTGTCCTTCGGCAGTTCCTCGACCTCGGTAACCGGCTGGCCGGTGAACTGCGACAGCGTGCGCGTCCAGATGCCGATGTAGCTGGAGAACAGCAGCGATTGCGCGTCCAGCGTTCGCTTCGGGTCCGAGACCCAATAGTGCGCCACCTGCGACAGGGTCTTCACCAGATCGGTGACAGGGTCGGCTGCGGGGTCGGCCACGCCCGCGTTCTCCCGGGCCTTGATCCAGTCCGAGGCGCCCTGGCCAAGGTGCTCGAGTGCGCGCGCGAGGTTGAGGGCGAGCGTGTTCGGGTCCTTGACCATGTAGGATTCAACGGACTTCGGGTCGAAGCCGGCAAAACCCTCCGCTCCAGACTGTTTCTCCTCCCTCGTGTCGGTCAACCGCTCCTCCGAACAGAACTGTTCTTGCTGTTTGATTTCCTTTGTACATAGTGCCGGAAGTTGAATACAAGTGCCAGCGATTGACGCTGAAGGCGTCGACTTTTTGAACGCCGGAAATGGGCGGGTGTGATGGAACGACTGAGGCGCTGGGCGGAAACTCTGCCCCTTATCCTGTGTGTAGGCGGACTGCCGATGCTGCTGGCGGGCTGCAACAGCTTTGCTCTCGACGACGGCATCCCGAACACGGCGCCGACGTCCACGGTCGTTTCGAATCAGTCGACGGCGCCATCCGGGCCGCTGGTGCGGCGCCAGACAGGCAGCTATCCGACCTTCGACGGCAGCCTGACCGCCGCCAACAGCCAGATCGGCGACGAGGATGCGGCCGGAACCGAGGCGCAGCTGACCGCCCTTTCGCAGGCGCGCGCGAACGGCAGCGTTTCGGATGCCGAGTATCGGCGCCGGGTCGCAGAACTGCGCAGCCTTGCCGCAAACCACGGGCAGGATGCGGAAACCGCCATCGCCAATTAGCGCTTGCCTTTCGGGCGGTTTGGTCGCAAATCACCAAATCGCCGATTGGGCGATATCCCCGCGCTGGCCTGGGCCGCGCGTGCTTCCACGGGGAGAGACATGGAAGAGTTTCATAAAGTTAGGCGGCTGCCGCCATATGTGTTCGAACAGGTCAATCGTCTGAAGGCCAGCGCGCGAGCGGCGGGCGCCGACATCATCGATCTCGGCATGGGCAATCCGGACCTTCCCACACCAAAGGCCATCGTCGACAAGCTTTGTGAAGTGGTCCAGGATCCGCGCACGCACCGCTATTCCTCTTCCAAGGGCATTCCGGGCCTCCGCCGTGCGCAGGCCGGGTATTACGCGCGACGCTTCGGCGTCAAGCTCAACCCGGACACTCAGGTCGTCGCGACGCTGGGCTCGAAAGAGGGCTTTGCCAACATGGCGCAGGCCATCACGGCACCGGGCGACGTGATTCTCTGCCCCAATCCCACCTATCCGATCCATGCCTTCGGCTTCCTGATGGCGGGCGGCGTGATTCGGTCGATGTCGGTGGAGCCGGACGACAGCTTCTTCGGGCCGCTGGAGCGGGCGGTGAAGCATTCGATCCCGAAGCCCCTGGCACTGATCATCAACTACCCCTCCAATCCGACGGCCCACGTGGCGTCGCTGGATTTCTACAAGGACGTGATCGAGTTCGCCCGCAAGCATGAGCTCATCGTTCTCTCGGATCTGGCCTACTCTGAAATCTACTTCGATGGCGAACCGCCACCGTCGGTCCTCCAGGTTCCGGGCGCGATGGACGTTGCCGTGGAATTCACCTCGATGTCGAAGACATTCTCGATGCCGGGCTGGCGCATGGGCTTTGCGGTCGGCAACGAGCGGCTGATCTCGGCGCTGACCCGCGTCAAATCCTACCTGGACTACGGCGCCTTCACGCCGATCCAGGTGGCGGCGACCCATGCCTTGAACGGCGACGGTTCCGATATCGCGGAAGTGCGGGCGGTCTACAAGCGCCGCCGCGACGTGATGGTCGACACCTTCGGCAAGGCCGGCTTCGAGGTGCCGCCGCCGGCAGCGACCATGTTCGCATGGGCGAAGATCCCGGAAAAGTTCCGGCACCTGGGCTCTCTGGAATTCTCCAAGCTCCTGGTGGAAAAGGCGGATGTGGCCGTGGCGCCGGGCGTGGGCTTCGGCGAGATGGGCGACGATTACGTTCGACTGGCCCTGGTGGAGAACGAGCATCGCATCCGGCAGGCGGCCCGCAACATCAAGAAGTTCCTCTCCACGGCGGACGAGACGATGCACAATGTGATTTCGTTGAACACCCGCCGCTAGTCTCGGGCGGCCCGGCGAGGGCCGCCACCCCAAAAATCGCAGGAAGAGTATGATGGCAGATGCCCTTAAAGTTGGCATTGCGGGTCTTGGAACCGTCGGTGCGTCGCTTGTCAGGATCATTGGTGCGCGGGCGAAGGAACTTTCGATCACCTGCGGGCGTGCCATAGAGATCACCGCCGTCAGCGCAAGGGATCGCTCCCGCGACCGCGGCGTCGACCTGTCGGGCATCACCTGGTTCGATACGCCCGACGCCATGGCGCAAGAGGCCGACATCGATGTCTTCGTCGAGTTGATCGGCGGGGCCGAGGGTGCAGCCGACACGTCTGTGCGGGCGGCGCTGCGGCGCGGCCTGCATGTAGTCACTGCAAACAAGGCGCTTCTGGCGCGACACGGCATGGAATTTGCCGCGCTTGCGGAAGACAAGGGCGTCCTGCTGAACTTCGAAGCTGCTGTCGCCGGCGGCATTCCGGTGATCAAGGCGCTGCGGGAATCGCTGACCGGCAACAAGGTCTCGCGCGTCTACGGGATCATGAACGGCACCTGCAATTACATCCTGACCCGTATGGAGAAGGAGGGGCTGACCTTCGAGGACTGCCTCAAGGAGGCACAGCGGCTCGGTTACGCCGAAGCAGACCCGGCCTTCGACATCGAGGGCAATGACACGGCCCACAAGCTTGCCATCCTGACGACGCTTGCCTTCGGCACGCAGATCGCCGCGGATCAAATCTACCTTGAAGGCATCAGCAACATCTCCATCGAGGACATCGGAGCGGCGGCTGACCTCGGCTACCGCATCAAGCTGCTGGGCGTTGCGCAGAGAACGGAATCTGGGATCGAGCAGCGGGTTCACCCGACGATGGTGCCTCGCGATTCCGTCATCGCTCAGGTCGATGGCGTAACCAATGCCGTGGCGATCGAATCGGACATTCTCGGCGAACTGCTGATGGTCGGCCCTGGCGCCGGCGGCGACGCCACGGCCTCTGCGGTGCTCGGCGACATCGCCGACATCGCCAAGAGCCGCCCCGGCGAGCAGCGGGTGCCGGTCCTCGGGACGCCGGCCAAGGCTCTGGCGCCCTATGTGCGGGCCCGTATGCGCAGCCATGAAGGCGGCTACTTCATCCGCCTGACCGTCGCCGATCGCACCGGTGTCTTCGCCAGCGTCGCGAGCCGGATGGCGGAGAACAACATCTCGCTTGAGTCGATCGTGCAGCGGGCGGCTTCGCAGACGGTTGCCGAGGCGCGGGACTCCAAGACCATCATCCTCGTCACCCATGCGACGACGGAGGAATCGGTTCGCAACGCCGTCGCGGCGATCAAAGCGGAGAGCTATCTGGTGGGTGAACCACAGGTCATCCGCATCGAGCGACCGAAGGCGTTCTGAGCGCGGCCGACTGCCCGCCCACACGCGCCGTTCAAAACGACGAGATCAATCCGAAGGCCACTGGCCAGCCGGGAGGTTTCCGGTTACATTGCATTGTCACACCACTGTCGCAGGGAGGCGTCAGCGTGATTTGCCAAAGATCACAAAGTAGATCCTTTCGGGTCGCTTATCGGGGCTCGTCGTCCGTTTCTTCGGAACGACGGGCGATATTGCCCGCCAACGATCAGGATAACCACGAGGATCGGGACGAGCGGAGCAACTGGGCAGCCGTCCTGGTGCTGAGCGTTCCCGTGTTTGCCGTCGGCTGCGTGCTGCTGGCATTCCTCTGAAGACCGAGCGCAGGGGAACGCAGCTCGTCGTGGGGTAGGTTGCGCCGCCGCCTGTCTGGCTGCGAAAAAGATACCGTTTCAACCGTCGATGGTCTAATAAGGCTCCATGACGGCAAGGCACCTTCCCACCATTGTAATTGCTGATGGCCAGGTCGATCCCGTGCCGCGGGCGTTCCTGAATGTCGAGCGTTCCGTGTCGGCTCAACGTTGGATCTCGCGCCTCGATCAGGCG
The DNA here is from genome assembly GCF_000705355.1 of Pseudorhizobium marinum. NCBI lineage: Bacteria > Pseudomonadati > Pseudomonadota > Alphaproteobacteria > Hyphomicrobiales > Rhizobiaceae > Pseudorhizobium > Pseudorhizobium marinum. The sequence goes on from NZ_JMQK01000008.1 coordinate 307,249, forward strand.
GCGCAGAACCGCGCCTTGGCCATCGCGCAGGTCCACGGCGTTCCGGATCTCGTGGCTCGCGTGCTGGCGGGTAGGGGCGTCGAACTGGACAATGCCCTGGCGTTCATGGATCCGACCATCCGCTCGCTCATGCCCGAGCCGTTCACGCTGACGGATTGCGAAAAGGCGGCCGAACGTCTGTCGGCGGCCGTGCAGCGGCGGGAAAAGGTGGCGATCTTCGGGGACTATGACGTTGACGGAGCCGCATCGTCGGCGCTGCTCTACCGGTTCCTCGCGCATTTCGGCCTAGAGCCGGAAATCTACATTCCCGACCGCGTCTTCGAGGGCTACGGCCCCAATCCGGCGGCCATCCGCCAGCTGATCGCCAATGGCGCCAGCCTGATCGTCACCGTCGACTGCGGTTCGACCAGCCACGACGCACTGGCTGCGGCGCGCGACGCGGGATGTGAGGTGGTCGTCATCGATCACCACCAGCTTGGTCAAGCGCTTCCGCCGTGCCTGGCGCTCGTCAATCCGAATCGCGAGGACGATCTGTCGGGGCAGGGGCATCTCTGTGCTGCCGGCGTCGTCTTCATGGTTCTGGTGGCCACGGCGAGAATGCTGCGCGAGCGGGGCGACGCGCGTGCCAAGTCGGTGGATCTGCTGCAGTGGCTGGATCTCGTGGCGCTCGCCACGGTGTGTGACGTGGTCCCGCTGAAGGGGCTCAACCGCGCCTTCGTGGTGAAGGGGCTGATTGCGGCCCGCCACATGAACAATGCCGGTCTCGCCGCCCTCTTCCGGAAAGCCGGCCTCGGCGGACCGGTGACGCCCTATCATTTCGGGTTCCTTGTCGGGCCGCGCATCAACGCCGGCGGCCGCATCAGCGATGCGGCACTCGGCAGCCGGCTGCTGACGCTCGACGACGCCGCCCAGGCCGAGGAGATCGCTGCGCGCCTGGATGACCTCAACCGGGAACGCCAGGCCATGGAACAGGCCATGCTCGCCGAGGCGGAGGCCGAGGTCATGGCGGAATACGGGGATGGCGAGGGCGCGAGCGTGCTGGTGACGGCCCGTGACAACTGGCATCCGGGAATCGTCGGGCTGCTGGCGGCGCGGCTTAAGGAAAAGTTCAAGCGTCCCGCCTTCGCGATCGCCTTCGATCCTTCCGGCAAGGGGACGGGCTCGGGCCGGTCGATCAACGGCTTCGACATGGGCAAGATGGTACGCGCTGCCGTCGATCAGGGGCTGCTCGTCAAGGGCGGCGGACACGCCATGGCGGCCGGTCTGACGGTGGAGAAAGCCAACCTCGGTCGCCTGCGCGCCCTGTTCGACGAGATCGCCGGAGAGATCGTCCCGAAGCTCGTCGGCAACCATGTGCTGAAGATCGACGGCGCGCTTTCGGCATCCGGTGCGACGCTGGCCCTGTTCGATCAGCTGGAGCAGGCCGGCCCCTATGGTTCCGGTCATGCGCAGCCAATCTTCGCCATCCCGGCGCATAGGATCAAGGATGCGCGCCTGGTCGGGACGGCGCATGTGAAGGCCGTGCTGCAGGCCGCGGACGGGACAACGCTCGACGCCATAGCCTTCCGCGCGGCCGAGACGCCGCTGGGCGATCTGCTGCTCAATTCGCGCGGCGTCCAGCTGCATGTGGCCGGCTGTCTGACCGGCGACCAATGGCAGGGCAATCGACGCATCCAGCTGCGCATCCTCGATGCGGCGCCGGCGCCATAAGTTCTTCAAATTACGAGGGGAAGTGGCACGCCCTAGGGGAGTCGAACCCCTCTT
>NZ_JMQK01000009.1:0-182654 GCF_000705355.1 Pseudorhizobium marinum
GTGCATGGGAGAGAGCGTTGACATACCAGGCTTGCGAATTGGTCGGCATCGCGCCTGCGATCTCCTGGCTGATCTGCTCGCAACTGCGCGCCAAGGCCGATTGCTGTTCGGCCCCGCCGGCACGGGCAATGGTGAGGAGAGCGAAGCTGCAGTCGCCGAGCACCAGTTTCCGGGAATAGCTGGAAGGCGCATACTGCATTCCGCCCGAAACGATGTGGTCGTAGAACCCGGCCTCGGCGCGTTGCGGCTGAAACAGCACCCGGATTTCCTGGAGCAGAAGCGATACGCTGGCGAGCGCTGCGAGCAGGCAGGCAAACGACATAGACAACAGTTTCAGTCGACGCATCCAGCCTCCGTGACCGGCTTCGCTTCTCAAGACCTGTCTCAGATCAGCAAAGCTTTTGAAGATTGTTTGTCAAGTCTGGACAGTAAGAAGGGGCCCGCGGACCCCTTCTTATTGTCAACTATTCGTATAGCCGTCAGATCTGGCCGCGGGCAAGATCAGTTTCCCTTTGTCGCTCCTGCTTGTTGTAGCGAAGCGAGGACCACAGCGAGATGCCGATCAGGGTGGCGCCCCCAAGACCGGTGATGACTTCCGGAATGTGGTAGAGCGTCTGCACGTACATGATCACCGACAGGATCAGGATGGCGTAGAAGGCGCCATGCTCTAGGTAGCGATAGTGCGTCAGCGTCTCCTTCTCCACCAGCATGATGGTCATCGACCGAACGTACATGGCGCCGATTCCGAGACCGATGGCGATCACGAACAGGTTCTGCGTCAGGGCGAAGGCGCCGATGACGCCGTCGAAGGAGAAGCTTGCGTCCAGCACCTCCAGGTAGATGAAGGCGCCGAGGCCCCCGCGGGCCACTTCCGTCATGGTTTTCTGGGACGCGTCCAGCAGGCCGCCGACAAGCTCTACGGCAAGGAAGGTCAGAAGGCCGTAGATCGCCGACATCACGAACGTGTCTGCGTCTTCGCCCTCAAGCATGCTGGAGAAGAGCAGGACCAGAAGCAGGACAAAGGCGATCTCGATACCCTTGATGGTCGAGTATCGCGACATGTGCTTCTCGATGATGGAGATCCAGTGGATGTCCTTCTCGTGATTGAAGAAATAGGTGAGGCCGACCATCATCAGGAAGGTGCCGCCGAAGGCGGCGATGGGCAGATGCGCATCATTCATGATCCGGGCATATTCTTCCGGCCGGCTTGCTGCGAGCACGATGGCATCGACGGGGCCAATCCCCGCGGCAACGACAACGATCAGCAGCGGGAACACGATCCGCATGCCGAAGACGGCAATCAGGATGCCCCAGGTCAGGAAGCGATGCTGCCAGACGGGGGTCATGTCCTTCAGCTTGTTGGCGTTGACGATCGCGTTGTCGAAGGACAGCGAGATTTCCAGGACGGCCAGCACAGCGCAGATGAAGAAGATCGTCAGCATGCCGCCGATGGTGCCGGTGGACTGCCATCCGAGAGCGGCCCCGAGCAGGAGGCCGACGACGGTCACGATGAACGACCATTTGAAGTAGCCATAGATCGAGGTGTGGGACTGTGGCTGGCTCATGCCCGTGCCTCCCGGGAGAAAGACTGATACGAGATGGATCCAGCAATGCCATTGTCGGCTTTGCTGCAGACCAGAGAATTGAAAATCATGAGTTAAAGTCCGCCGGCTTATTGCAGGCGGTACCGACATCGCGAGAGCGCCGTAAAACTCTCGCCAGAGGGGCCCGGCACCATGTTCTGATCCACGCGATTTGCGGCACGGAGAAGATGCTCTACTTGTCCATTTCCCGACCGTCGTCAAGATGGCAGGAGAAACAGGAGCAGCCAGGCATGTCTTTTGCGCCGCGGAATGACATTTGGATGACAGACCGTCCTTGACCTTTGCCCCGGCACGAGTCATTGACGCCTTTACTTGACACGAGCGTCGTGCCGCCCCTTGGGCATGGCACCGCGAAAATCGCTCCAGAAGAGAATTACAATGACCAAAGCCACCTCCTCGGCGCCATCCCAGCGCATGCTTCGCGTTGGCGAGCAGGTAAGAGCCGCCATCACGCAGGTGCTGCAGCGCGGCGAGGTTCGCGACGACCTGCTGGAAAAGACGGTCATCTCCGTCTCCGAAGTGCGCATGTCCCCGGACCTGAAGATCGCCACCGCCTATGTCACGCCGCTGGGCATGCCGGATCACAAAGCCGTGATCGCAGCCTTGAACAAGAATGCCAAGTTCATCCGCGGTCGGCTTTCCGGCCAGCTGCGCCAGATGAAGTACATGCCGGAGGTTCGCTTCCGCGACGACACCAGCTTCGACAACTACCAGAAGATCGACCAGTTGCTGCGGTCACCCGAGGTCCGACGCGATCTCGACGGGACGGCCTCCGAAGACGAAGAATAAGAAGACAAGATGTCCAAACCGCGCAAACCCAAGGGCCGCCCCGTCTCGGGATGGCTGATCCTCGACAAGCCCGAAGACTTCGGCTCGACGGAAGCCGTCTCCAAGATCAAGTGGCTGTTCAATGCCCAGAAGTGCGGTCATGCCGGGACGCTCGACCCGCTGGCCTCCGGCATGCTGCCGATCGCGCTTGGCGATGCCACCAAGACCGTTCCCTACGTGATGGATGGCCGCAAGGTCTATGAATTCGCCGTCAGCTGGGGCGAGGAACGCTCGACGGATGATCTCGAGGGGGAAGCGACGCTCACCTCCGACAAGCGCCCGACGGAAGCGGAAATCAGCGCGCTCCTGCCCAATTACACCGGCACGATCAATCAGGTGCCGCCGCAGTTTTCGGCGATCAAGATTGCCGGCGAGCGCGCCTATGATCTGGCCCGCGATGGCGAGACGGTCGATATCCCCTCCCGCGAGGTCGAGATCCATCGCATCACCCTGCTGAAGGCGGAGACGGACCGCGCCCTGTTCGAGGTCGAATGCGGCAAGGGCACCTATGTCCGTTCGCTGGCGCGCGACTTCGGCCGCGACCTCGGCTGCTACGGCCATGTGTCCGAGCTACGCCGGACCTTCGTCGCGCCCTTTTCGGAAGAGCGCATGGTGCCGCTCGCCGATCTCGTGGCGCTCGAGGAGATCGAGGACCGCGACGAACGCCTGGCTGCCCTCGACGCCTATCTGATCGACACCGCGGAAGCGCTCTCCAGCCTGCCGCATCTTCCCATCACCGACGATCAGGCCCATCGGCTGCGCATGGGCAATCCGATCATCGTGCGCGGACGCGACGCGCCTCTCGAAGAGGCGGATGCCTATGCGACGGCGCGCGGACGGCTGATTGCGATCGGCGAGATCGGCCAGGGCGAATTCCGCCCCAAACGCGTCTTCGGCTGAACTGCCGCTGGCCCCTTCCATTCCGGGGGTTAATGGAGTATAGGCAGCGCCAGCATGGCATGCCCGGGCCGTAAACCCTTGGCATTTCTCTTTGCTTCCACGGCCATGGCTGGACGACATCCCGGCCCTTGGCGACCCAATGATCCTCATTAAGAAAGGACCTTCCGATGTCGATTACTGCTGAGCGCAAGACCGCGCTGATCAAGGAATACGGAACTGTCGAAGGCGACACCGGTTCGCCGGAAGTCCAGGTTGCGATCCTCACCGAGCGCATCAACAACCTGACCGAACACTTCAAGGGCCACAAGAAGGACAACCACTCCCGCCGTGGCCTGCTCGCGATGGTTTCCAGCCGTCGCTCGCTTCTTGACTACCTGAAGAAGAAGGACGAAGGCCGTTACACCAAGCTGATTGGTAGCCTCGGTATTCGCCGCTAACAATTTCTGGCGGGCGCCTCCTCAAAAGGCGCCCGCTTTTCTTAATCTTCGGGAGACCGAAGGGTGGCCCCAGAGGCCGCGACTGGCGAGAACCGGATGGGCCGGCTTCGCCAAATCAACCGCTGACCTGCCATGGGGCAGGATTGCCGGATGCTTTCGCCAGGCCATGCCTGGCGCCTATGAATGGACGCTCCGAGCCTCCATCTGCAGAAAGCCTCCCGTTGTCTTGCCCGTGTCGCGTCAACACCGCGCGCCGTGCCGTCTCTGTGGCATCGGCAGCGCTTTAGAGGACAAGATATGTTCAATTCGCATTCCGTTGAAATCGAGTGGGCAGGCCGCCCGCTCAAGCTGGAAACCGGCAAGATCGCCCGTCAGGCTGACGGCGCCGTTCTCGCCACCTATGGCGAAACCGTCGTTCTGGCCACCGTTGTGTCGGCCAAGTCCGCCAAGCCGGGCCAGGACTTCTTCCCGCTGACCGTCAACTACCAGGAAAAGACCTATGCCGCCGGCAAGATTCCGGGCGGCTACTTCAAGCGCGAAGGCCGTCCGTCGGAAAAGGAAACGCTGGTTTCCCGCCTGATCGACCGTCCGATCCGCCCGCTCTTCCCCGACGGCTACAAGAATGAGACGCAGGTTGTCGTGACCGTCGTCCAGCATGACCTCGAGAACGATCCGGACGTCCTGGCGATGGTGGCCGCTTCGGCTGCGCTGACCCTGTCGGGCGTTCCCTTCATGGGCCCGATCGGCGGCGCGCGCGTTGGCTACATCAACGGCGAATACGTCCTCAACCCGCATCTCGACGAGATGGATGAATCGACCCTCGACCTGGTCGTTGCCGGCACCGGCGACGCGGTCCTGATGGTTGAATCGGAAGCCAAGGAACTGAACGAAGACGTCATGCTCGGCGCCGTCATGTTCGGCCACCGCGGTTTCCAGCCGGTCATCGACGCGATCATCAAGCTCGCCGAAGTGGCTGCCAAGGAGCCGCGCGAATTCGAGCCGGAAGATCATTCCGCTCTCGAAGCCGAAATGCTGCAGCATTTCGAAGCCGAACTGCGCACTGCCTACAAGAACACGCAGAAGGCCGAGCGCTATGCAGCCGTCGACGCCGTCAAGGCGAAGGTGAAGGCGCATTTCTTCCCGGAAGGCGAAGAGCCGAAGTATCCGAGCGAAGTCATCGGCGCCGTCTTCAAGCACCTGCAGGCGAAGATCGTCCGCTGGAACATTCTTGACACCAAGAGCCGCATCGATGGTCGTGACCTCGAAACGGTTCGCGCCATCGTCTCGGAAGTCGGCATCCTGCCGCGCACCCACGGTTCGGCCCTCTTCACCCGCGGCGAGACGCAGGCGATCGTCGTCGCGACGCTCGGCACCGGCGAAGATGAGCAGTATGTCGACTCGCTCACGGGCATGTATAAGGAACGCTTCCTTCTGCATTACAACTTCCCTCCCTATTCGGTTGGTGAAACCGGCCGCATGGGCTCCCCGGGCCGCCGCGAAATCGGTCACGGCAAGCTCGCATGGCGCGCCATCCGTCCGATGCTGCCGACGCCGGAGCAGTTCCCCTACACGCTGCGTGTCGTCTCCGAGATCACCGAGTCGAACGGCTCGTCCTCGATGGCAACCGTCTGCGGCACCTCGCTTGCACTGATGGACGCCGGCGTTCCGCTGGCCAAGCCGGTTGCCGGCATTGCCATGGGCCTCATCCTGGAAGGCGAGCGCTTTGCGGTTCTCTCCGACATCCTCGGCGACGAAGACCACCTCGGCGACATGGACTTCAAGGTTGCCGGCACCGCTGACGGCATCACCTCGCTGCAGATGGACATCAAGATCGCCGGGATCACCGAAGAGATCATGAAGGTCGCACTCGGCCAGGCACAGGGCGGCCGCAAGTACATCCTCGATGAAATGGCCAACGCCATCACCGAGAGCCGCGGCCAGCTGGGCGAATTCGCTCCGCGGATCGAAGTCATGCAGATCCCGGTCGACAAGATCCGTGAAGTCATCGGTTCCGGCGGCAAGGTCATCCGCGAGATCGTCGAGAAGACCGGTGCCAAGATCAACATCGACGACGAGGGCACGATCAAGATCGCATCGTCCTCCGCCAAGGAGATCGAAGCGGCCCGCAAGTGGATCCACTCGATCGTTGCCGAGCCGGAAGTCGGCGCCATCTACGAAGGCACCGTCGTGAAGACGGCCGACTTCGGCGCCTTCGTCAACTTCTTCGGTGCCCGTGACGGTCTGGTGCACATCTCGCAGCTGGCGGCCGATCGGGTTGCCAAGACCCAGGACGTCGTCAAGGAAGGCGACAAGGTCTGGGTCAAGCTGATGGGCTTCGACGAGCGTGGCAAGGTTCGCCTGTCCATGAAGGTCGTCGACCAGGCCACTGGCCAGGAAATCAAGAAGGCTGAAGGCGAAGCTGCCGAATAAGGCGCCTCGTATCCGATCCTGGAGGCGCGGGAGAATTTCCGCGCCTTTTCTGTATCTATCCATGGAAAGCCAGCCGCGATGAGCCGTGACGCACTGAAGACCCTGTTCCATCCCTTCGCCACCGGCGCCGTACCGGTGCCGGCCGAGGGCGACCGCGTGTTGTTCCTCGGCGCCGAGGGCGGCCATCCGCTGCCCGAGGGCTTCTCCGGAACCATCTCCGCCGTCCAGCCCTTCCGGCCGCTGTTCAGGACCCTTGGCGACGGCGCGGTGCCGCTCGCCGAAGGCGAGGGCTACGACATGGCGCTGGTGCTGTGCGGCAAGCATCGCGGCGAGAACGAGGCACGCGTTGCCGAGGCTCTGCAGCGCGTCACCGAAGGCGGCATGATCGTCATCGCCGGCGGCAAGGAAGACGGCATCCAGACACTGCGCACGACGCTTCTGAAGCTGGAGATCGATCTCGACTACACGCCGAAGTATCACGGCGTCGCGATCTGGTTTGCGCGGCCCAAGCATGTAGAAGCGACGATTACTGCGTTGACGAAGCCGACGGTCCAGATCGAAGGCCGCTTCGAGGCGGCGCCGGGCATGTTCTCGCACGACCGGATCGATCCGGGCTCGGAGCTTCTGGTGAGCCGTCTGCCGACCGACTTCGACGGCAATGCTGCCGATTTCGGCGCCGGCTGGGGTTACCTGTCGGTGGCCCTGGCCAAGGTCTCGCCGCGCGTGAACCGCATCGATCTCTTCGAGGCCGATTACCGGGCGCTGGAGTTTGCCAAGACGAACATGGCCCGCAACTGCCCCGAGCTGCAGGCCCGCTTCTTCTGGCAGGACCTCAGCAGCGAGCCGCCCAAGGAAAAATACGACCTGGTGATCATGAACCCACCGTTTCACGAGGCGCAGGCGGCCGATCCCGAGCTGGGCAAGGCGATGATCCGGGCAGCTGCCGGCGCCTTGCGGAGCGGCGGCCGGTTGATGCTCGTCGCCAACCGCGGCCTGCCCTACGAGCCGGTCATGGCCGAGGTGTTCAAGGAGAGCGGCGAGCTGTGCCGCAACGCCCGCTTCAAGATCCTCCAGGCACGCAAATAGACCCGGTGGAAGCTGTCACACGCGTGTAGAGGTTCTCTGCCAGCATTCTCCCGCAGAAGTGGAAGAGGGTGACTGGAGGATAAACCCATGCGGTTGAAGCAGCTTCGCATTGCAACGTTCAATCTCTACAATCTCAACCAGCCGGGCCTGCCCATCTATACGGGCAAAGGCTGGACCGAAGATCAGTACGACCTGAAGATCGACTGGACGCAGCGGGCGATCCGGCAGCTGCGAGCGGATGTCTTCGGCTTCCAGGAGCTCTGGCACGCGCAGGCGTTGTCGGACGCCGTCGAGGCGTCGGGACTTTCTGATGAGTATGATCTTGTCGTACCGCCGGACGCCGATGGCGGGCGGATTGTCTGCGCGGCGCTCGTCAGAAAGGGGCTGATGTCGGGCTCACCCGACTGGATCGTGCAGTTCCCCGAGGATTTCGTGCTGCAGAGCTCCGGCGATGATGCGCAGACGCCCGCCATCAGCGTCAGCATCGACAGTTTCTCCCGGCCGGTGCTGCATCTGACGATCCGGCCGCGTGACGAACACAGGGATGTCCACGTCTATGTCTGCCATTTCAAGTCGAAGGCGCCGACGCAGGTCGGTCGCGAAGACTGGTTCAAGGACAATCCGGTCTACAGCAAGCACGCCACGGCGTTGGGTTCGGCAATTTCCACCATCCGGCGGACGGCCGAAGCGGCCGCACTGCGCTTCATGCTGACGGAGCAGATGAAGGGGACGAGAACCGGCGTGATCGTGTTGGGAGACGTCAACGATGGGCAGCTCAGCAATACGGCCAATATCCTGACCGGCCAGCCGCGCTTCCTGGTGGGCGATTCGCTCGGCGGCGGCGATGTCGCCCTCTACACGGCGCAGACGCTCCAGGAGTATCGCAGCACGCGCGACATCTACTACACGCACATCTATCAGGATGCGATGGAGTCTCTCGACCACATCTTCGTCAGCGAGGAATTTTACGACAACAGCCGGCGACGGATCTGGATGTTCGACGGACTGACGATCAACAACGACCATCTGCACTACGACGACCACAAGGAAAGCGGCACGAACGATCACGGGATCGTCTGTGCCACCTTCAAGTACAAGCCAATCAAGGCCGAGGCCGAGGCGATCGTCGAAAACGCACCCAACTGACCGCCGTCGTTACTCGACGTCGGCCTTGCGAAGGCGCTCGAGGGTCGGCAGCGACGTGATGTTGTAGCCGGCGTCCACATAGTGGATTTCGCCGGTGACGCCGCGTGACAGGTCGGAGAGCAGGTAGAGCGCCGATCCGCCGATGTCCTCGATCGTCGCCGTGCGACGCAGCGGTGCGTTCTTCTGGTTCCAGGAGTAGATGGCGCGGGCATCGGCAATGCCGGCACCGGCAAGCGTGCGGACCGGGCCTGCGGAGATGGCGTTGACGCGGATGTCCTGTGGTCCGTAATCGGCCGCCAGGTAGCGCACGGAGGATTCCAGTGCGGCCTTGGCAACGCCCATCACGTTGTAGTTCGGGATCACCCGCGTGGAGCCGCCGTAGGTCAGCGTCAGCATCGCCCCGCCATCGCTCATCAGTCCGGCAGCGCGCCTGGCGATCTCGGTGAACGAGAAGCACGAGATGACCATCGTTCGCGAGAAATTCTCCCGCGTGGTGTCGGCGTAGAGACCCTTCAGTTCGTTCTTGTCGGAAAAGCCGATGGCATGGACGATGAAGTCGAGCTTGCCCCAGCGCTCCCCGATGGCCTCGAATGCGGCGTCGACGGTTGCCAGATCTTCCACGTCGCAGGGCAGCAGGAAATCCGACTGAAGCTCTGCGGCGAGCGGCTTGACCCGCTTGCCCAGGGCCTCGCCCTGATAGGTGAACGCCAGTTCGGCTCCCTGCGCGGCGAGTGCCTTGGAGATCCCCCAGGCGATGGAGTGATTGTTGGCGACCCCCATGATCAGGCCGCGCTTCCCCTGCATGATACCCGTCATCAGATCTTATCCGTTCATGCGCTGGAAGACGAGCGTGGCATTGGTGCCACCGAACCCGAAGGAATTGGACAGAACGGTATCGATCTTCGCATCGTCGATGCGCTTGCGCACGATCGGCACGCCTTCGAATTCCGGATCCAGCGTCTCGATGTGCGCGCTTTCGCCGATGAACTTTTCCTGCATCATCAGGAGGCCGTAGATCGATTCCTGTACCCCGGCGGCGCCAAGCGAATGCCCCGTCAGCGACTTCGTCGACTGGATGTGCGGGATCTTGTCGCCGAACACTTCGCGGATGGCGCCGATCTCCTTGCTGTCGCCGACCGGCGTCGAGGTGCCGTGGGTGTTAATGTAGTCGACATCGCCCTTCACCGTGGCAAGGGCCTGCCGCATGCAGCGGATGGCGCCTTCGCCGGAGGGAGCCACCATGTCGTAGCCGTCGGAAGTCGCGCCATAGCCGACGATCTCGGCGTAGATCTTGGCGCCGCGGGCCTTTGCGTGTTCCAGTTCCTCAAGCACCAGCACGCCGGCGCCGCCGGCGATAACGAAACCGTCGCGCGAGACGTCATAGGCGCGCGATGCAGTCGCGGGCGTGTCGTTGTACTTCGAGGACATGGCGCCCATGGCGTCGAACAGGTTCGACATCGTCCAGTCGAGATCCTCGTGGCCGCCGGCAAACATCACGTCCTGCTTGCCCCACTGGATCATCTCGGCGGCATTGCCGATGCAATGCGCGGAGGTCGAGCAGGCCGAGGAAATCGAGTAGTTGACGCCGTGGATCTTGAACCAGGTGGCCAGCGTCGCCGAGGCGGTCGAGGACATGGCCTTGGGCACCGCAAACGGGCCGATGCGCTTCGGGCTGCCGTTCTTGATGGTGATGTCGGCGGCTTCGATCAGGGTGCGGGTCGAGGGGCCGCCCGAGCCCATGATGATGCCGGTGCGCTCGTTCTCGCTGTAGTCCTTCTCCTCCAAGCCCGAATCCGCCAGCGCCTGCTTCATGGCGACGTGGTTCCAGGCTCCGCCTTGGCTCAGGAAGCGCATGGCGCGGCGATCGACGAGATCCGTCGGGTCGAGGTCGGGCTTGCCCCAGACCTGGCAGCGGAATCCGTGCTCGGCGAAATCAGGAGCAAAGGAGATGCCGGACTTTGCCTGGCGAAGAGATTCGGTGACTTCGGAGGCGTCGTTACCAATGGAGGACACGATGCCAAGACCCGTGACTACAACCCGTCTCATCTTATGGACCTTTTCTGCTTGCTAGAACCATGGCGCAGGGACGCTCAGGCGTCTTTGTCTTTTGACAGACCGACGCGCAGGTCGGATGCTTGATAGATGGTTTCGCCGTCCGCCTTCAGCCAGCCGTCCGCAGTGCCGAGCACAAGGCGGCCGCGCATGACGCGCTTGAAGTCGATGCCGTATTCCAGCAGCTTGGTCTCGGGGCGAACCATGCCCTTGAACTTCACCTCGCCGGTGGAGAGCGCCATGCCGCGGCCCGGCTCGCCGAGCCAGCCGAGGAAGAAGCCGGTCAGCTGCCACATGCCGTCGAGGCCCAGGCAGCCGGGCATGATCGGATTGCCCTGGAAGTGGCAGGGGAAATACCAGTCGTCGGGACGAACGTCGTATTCGGCACGGATATAACCCTTGTCGAAGGCGCCACCGGTCTCGGAGATATCGGTGATGCGGTGGACCATCAGCATCGGCGGCAGCGGAAGCTGCGCATTGCCTTGACCGAACAGCTCGCCGCGTCCGCAGGCAAGGATCTCTTCGTAGCTGAAGCTCGACTGTCTTTCTGTCATGTAAATCAGGTCCCCCTCATGCCGATGTGCGACCTTTATTGCAAAATCGGCAGAAATTGAAGCACAACGATCATTTCTCGGCCCAGGTTCTCGCGTGGATGCGAGGGCGGAAGGCCGCAATCTTTCGTTCGCATATAGGAAGCCTGCAGGCCAAACCAGAGGCCCCGCGTCAATTATCCATTTTTTGCTGCCCTTGCAGGCTATTGAAAGCTGCGGCCGCAAAAGTTATATCCGCAAGTCAAGATAGCGTATTGCGGACAGACGTGGGGCATAACGGCAAGATGGCAGACGCCATGATCAGCATTGAGACGAGATTGCGCGACTGCGGCTTGCGGCCGACCCGCCAGCGCGTGGCGCTTGCCGATCTCCTCTTCGCCAAGGGCGACCGCCATCTGACTGTGGAGGAGCTGCACGACGAGGCCATCGATGCCGATGTTCCCGTATCGCTTGCCACCGTCTACAACACGCTGCACCAGTTCACCGAGGCCGGTCTGATCCGCGTTCTCGCCGTGGAGGGCGCGCGCACCTATTTCGACACCAATGTGTCCGACCATCACCACTTCTTCGTCGAGGGCCGCAACGAGGTGCTCGACATCCCGATCAACAACATCGAGATCGGCAATCTGCCGGAAGCGCCGCAGGGCATGGAAATTGCGCATGTGGACGTCGTGATCCGGCTGCGCGAAAAGAAGGCCTGAAGCGGCCTTCACCGTTTCTTCAAGGCATCGTCGGGATCCCGACCGGGCCGCGGCCGGTAGCGCGGGATCGTCCATCCGTAATGGATCGCACCGCCGCGCAGGGCAAGCGCCACCGCAAAGCCTGCTGCCGAACTGACATGCGCCGGAAAGCCGAGCGCATCGGCGGCCGTGAAGGCCCCGGCCCCGGCCAGTGCCGCCGAGATGTAGATCTCTGGCCGCAGCAGGACGGAAGGCTCTTCGGCAAGCAGATCGCGCAGCACCCCGCCGCAGGTGGCGGTCAGCGTTCCCGTGACCATGGCGATTGTCGGCGATCCGGTGGCGGCAAGCCCCAGCGCCGCACCCATCACGCAGTAGGCGGCAAGTCCTATCGCATCGAGCCAGATCAGCAGCCGGTATCGCCATTCGATCAGATGCGCGGTGAAGAACACCACCACGCCGGTCGCGACGCAGGCGACGATGTAATTCGGCTCGACGACCCAGAACACAGGCACCTGGCCGAGCAACAGGTCCCGCAGCGTCCCGCCACCGACACCGGTGATGGCGGCGAGAAACAGGAAACCGATCAGGTCCAGCTGCTTGCGCGACGCGGCAAGGGCGCCGGTTGCCGCAAACACGACGACGCCTGCGTAGTTGAGGACAGTCAGCACTTCCACCTCCGAACGGCTCAGGCCACCAGCGTCGCACAAGTGCGGGGTGCTAGCCTGCAGATAAGAATTTGCCTTCTTACGCGTGCTGTCGACTGAGGCGAAGAGGGTCAAGGAGCTGCCGCCATGAAAAAATACCTGATGATCGCCGCCCAAATCCTGATTCTGGCCCTGCTGCCTGCCGCCGCATCGGCCCAGCAGGAACTGCTGAACGATCCGGAGATCTACGAGAAGGATCATTTCCGCAAACAATGCGCGACCGCCCAGTTCGGCAGTGGCTTCCTCACCCGCCTCGACATCAACAATGACGGCATCGTCGACGCCTTGACCAACCATGGCGAGCTCACCTGCAACGGCGTGCGCGGCAAGGACTGCAACGAAGACGGCTGCCCCTATAATTTCTATCTGCGGGCCAAGGAGGGCGGCTACTTCATGATCGCCACCGCCCGCATCTACGGCTACGACTTCATCAAGCGCTTCGGCAACATGGTCTTCGTGTTGAAGATGCACCCGCGCTTCTGCGAGCGGACCGACGAGAAGCCCTGCGAGACGACGGTGCGCGTGCGCGGCGGCCGTTTCGTCACCATCTCCTCGAAATAGCGTTACTCGGCCGGGAAGACGGCGTCGATCCGGCCGGTGAGATAATAGGCGACGAGGCCGATCCATTCGCGCACCGCCGTCGAGGTGATCTGTGCGTTGGACGTCGGCTGGCTGAAGTCGACACCGAGGCTGAGGATGCCGCTCGTCCGGTAATCGACCGGCCACGGGGTGACCGGGATGCCGGCCTTGCGGAACAGCGCCATCGAACGCGGCATGTGAAAGGCGGAGGTGACGAGAACGCAGTCGGTGAGGCCTTCGCGCGCCAGCACATCCTTCGTCTGGAGCGAGTTCTCATAAGTCGTGCGCGAGGTGTTCTCCTTCACCAGGCGCTCCGGCGAGACCCCGAAGGCGGTGAACAGCCGTTCCGATGCCGCCGCCTCGCCTTCGTAGTCGCCGGTCATAGAGCCATCGCCGCCGGAGACGACGATGCGAGCATCCGGATGCCGGATCGCCAGGCGCAGCGTTTCCAGAAACCGCTCGCCCGCCTGGTTGAGCTCGATGCCGCCGCGGCTCGTCGTCACCTCGTTCTCCAGCGCGCCGCCGAGCACGATGATGCAGGAGATCCGGGCCGGCTCCTCGGCAGGCCTGGCGAACCGCGCTTCGAGCACCTGCAGGGCCACGCCGCCCGCCGTCGTGTAGAGGACGACGAAGAGCAGAGCCGCCGCGAGACCGGACAGAGTCGCGCCGATTCGGCGCCAGCCGGCGAAGGCGACGAGCGCTCCGAGGGCAGAGAG
The DNA here is from genome assembly GCF_000705355.1 of Pseudorhizobium marinum. Classification (NCBI taxonomy): domain Bacteria; kingdom Pseudomonadati; phylum Pseudomonadota; class Alphaproteobacteria; order Hyphomicrobiales; family Rhizobiaceae; genus Pseudorhizobium; species Pseudorhizobium marinum. The sequence continues at coordinate 13,714 of NZ_JMQK01000009.1, forward strand.
CAGGAAGGCGAGCGAGAGCGGCTGCACCGCCAGCCAGAAGATCTTTGAAAGAAGGAACATGCCGCAACCTGTCGCAACAATCGGCGGCGCCTGTCAACGTCGCCGGGGCGCGCCGGTATCGATCCGCTGCTGGAAATGCAGATGCAGGGGACGCGGCAGGAAGACCGTGGCAATCGCGACGGCGACGATCGACAGCGCCACCACCCAGAGCGCATCCTTGCCGAGCGCATTGGTGAGGAAGGCGCCGGTTACGGCCCCGCAGGCCATGCCGGTCCAGGGCACCGTCTGGATCACCCAGCCGGTCGGATTGCGGTCGCCCATGAACCACCGGCCGATGCCGCGGCCGAAGCGGGACAGGGCGCCGGTGATATAGGTGAGGCCGATCGGCAGACCCTCGATGTGCTCGACGGTGGCGTTGATCATCCCCATGGCCAGAATGATGAGGTAGAACTGCACGCGGGGATAGCCCTCATCCGGCACCAGCGCTGCCAGGGCGATGGTCAGGGCGACACCGGTCAGAACCACGAATGTCCTGCGGCTGGACAGCGTATAGGCCAGGATGATGCCCAGCGCATTGCCGATGACGAAGACCCAGAGCGCGAGAAACAGGATCAGCGCGTGGCCGTAGTCGCCTTCCGCAAAGAAAAGCGCCGCCCGCGTCGTGTTGCCGGTCATGAACGACACGAAGTCGCCGGAGAGCAGCAATCCCACCGCGTCCGTCATGCCGGCCACGAAGGAAATGGCCGCGACCAGGACAAGCCCCGTCACGGTGCGCCTCGTGCGGACGAGGTGTCGTCGTCTGGCAAGGGTCATGCGTCGTCGGTCCCCCGGTGCGGCAAAACAGACTTCGATTTGCCGCCCGAGCTACTCTAGACAGGGATCATGCCGGTTTGAAAGCCATTCCAAGGTATGACGTCTTGTCGCGGCGCAATCAGGCCTCGGAAAGCCAGTCTGTCATGCCCTTGCCCGCAGCCCGTCCGGTCGCAAGGCAGGCGGTGAGCAGATAGCCGCCGGTCGGCGCCTCCCAGTCGATCATCTCGCCGGCGACGAACAGGCCGGGCATGCGCGCCAGCATGAACCGCGCGTCGATCTCCGGCCACGCAATGCCGCCCGCGGACGAGATCGCCTCCGCAATCGGCCGCGGCCGCAGGAGCGGGATCGGCAGGGACTTGATCGCCTTCGCCAGCGTCTCCGGCGTCGCGCGCGGGGATTCCGGCAGCAGTTCCCGCAGCAGTGCCGCCTTCACGCCCTCAAGCCCGCCCCCCTTGCGGAGCCGGTTGGAGAAGCTGGTCTTGCCGCCCTGGCGGGTGAGGTCCAGCACAAGCCGCTCCTCGCTGCGGCCGGGCGTGAGGTCCACCGAAAGCACGGCCTGCCCGTCGTTGTCGATCTGGTCCCGCAGCGCCGCCGAATGGGCATAGACGAGGCTTCCCTCGATCCCATGCCGCGAGATGACGAACTCACCCTGCAAGGTGCCGGCCGGCGAATGGGTGACGACCGATTTCAGCGGCGCGCCCGCAAAGCGCTCGCGAAAGCTGTCGCTCCAGGCGACGTCGAAGCCGCAGTTGGAGGGCTTGAACGGGTTGATCTGGATGCCCTTGTCGTGGAGCCACGGCACCCAGGCGGCGTCGGAGCCGAGCCGCGGCCAGCTGGCGCCGCCCAGCGCCAGCAGCGTCGCATCCGGACGGATGATGATCCGACCCTCCGGCGTCTCGAGGGCAAGGCCGTCAGCCTCGAAGCCCATCCAGCGGTGGCGTTTCAGGAGCCGGACTCCCATGGCCTCGAGCCGGGCAAGCCAGGCGCGCAACAACGGCGAAGCCTTCATGGCGGTCGGAAAGACGCGGCCGGAGGAGCCCACGAAGGTCTCGGTCCCGAGCTCGGAGGCCCATGCGCGGATGTCGTCCGGCGTGAAGGCATCAAGCGCCGTTCCCAGCCGTTCCGACGACGCGAAGAAACGGGTGCGGAAGGCCTCGAAAACTTCGGAATGGGTGATGTTGAGACCGGACTTGCCGGCAAGCAGGAACTTGCGGCCGAGCGTCGGCATCGCCTCGTATACCGTCACGGCGCAGCCGGCGGCGCCAAGCACCTCGGCTGCCATCAGCCCGGCAGGCCCGCCGCCAATGATTGCAACATTCTTCCCGCGCATGCACTTGCCTCTCGTCGCGCGCGTCCTATCACGCGCGGCGGTGCGATGGCAGATGGTTTGTCAACCGGCGCCGCCAACGGGCGTCAGGACCTTTCCCGTGCCGCTGCAATCCGGGCAATCCGTTCCGTCGATCTCGCCCGTCCCGCCGCAGCGGCGACAGATGTTTTCCCCGGCATTGGGGGTGCCGGGCGGGACGGCATCGGTATTCTCGCGGTTCCCCGCCGGAAAGCGTTCCTCAGCCATGGGGTCCTCCTTCTAAAAGAGAAAGGCCGGCCTCCAGGGGAGGCCGGCCCGTGGGATGTCACTCGGCCGCCTGGCTCTGCGCCGCGTTTTCACGGGGCAGCTTGCCCATCAGGACTTCCTCGGCACTCGCCTTGTGGTTCTTGACCGAACTCGTCCACTGGCCCCAGACGGAAGGATCGATCGTGTCGCCATTGCTGCCGAGGCTCTGCAGGCGGCGCCGGTCTTCTTCCGTCAGCACTTGCTTAGGCAACGGACCGAGCTTCGTTACGTCGGCAGCGGAAATGCCGAGCTTCTCGCCGACACGCTTGCCGTAGTCGTCGTGCACCAGGAAGAAGTGCCAGACCATCCGTTCCTGCACGTCCCGCTCGCACTGGCCGAGCAGATCGCCCATGTTGAAGATCAGGTCGTCGCGTTCCCAGTCCATCATCGTGCAGAAGCGGCCGCGCGCCTGGACATAGTCGTTGCGGCGCTCGATGACGCTGCGGGTCAGCTGCCCCTGGATCTCCGGCGGATTGTTCGGCTGCTCGACCGGGCTCTCCTTGAGGCCGTCGTGGATCGACGGCTCGTAGTTCACATGCGGGTTCTGCCCCGGCGCGAGATCGCGCTGGTAGCTCATCTGGCCGCCCGACAGATTGGTCGAGACCTTGGCGCTCTTCGGCTGGTTGACCGGCAGCTGCAGGTAGTTGGTGCCGACGCGGTAGCGCTGCGTGTCGGAATAGGAGAACGTCCGGCCGACCAGCATCTTGTCGTCGGAGAAGTCGAGGCCGTCGACCAGGACGCCCGTGCCCATGGCGATCTGCTCGTTCTCGTTGAAGAAATCCTCCACGTTGCGGTTCAGCGTCATGGTCCCGACGTGGCGCAGCGGGAAGTCCTTCTCCGGCCAGATCTTCGTGTCGTCGAGCGGATCCCACTCGAGCTCCGGATGATCGTGATCCTCCATGATCTGCACGAACATGTCCCACTGCGGATATTCGCCGCGCTCGATGGAGGTGAAGAGGTCCTTGGAGGCCGAGCCGAAGTCCTGGCCCTGCACCTTGGAGGCTTCCTCGGCCGTCAGGCTGGCGAGCCCGGCGCGCGGGTGGAAGTGATACTTCACCAGGAAGGTGTCGCCCTTCTCGTTGACCATCTTGTAGGTGTTGACGCCGAAGCCTTCCATGTGCCGGTAGCTGGCGGGAATGCCGCGTGGCGAAAACAGATGCGTCAGCATGTGCATGGATTCGGGCGTCTGGCTCATGAAGTCGAAGATGCGGTTCGGCTCCTGGCGGAAGGTGACCGGATCCGGCTTCAGCGAGTGGATGACGTCGGGGAACTTGATGGCGTCACGGATGAAGAAGACCGCGAGATTGTTGCCGACGAGATCCCAGTTGCCGTCCTCGGTATAGAACTTCACGGCGAAGCCGCGCGGGTCCCGGGCGGTTTCCGACGAATCACGGCCGCCGATGACGGTCGAGAAGCGGATCGCGAGCGGTGTCTTCTTGCCCGCCTGCTGGAAGACCTTGGCGCGGGTGTAGGTGGATGCCGGCTCGTCGCCGATCTTGCCGGTCACCTCCAGCTCGCCGTAACAGACGAAGCCGCGGGCGTGCACGACGCGCTCGGGAATGCGCTCGCGGTCGAAATGGGTGATCTTCTCCAGGAACTGGTAGTTCTCCAGCGTCGCCGGTCCGCGTGGCCCGACGGTGCGCTGCGACTGGTTGTTGCTGACCGGATGGCCCTGGCGGTTGGTCAGGACGCGGTCATCGGTGCCGGAGGGCATGCCGGTGCCGCCCTGAGACATGTTCTTCTTGTCCATCGTGTTCGCTCCTAGATTTTGGATTGGCCGTGGGACGAGCGCGCCGCGCGCACCCTCTCGTGAGAGAAACCAGTGGGACCGCGAACAGTTCCAGGGACTGCGCCCTTTGACAATTGCGGGGGCGCTTCGTAGTTGTGCTGAGGGAAATGATGGGATGCGGGACCTGGCACGGTCTGCCGCGCCGGTTGCCGAGGGAGCTGGAATGGCGGATCTGCAGGGCATCGTCGACGAGATTTACGAAGTGCTCGTCCCCCGGCTGGGCGAGGGCAGGGTTGCCGACTACATCCCGCAGCTGGCGCACGTCGATCCGAGAAAGCTCGGCCTCGCGGTCGTCGATGTCGACGGGTCCGTGTACAAGGCGGGGGATTGCGACGAGGCCTTCTCCATCCAGAGCGTGTCCAAGGTGTTCACGCTGACGCTGGCGCTCGGAAAACATGGCGAAAACGTCTGGAGACGCGTCGGTCGCGAGCCGTCGGGCTCCTCCTTCAACTCCATCGTCCAGCTGGAGAACGAGGAGGGCAAGCCGCGCAACCCCTTCATCAACGCCGGTGCCATCGCCATCAGCGACCTCGTGCTGGCTGGCCATACGCCCCGCGAAGCGATCGGCGAGATCGTCCGCTTCGTTCAGTATCTCGCCAATGACGAACAGATCGCGATCGATCCGGCCGTCGCCAAATCCGAGCTCGCCACCGGCTACCGCAACATCGCGCTCGCCAATTTCATGCGCAGCTTCGGCAGGCTCGATCATCCGGTGGACCATGTGGTCGGCGTCTATTTCCACCACTGTGCGCTGGCGATGACCTGCACGCAGCTGGCCCATGCCGGTCTCTTCCTCGCTGCGGCCGGTCGCAACCCGCTGACCGGCCACACGGTGGTATCGCGCGAGCGGGCGCGGCGCATCAACGCGCTGATGCTGACCTGCGGCCACTACGACGGCTCGGGGGATTTCGCCTATCGCGTCGGTCTGCCGGGCAAGAGCGGTGTCGGCGGCGGCATCCTGGCGGTGGCGCCCGGCAAGGCCTCCGTGGCCGTCTGGTCCCCGGGTCTCAACCACAATGGCAATTCGCTGCTCGGCTCGCTGGCGCTGGAGATGCTGGCGCATCGCACCGGCTGGTCCGTGTTCGGGCCCTGACATTTCCGACCAATAAAAAAAGGGAGCGCAGCCGAAGCCGCGCCCCCTTTCCGTCCTGGGAGGACTATCTCAGTCTTCGTTCGCTGCCATCTGTGACAGGACCTCGCCACGGCCGCGGGCGCGCAGGATCAGCGGCACGATGAAGGCAAGCGCCGCAACGACGAAGAGCACGACGGCGATCGGCGATGTGAAGAGATAGGTGACGTCACCCTGGCTGATGGCCAGCGCGCGACGAAGCTGCTGTTCGGCGAGCGGCCCGAGGATCAGCCCGACGACGACCGGGGCGATCGGATAGCCGAACACCCGCATGACATAGCCGAGCAGGCCGAAGGCCAGCAGCATGCCAAGCTCGAAGACCGACGGATTGGCGCCGATGGTGCCGAGCGTCGCGAACACCAGAATGCCGGAATAGAGCCAGGGCTTCGGGATCGTCAGGAGCTTCACCCAGAGGCCGATCAGCGGCAGGTTCAGGATCAGCAGCATGCCGTTGGCGATCAGAAGCGAGGCGATCAGGCCCCAGACCAGCTGCGGGTTGGTGGCAAACAGCAAGGGTCCCGGCTGCAGGCCGTACTGCTGGAAGCCGGCCAGCATGATTGCTGCCGTCGCCGTCGTCGGCAGGCCGAGCGTCAGGAGCGGAACGAGTGTACCCGCGGCCGACGCGTTGTTGGCTGCTTCCGGGCCGGCGACGCCTTCGATGGCGCCATGGCCGAATTCTTCCGGGTGTTTGGTCAGCCGTTGCTCCGTCGCATAGGAGAGGAAGGTGCCGATTTCGGCGCCGCCGGCCGGCATGGCGCCGATCGGGAACCCGATGAAGGTGCCGCGCAGCCAGGGCTTCCAGGAACGGGCCCAGTCCTCACGGTTCATCCACACCGACCCCTTGACCGCCTGGACGATCTCCGGACCGCGAAAGCCCTGCGCCGCGATGAACAGCGTTTCGCCGATCGCGAACATGGCAACGGCCATGGTCGTCACCTCGATGCCGTCGAGCAGGTCGGGAATCCCGAAGGAAAGCCGCGCCTGACCGGTCAGCTGGTCGATGCCGACGACGGAAAAGGCAAGGCCGACGAACAGGGCCGTCAGCCCCCGCAGCGTCGAATCCCCGAATGCCGAGGAGACCGTCACGAAGGCCAGCAACATCAGCGCGAAATATTCGCGCGGGCCGAACTGGATGGCGAACTGCACCACATAGGGGGCGAGGAAGGCCAGCAGCAGGGTGGCGATGAGGCCTGCCACGAAGGAGCCGATGGCCGATGTCGCCAGCGCCGGCCCGCCGCGGCCGGCGCGGGCCATCTTGTTGCCCTCCAGTGCGGTCACGATCGAGGCGCTTTCGCCCGGCGTGTTGAGCAGGATCGAGGTCGTCGAGCCGCCGTACATGCCGCCGTAGTAGATGCCGGCGAACATGATCAGCGAGCCGGTCGGGTCGAGGCGATAGGTGACCGGCAGAAGCAGGGCCACCGTCAGCGCCGGGCCGATGCCGGGCAGAACGCCAACGGCTGTACCGAGCGTCACCCCGATCAGCGCATAGACCAGGTTCATCGGCTGCGATGCAGAGACCAGTCCCTGGAGAAGGAATTCAAACGTGCTCATAGCGGACTTTCGTGGCGTCGACGATCATAGGAACAGGCGTTCCAGGGGTCCCGCCGGAAGGGAAAGCTGGAGAAGTCCGGCAAAGATCAGCCAGATGGCGAGACAGAAGGCGATGCCCACGGGCACCGTGAGCCAGAGCTTGCGGCGCCCGAAGCCTGCCGCAACGAGGGCAAAGAGGATGCCGGTGGCAATGGAGAAGCCGGCGGTCTTCAGGAGCAGCATCTGCGCTGCAAGTCCGGCGACGACCCAGACCACAGGCCCGAATTCCTGGCGGTCGCGCTTGGGAAAATCGCCGCGGAAGCCTTCGATCGCCGTCCAGATGGCGAGGCCGATCAGGCCGAAGGCGATCCACTCGGGAACCGTTGCCGGCCCGACCTGCGAATAGCCCGCCGTGCCTTTGACGCGCGCGACGTCGAAGAAGATGACGGCTGCAATCACCGCAAGGACCGCGGCAATGGCAAACGCCGCCCAATCAGGGCGACGCTTTTCGGTGGATGTTTCAGGATGGTCCAAGCTCATTTGACCAGCCCGATGTCCTTCAGGATCGTTTCCGTCGCGCTGATGTCCTTGGCGAGCTGCTCCTCGAAGGCGTCGCCTGCGAGATAGGTATCGGCCCAGCCCTTGGTCTTCAGCGTTTCCTGCCAGGTTGCGGACGTTGCAAGCTTCTCGACGTCGGCAAGAACGGCGGCCTTCTGCTCGTCCGTGAGGCCGGGAGGGGCAGCAACCATGCGCCAGTTCTGCAGCACCACGTCGTAGCCGGATTCCTTCAGCGTCGGCGCGTCGACGCCTTCGATGCGCTCGTCGCTGGAGATCGCCAGCAGGCGAAGCGCGCCAGACTCGACCTGCGACTGGAATTCGCCATAGCTGGAAATGCCGGCCGTGACCTGGCTGCCGAGGATGGCCGCAAGGGCTTCGCCGCCGCCGGAATAGGCGATGTAGTTGATCTTCGTCGGATCGACACCGGCAGCCTTGGCCAGCAGGCCGACAGCGATATGGTCGGTGCCGCCGGCAGAGCCGCCAGCCCACGATACGGCGCCCGGATCAGCCTTCAGCGCTTCGACGAGCTGGTCGATGGACTGGATCTCGGACGATGCCGGAACGACGATCGCCTCGTATTCGCCGGTGAGGCGGGCGATCGGCGTTACGTCCGCCAGGGTGACAGGCGCCTGGTTCGTCAGGATCGCGCCGACCATGACGTAGCCGCCGACGATGAGTGCGTTCGGATTGCCCTTCTGCTGGCTGGCGAACTGGGCGATGCCGATGGTGCCGCCGGCGCCCGGAACGTTGACGACCTGGACATTGCCGGAGATGCCTTCCTCCTGCAGGGCGGCCTGCAGCGAGCGGGCCGTCTGGTCCCAGCCGCCGCCGGGGGCTGCCGGTGCCATGATGGTGTAGTCGGCGGCATAAGCCGGCAGCGCGAGCGCGCCCGCAACAATCGATGCGAGAAAGAACTGTTTCAAGGGTGTATCCTCCGTAGGCGCCGTAGCGGCGCAAAAGTTTTGATTATGCGAAGGGATGTCTCTCCGTCGCCTGATCATGGCGCGGCCTTCCCCCCATCGCATCGACGCACCGCCTCCACGGACGCCGAATAGCCTAAGCCATCACATCTAGCTGACATCTACCTGACATCAGCTGTCCGTTTCGCCCGCGGAGACCGACCGGGCAGGCGTTACTGCAGACGCAGGACCTCGTTCCAGCGCGAAATCAGCCGCGCCCGCTTCACCTGGTCGAGATAGACCATCAGGCCGAGGCTCACCGGAACCGGCTTCAGCTGCCCTCCGAGCATCTCGCGCATCGTGGTCGCGGTATTGTTGCCGGAGACCTCCGGGCTGACCGCCGGGATCTGCAGCTCGCGCGCCATGATCGTCTGGCCTTCCTTCGACATGAAGAACTCCAGGTAGCGGCGCCCCAGTTCCGGCGAAGACGCCGCCTGCGGCACGAGGCCGATGCGCGACATCACCACCGTGTAATCCTTCGGCAGCACGATGCCGACGTCGGGATGGCGCGAGGCCCAGTCGGCGGCATAGGAGCCGAGGATGTTGTAGCCGAGGACGAAACGCCCGTCGGCCACCCGCTCCAGGATTGCCTGGCTGGTGGAGTAGAGCTTGACGCCGGCCGCGCCCATGGTGCGTATCACCGACCAGATGTCGCCGAACTGCTCCTGGTCGCGCGACATGAAGAGAAAGCCCACGCCGGACCGTTCGATGTCGTAGGTGCCGATCTGGCCGTAGATGGAATCTCCCCGGCGGTTGAGGAAATCGACGAATTCCGCCCGGGTCGACGGCGGTGCCTCGTCCACGAAACTCGGCTTGTGATAGACGAAGACGGCCGGTTCGAAGGTCAGCGCATAGGCCGTGTTGCGCCAGTTGGCCCAGACGGGCCAGCGGTCGCTCATCGGCAGCGCGCTGCGCTGCGCATAGCCATCGTTGGCGAGCTTCACCTGAAGGTCCATCGCCGACGAGAAGGCGAAGTCGGCGCTCTTCTTGCCGGCATCGGTCTCCCGCACGATACGATCGTAGATTTCGCCCGTCAGCATTTCCTCGTAATGCACCGCGACATCCCTGTTGGCGGACTGGAAGCCGGCAATCATCGGCTTGGCCAGTGGCTCGTCGAGCGAGGAATAGACGACGAGAACGGGCGCATCACCGCGACCGGACAAGGCCGGATAGACGGTCACTGCCGCCTGCGCCGGACGTGCGTCCAGTAATCCCACGAGGGCGATGATGAAGAGCAGCAGCGGCATGGCGCGACCATGCACCAGGCCGATGTCCGAGACAAGAAGGGGGAGGCAGGGCGCTTGTTTTCGCCGCCGCCCAACTTACCTGTCAGCGGTCCCGCAGCCTCGCTGCCTTTTTCAACAAGGACCTCGCCATGTCGCTTTCGCTCTACGACGTCAGCATTCCCGTCTTCCTCCGCGCCTTCCAGAACCTCTCGGAAATCCTCAAGAAGGGCGAGGCCTTCGCCGATGAGAACGCGATCTCCCATTCCGAGCTGCTCGAGGCCCGCCTGTTTCCCGACATGGCGCCGCTGACGGGGCAGATCCAGCGCGCCAGCGACACGGCAAAATTCGTCGCCGTCCGCCTCGGCGGCATCGACAACGTGCCGATGGAGGACAATGAGACGACCTTTGCGGATCTGCACGCGCGCATCGACAGGACCGTCGCTCTTCTGCGTTCGCTGCCGTCGGATGCCATGGATGGCAAGGAAGAGATCGAGGTGGTGCTGAAGAGCCGCGACAGTTCCAGAACCTTCACGGGTCGCGACTATCTCCTCGGCTTCGCCATTCCGAACTTCTACTTCCATGTCACAACCGCCTATGCCCTGCTGCGGCACAAGGGCGTGCCGATCGGCAAGATGGACTATCTCGGACGCACCTCGTAGAGCGTGCTGCCACGTCGTGACAGAGCCGCCGCTCCCCGGTAGAATGGCACCAGTGGGGAGCAATCGTGCGGATACTTCTAGTCGAGGATAACCAGGCGCTGGCGGAAGGTCTGTCGACGATCCTGCGCGGCAGCGGCTATGCCGTCGATGTCGTGGCCGACGGCGCCTCGGCGGAGGCCGTCGCCGCGGCGGAAGCCTATGACCTGGTGATCCTCGACCTCAACCTTCCTGAGATGGACGGGCTCGACGTGCTGCGCTCCATGCGCGCGCGCCACAACAGGGCAGCCGTGATGATCCTCACCGCCCGCGGCACGCCCGAGGAGCGGGTGAGGGGGCTCGACCTCGGCGCCGACGACTACATGATCAAGCCCTTCGACATTGCCGAGTTCGAGGCGCGCATCCGAGTCCTGCTGCGGCGACAGGCGGGCCTGCGCAGCTCCATCATCCAGCATGGCGGCGTCACCCTCGACCTGGCGTCGCGCACCTTCAGCAGCGATGGCGTACCGCTCGACATCCCGGCCCGTGAAGTGGCCCTGCTGGAACTCCTGTTCCTGCGCGCCGGCAAGGTCGTCTCCAAGGATGCCATCGTCCAGTCGCTGACCGGCTTCGGCGACGATCTTTCGGCAAACGCCATCGAGCAATATGTCAGCCGCCTGCGCCGCCGCCTCAGCCTGCACGGGTTGACGGTCAAGACCGCCCGCGGGATCGGCTATTATCTCGAAACGGTCACGCCCGCGCCATGACCGCACAGGCGACGCCTCTCGCAGTACAGGCCTATTCGCTGCGCCGGCGTCTGCTTGCCTGGCTGCTCCTGTCCACCGCCGTCATCGGCATGCTGGCGCTCACCGATACCTGGCGGGAGGCGGAGAAGACGGCAAACGAGGTTTCCGACCGGGTGCTGATGGGCTCGGCACTGGCGATCGCCGAGCGCGTGATCGTCTCGGAAAACGGCGATCTGGAGGTCGATATTCCCTATGTCGCCCTGGAGATGCTGACCTCGGCCGCCCAGGACCGGGTCTTCTACCGGGTCGATGGGCCGCCCGGCACCTTCATCACCGGCTACCAGAACCTGCCGTCCATTCCCCGCGCGGAAGGACAGGAGGCTGCCTTCCGAAACGCGACCTTCCGCGGCGAACCAATCCGCGTCGCGGCGCTGGCACGCTCGGCCTCGACGGGGATCAATTCGGTGCCCTTCCTCGTGACGGTCGCGGAAACGACGATTGCCCGGCAGCAGCTGATGCAGACGATCCTGATCCGCTCGGCGGTCAGGCTGCTGTTCATGATCCTCGGGGCGGCGGTGATCGTCTGGGTGGCGGTGACCGTGTCGCTGCGGCCGCTCTACCGTTTCAGCGAGGCGATCGCCCAGCGCAGTCCCGACGACCTCCATCCGATCGTCGAGCGGGTTCCAAGCGAGGTGCAGGGGCTCGTCGATACGGTCAACTCCTTCATGGTGCGGCTGGAATCGGCGCTCGAGGCACTGCGCCATTTCACCGGCAATGCCAGCCACCAGCTTCGCACGCCGCTTGCGATCGTCCGCACCCAGCTGGCGATCGCCTCCCGCGCCCCGGATCCGGAGGCCGCGAGAGAGGCCCTGGCAAAGGCGGATGCGGCCGTCGCCGATGGCGAGCGCATCCTCGGGCAACTGCTGCTGATGGCGAGGATCGACGCGGCAACCCGTGCGGCGTCGCTGCAGGACACGGATCTCTCCGCCCTCGCGCAGTCGCTGACGGCAGACCATGTGCCGCTCGCCGCCGAAGCGGGGATCGATCTCGGTTTCGAGGGGCAGGATGCCGTGCATGTCCTGGCCGAACCGCTCCTGATCGGCGAGCTTTTGAAGAACCTGATCACCAACAGCCTGCGTTACGCCGGCCGCGGTGCGGAGGTCACGGTCCGGGTGGCACGACACGCAGATGCGGTCGTCCTCGAAGTCGAGGACAATGGTCCCGGCATCCCGCCGGAGAAGCGCGATGCTGCGCTGAAGCGCTTTGACCGCGGCGACCGCAGTGATGCCGCGGGCTCCGGGCTGGGGCTGCCGATCGTCGAGGAGATCGCACGTCTCCACGGGGCAAGCCTCGTGCTGCTCGACGGACCGGCTGGTCGCGGTCTTGTGGTCAGGCTCCGTTTTGCAGCAGCAGCTGCCTAGCTAGGCCCGATGCGCGACGGCACCGCCGATCCAGGTGCCTTTCATCTGCAGATCGTCGGTCAGCAGCACGAAATCGGCGTCGTAACCCGGCTTCAGGGCACCCTTGCGCTGACCGAGGCGCGCCGCTTCGGCGGGATAGGCCGAGACCATCCGAAGGGCTTCCTCCAGCGGCAGCGCCAGCGTCCGGTGCAGGAAATGGACCGAGGCGAGCATGTCGATATCGGCGCCGGCGAGCGTGCCGTCCGCAAGCGTCAACCGCCCGTCGCGGCGCAGGATCTCGCGCCCGTTGAGCGTGAAGCTTGTGAGGTCGGTACCGATCGGCGACATCGCGTCGGTGACGACAAAGATCCGGCCCGGTCCCTGCTTTGCCCGCAGCGCCAAGCTCATGGCCGCCGGATGGACGTGGATGCCGTCGGCAATCAGCCCGGCGTGCAGATGCCCGTTGTCGAGCGCTGCCCCGACCATCCCCGGTTCCCGATGCCCAAGCGGGCTCATGGCGTTGAAGAGATGGGTCACCGTGCTGGCGCCGGCCTTCGCATAGCGCTCGACGGTGTCGAAGCCGGCGTCGGTATGGCCGAGGCTGAGGACGAAGCCGGCTGCGGCAAGCCGGGAGACCTGCTCCTCCGTGACGTTTTCCGGCGCCACCGTGATCATCATCGCCGGGAAGACGTCCCGGCACGACAGGAGGAGATCGAGGTCCGCCGCGTCCATCGGGCGGATCAGCGCCGGGTCGTGGGCGCCCTTGCGCGCCAGCGAAAGATGCGGGCCTTCCAGATGCAATCCGGCAAATCCAGGCATGTTCTGTGCAACGGCCTGCCGCCCGGCGGCGATGACGGCCGCCGTCGTTTCGGGCGTGTCGGTGATCAGCGTCGGCAAGAGGGCCGTTGTCCCGAAGCGGGCTTGGGCTCTGCAGATGGTGCGCAAGCCCTCGACGGTCGGCTGGTCGTTCAGCATCACGCCGCCGCCGCCGTTGACCTGCAGGTCGACGAAGCCCGGCACGAGGATGCCGCCCCCGGAGGAGACGAGTTCGGCGTCGGCGGGGATCTCCGCCTCCGCAACGATGGATGCCACCCGGCCACCGGATACGACGAGCGCTGCGTCCTCGTGCCAGGTCTCGCCGTCGAAGATGCGCGCGCCGCGGATTGCCGAAAGGGTCATTTCGTCTCCGTCACCTTCTTGAGGGCCGCAGGGGCGTCGGGGTTGAAGCCGCGGGATCGCGACCAGGCCTCCACGAAGCCGTAGAACGGCAGGATGAGGCAGAGAGCGTCGGTGAGGGGATGGCCGGTCGCCACGAAGGGAAGCGCGTTCGCCCTGCGGGCATTGGCGGAGGTGACGAAGGAAAGCGCGCCCTTGTCGGCCAGGCCGTCGGCGATCTCCACGGCCGAGCCTTCCGCCGCGTCTCGCGCCGCAAAGGCAACCACCGGAAAGCGATAGTCCACCAGCGCGACAGGCCCATGCAGGACCTCGGCCGAAGAATAGGCTTCCGCGTGCATGTTGGAGGTTTCCTTGAACTTCAGCGCCGCCTCGCTGGCGATTGCAAGCGCCGGCCCGCGGCCGAGCATGAAGAGGGACTCCGCGTCGCCGAGCTGGCCGGCAAGATCGTTCCATTCCAGCGCCACCGCCTTGCGGCAGACGGTGGGAAGATCACGAAGCGCTGACCGCAGCGCATCGTCATCCACCCATTCCGCCAGGACGGCGAGGCCCGCGACGATCGAGTTGAAATAGGATTTCGTCGCCGCCACCGCGAGTTCAGGGCCTGCTTGGATATCGACCGCATGGCTGGAGGCATCGGCGATCGGCGATTGCAGCGTGTTGGTGAGCGCGATGCTCAGCGCGCCGGCATCGGTGGCTGCCTGCGCCATGGCGACGATGTCCGGGCTCTTGCCGGACTGCGAGATGGCAATCGAGGCGCCCCCTGCAAGCTTCATTGGTGCATGGTAGATCGAGGCAAGCGACGGGCCGAGCGAGGCGATAGGCCGGCCCGTGGTCAGTTCGATGGCATATTTGATGAAGGTTGCGGCATGGTCCGAAGAGCCGCGGGCGATGGTGACGAGGAAGGCCGGATCGCGCTCCCGCAGGGCGCGCCCGGCAGCCGCCAGTTCGGCACCGGACTGATCGAGCAGCCGTGCCACCGCCTCCGGTATCTCGTTGATCTCCTGGCGCATATGGGTCTGCATTGCTTATTCTCCCAGCGTGAGCTCGGCGACGAAATCATAGGCATCGCCGCGGTAAAGGGACCGCGTGAACTCCACCACGCGCCCGGAGGCGAGGTATGAGATGCGTTCGATGGAAAGGCCTGCGGCGCCGACCGGAACGGCCAGCAGCCCGGCGTCCGGGTCCTTCAGGTTGCAGGCGGAAATCCGCTGGATCGCCCGCACCGGGCGGGCATCCTTCTTCTGCAGTTGCGCATAGAGCGAAGAGGTGACCGCATCCGGGTCCGGCAGGAATTCGGCCGAGAGGCTTGCCCGTTCGATCGCCAGCGGCAGATCGTTTGCGATGCGAAGCCGGCCGATCCGCGCCACCATGGTTCCGGCCGTCAGGCCGAGCATCATCGTCTCTTCCGGCGAGGGCTGGAAGAGGCCCCGCTCCAGCCATTCCGACCGCGTCACGAGGCCGCGGCGCGCCATGTCCTCGGTGAACGAGGTGAGCTGCGAGAGCGGCTGCTGCACGCGCGCGACCGGCTTCACGACGAAGGTGCCAGAGCCCTGGCGGCGCATCAAAAGCCCGTCGCGGACAAGATCGTCCACCGCCTTGCGGACCGTGACGCGGCTGACACTGGCGTATTCGGCAAGATCCCGCTCGGCTGGCAGCGCCGCGCCATGGCCAAGTCGCCCGGAGCTGATCGCCTCTTCCAGCGTCTGCCGGAGCTTCAGGTAGAGCGGACCCGCGCTTGCGGACTGCAGGCTGGCGAGCGGCAGGATGGCGGCAAGCGCGTCGCTCATGGGCCGACGGCCTCCCGCTGAAAGGCCTGCACGGCAAGGGCCACGGCGCCGGTCAAGGCGTCTGCCAGCGGTTCGGCAAGGCGGTTGCGGTGACGATCCGCCAGATAGGCCGGGTACACATGCGCCAGCCCGCCCAGCAGGCAGAGCCGGCCATCGCCGCCCGTCAGGTCCCCGATGGCATCCAGCGCATCGTCGACATGCTTTGCCGCCTCGCTCATCAGCCGCAGCGCCGTCGGATCGCCGTCGGCTGCAAACTGAACCACGCGGGGCGCATAGCGGCCGTATTCGCCCGGATGCGCGGCGCGCGCGAAATCAACGACCCTGGTCGGATCGTGGCCGAACTCGTCGAGGATCGAGGCGGTGAGGGCGCTTTTCGGGCGGATCCCGTCATGCGCCAGCAGGCTCTCCTGAAGGGCAGCATGGCCGAGACGTGCACCGCCGCCGAGATCGCCGACCTGGAAACCCCAGCCGCCGAGATAGTGAAGATTGCCATGGTGGCGGGCGATGAAGATCGTGCCGGTACCGACGATCGCGATGGCGCCATCGGCGTCGCCCACCGCCCCCTGCAGGGCGATCAGCCCGTCCGAGACGATCTGCGCCTGCTGGAAGGGCAGTCGCGCCGAGACATAGGAGACCGCATCGCCGACATTGTTGCCGGCAACGCCGAGCAGCGCGGAGCTTTTCGAAAGGAGATCAGGTGCAAGGCCGGCCTCCACCAGCGCCAGCCGCGCCGCCTCCTCGATATGGCGCAGGGCAGTGTCGGGATCGGTCAGGATATTGGAGGCGCCGCTGCGCCCACGGCCGAGGATGCGCCCGTCGCTTGCCGCAACGGCTGCCCGGCAGCTCGTGCCGCCGCCATCGATCCCGATAAAATAGTCCGTCATCATCGACCTCCGGCGGCAGGATACCAAAAAAATACCAATTACCAATACCGAATAGGAGCCGCGGCTGCTTCTTGAAGGCAAGTCGTTGATCGAGATAGTAGAAATTGCTTCGGCCGCATGGGTCTTAGCGAGCTCTTCATAAATGTTAATTTTGCGGCTGGACAATTGGTATTTTTTTGGCATCATTTTGCCAGAGGGAGAAACGGATGAGCAGAACTGCCACCGAAGCCAGGCATGAGGAAGCGGTAGGGCTTGATGCCCGGCCGCCTCGTGAGATTCTGGCGCTTCTCGCATCGGGGCAGCAGGCTGCGGCCGCGGCCGTCGAAGCGGCGATTCCCGACCTTGAAGCAGGCGCAGAACTTGTCGCCCAGGCCATCCGCTCAGGCGGCAAGCTCGTCTATGCCGGTGCTGGCAGTTCCGGACTGATGGCCATGGCCGATGCCCTCGAACTGCCCGGCACCTACGGCATCGCCAAGGAGCAGATCGTCATCCTGCTCGCCGGCGGCGTGTCGAGCCTCACCGAACTGGCCGGCGCGCCCGAGGACGATGTCGAGCAGGCGCGCAAGGATGCGGCCATCGTCGAGCCCGGCGATTGCGTCATCTGCGTCTCCGCCAGCGGCTCGACGCCTTCGGCTTTGGCCATTGCAGAGGAAGCGCGCCGCCGCGGTGCCAAGGTCGTCGCCCTCGCCAACAATCCGGGGGCTAGGCTGTTTGCGCATGCCGACGTGTCGATCCTTCTGCAGACGCCGCCGGAGGTGATTGCCGGCTCGACGCGCATGGGCGCCGGCACGGCCCAGAAGATTGCGTTCAACATGCTGTCGACGCTTGCCGGCGTAAAGCTCGGCCACGTGCACGATGGCCATATGGTCAATCTTCATCCAGACAACGAGAAGCTGCGCGCCCGCGCCGCCCGCATGGTGTCGGAGATTGCCGGCATCGAGGACGCCGCAGCGACGCGACTGCTGGAAACGGCTGCCGGCTCCGTCAAGGTGGCGGTGCTGCTGGCCTCCGGTGCGCCGGATGCCGATGCGGCACGCGCAGCACTTGCCCGTTCCGGCGATGCTCTGAGGCCGGCCATTGCCGAGTTCAACGAACAACATGGGTTCCACAAACGCGCCTGAAAGCGCGAACAAGAGGGAGAACGACATGACCCGCATACTGAAAGGCATGCTCTTTGCCACCACCGTGCTGGCTCCGGCTGGCATGGCCTGGGCGCAGGAGACGACGCTCACGATCGAGAGCTGGCGCAACGACGACCTGCCGATCTGGCAGGAGAAGATCATCCCGGCCTTCGAGGCCAAGCATCCCGACATCAAGGTGACGTTTGCCCCGATGGCGCCGACCGAATACAACTCGGCCGTTAACGCCAAGCTCGAGGCCGGCACCGCCGGGGACCTGATCACCTGCCGGCCGTTCGACCTGACGCTCGCGATGTTCGAGAAGGGCCAGCTGGCGCCGCTGAACGACCTGTCGGGCATGGAGAACTTCTCCGACGTCGCCAAGTCCGCCTGGACCACCGACGATGGTTCGACCACCTTCTGCGTACCGATGGCCTCCGTCATCCACGGCTTCATCTACAACAAGGCCGCCTTCGAGGAAGTCGGCGTCGAGGTGCCGAAGACCGAAGACGAGTTCTTCGCAGTCCTCGAGAAGTTCAAGGAAGACGGCAACTACATTCCGCTGGCCATGGGCACCAAGGACCAGTGGGAAGCCGCGACCATGGGCTACTACAACATCGGTCCGAACTACTGGAAGGGCGAGGAAGGCCGCAAGGCACTGATCGCCGGCACTGAGAAGCTGACGGACGCCCAGTGGGTCGAGCCCTATGCGACGCTTGCCAAGTGGAAGGACTACCTCGGCGACGGCTTCGAGGCGCAGACCTATCCGGACAGCCAGAACCTCTTCACGCTGGGCCGTGCCGCCATCTATCCGGCAGGTTCCTGGGAGATTGCGCCGTTCAAGAGCCAGGCCGATTTCGAAATGGGTGCCTTCCCGCCGCCGGTAAAGGCCGAGGGCGACCAGTGCTACATTTCCGACCACAACGACATCGGTATCGGCCTTAACGCCAAGAGCGAGAATGCCGAAGCAGCCAAAACCTTCCTGACCTGGGTCGCCTCGCCGGAGTTTGCCGATCTCTACGCCAACTCCGCCCCCGGCTTCTTCAGCCTGAACACGACCCCCGTGGTCATGCAGGACGAGCTTGCCCAGGAATTCGTCTCCTGGCGCCAGAACTGCGAAACGACGATCCGCCCGAGCGCGGCCATCGTCGGCCGTGGCGATCCGAACCTCGATCTGGAGATGTGGCGCGTCTCGGCCAATGTCATCAACGGCACGATGACACCGGAACAGGCTGCCGAGGAAACCCAGAAGGGTCTCGACAGCTGGTACAAGCCGGCAAACTGAACCTGCTGTAGAGGCAGCCCCTCATCCGCCCTGCCGGGCACCTTCTCCCCGTTGAACGGGGAGAAGGGACTTGCGGCAATCTCGAGCGTCCCCTCTCCCCGCCTGCGGGGAGAGGGCTAGGGTGAGGGGCAGCTTTTATCCATCAGACCGACTTATCCGGAACCCGCCCATGAGCGACATCGATACAGCCGATCCTTTGATCGCTCCGCCAAAGCGCCCCGTGCGCTGGCATATCGCGGTGTTTCTGGCACCGGCCTTCCTCGTCTACACGGCGGTGATGATCCTGCCTCTCGTCGAGACGCTGCGGCTGTCGCTCTTCAACGTGGTTGACGGCACCATGGCCTTCGTCGGGCTTGCCAACTTCCAGCGGCTGTTCGGCGATCCGCGGCTCGCCGCCGATTTCTGGAACGCGCTCTGGAACAACACGATCTTCTTCCTCATCCACATGGCCGTGCAGAACCCGATCGGGATTGCGCTCGCCGCCATGCTGTCGCTGCCGGGCCTGCGGTTTGCCGCCTTCTACCGCAGCGCCATCTTCGTGCCGACGCTGCTGTCCTTCGTCATCGTCGGCTTCATCTGGAAGCTCATTCTCTCGCCGATCTGGGGCATCGCGCCCGGCCTGATGGATCTCGTCGGCCTGAAATCCCTGTTCGGCCCCTGGCTCGGCAAGCCGGAAAGCGCGCTGATCACCGTCTCGCTGATCTCCGTCTGGCAGTATGTCGGCATTCCGATGATGCTGATCTATGCAGCGCTCCTCAACATCCCGGATGAAGTGCTGGAGGCGGCGGAAATCGACGGCATCACCGGCTGGGGCCAGTTCTGGAAGATCAAGCTGCCGCTGATCCTGCCCTCGATCGGCATCATTTCGGTGCTCACCTTCGTCGGCAATTTCAACGCCTTCGACCTGATCTACACGGTGCAGGGCGCGCTCGGCGGACCCGATGGCGCGACCGACATCCTCGGCACGCTGCTCTACCGCACCTTCTTCGGCTTCCAGAACCAGATGGGCAACCGGCCGATGGGAGCGACGATCGCCACCGTCATGTTCCTGATCATCCTCGCCGGCGTCTCGCTCTATCTCTTCGTCATCCAGCGGCGCATCCGCCGCTACCAGTTCTAAAAGGAGCCGCCGATGTCGAAAGCCCGCTCCTCGCCGATCCGCAGCAGCCTGATCCATCTGGCATTGATCAGCTACACGCTGATCGCGCTCTTTCCGGTGTTCCTGACGCTGGTCAACTCGCTGAAGAGCCGCAATGCGATCTTCCGCGACCCCATGGCGCTGCCGACGCCCAAGACCTTCAGTCTGATCGGCTATGAGACGGTTCTCAGCCAGGGTGATTTCCTCGGCTATTTCCAGAACAGCATGATCGTCACGGTGGTCTCCATCGCGCTCGTGCTGCTCTTCGGCGCCATGGCGGCCTTCGCGCTCTCCGAATACCGCTTCCGCGGCAACATGCTGATGGGGCTCTATCTGGCGCTCGGCATCATGATCCCGATCCGCCTCGGCACGGTCGCCATCCTGCAGGGCATGGTGGCAACAGGGCTTGTCAACACGCTGACCGCGCTGGTCCTCGTCTATACGGCGCAGGGCCTGCCGCTCGCGATCTTCATCCTCTCGGAGTTCATGCGCACCGTCTCCGACGACCTGAAGAGCGCCGGGCGCATCGACGGGCTGTCCGAATACGCGATCTTCTTCCGCCTGGTGCTGCCGCTGGTCCGCCCGGCCATGGCAACGGTTGCCGTCTTCACCATGATCCCGATCTGGAACGACCTCTGGTTCCCGCTGATCCTGGCGCCGGGCGAGGCGACGAAGACGATCACGCTCGGCGCCCAGATGTTCATCGGCCAGTATGTCACCAACTGGAACGCGGTGCTTTCGGCGCTGTCGCTGGCGATCCTGCCGGTACTCGTTCTCTACGTCATCTTCTCGCGGCAGCTGATCCGCGGCATTACCTCCGGAGCAGTGAAGTGAGTTCTTCAGACAAACCCGTCCGCGTCCTCGTCGCCGGCCTCGGCAACATGGGCCGCAGCCATGCGCTCGCCTACCACAATGATCCGGGCTTTCAGATCGTCGGCCTCGTCAATCGGTCCGAGGTGACGCTGCCGGAGGAGCTGCGGGGCTACATGATCCATCCCTCCTTCCCGGAGGCGCTGGCGGCGCTGAAGCCCGATCTCTGCTCGATCTGCACCTATTCCGACAGCCATGCCGATTATGCCGTCATGGCCTTCGAGGCCGGCTGCCATGTCTTTGTCGAGAAGCCGCTGGCCACCACGGTGGCCGATGCCGAGCGCGTGGTGGCCGCTGCGAAGGCGGCCGGGCGCAAGCTGGTGATCGGCTACATCCTGCGCCATCACCCGTCCTGGATGCGACTGATCGAGGAGGCCCGCAAGCTTGGGCCGCCTTACGTCTTCCGCATGAACCTCAACCAGCAGTCCTCGGGCCCAACCTGGGAAACCCACAAGGCGCTGATGCAGACGACTTCGCCGATCGTCGATTGCGGCGTCCACTATGTCGACGTCATGTGCCAGATCACCGACGCCAAGCCGGTGCAGGTGCGCGGCATGGGCCTGCGGCTCTCCGACGAGGTGGCGCCCGACATGTACAACTACGGCCACCTGCAGGTGATGTTCGACGACGGCTCGGTCGGCTGGTACGAGGCCGGCTGGGGCCCGATGATCTCCGAGACCGCCTTCTTCGTGAAGGATGTGATGTCGCCGAAGGGCGCCGTCTCGATTGTCATGGATCCGAACGCCAAGTCCGACGACATCGACACCCACACCAAGACCTCGGTGATCCGCGTCCATTCCGCCGAGACCGGCCCGGAGGGAAAATTCCTGCGCCCGGACGAGGATCTCGCCATGGCCGGCGAGCCGGGGCACCAGGACCTCTGCGACCTGGAGCAGGCCTATGTGCTCAAAGCCATCCGCGAGGATATCGATCTCGACCGCCACATGGATGATGCCGTCCAGTCGCTGCGCATCTGCCTGGCGGCGGATCAGAGCGTGCGCACCGGCGCGCCGGTCATCCTGTAAGCCGGTCACAGTTTGAAGGAAGACGCCCTTGGGTTCGCTGCAACTGACCTCCATCCGCAAGGCCTTCGGCACCCATGAGGTGCTGAAGGGGATCGATCTCGACGTAAAGGACGGCGAGTTCGTGATCTTCGTCGGTCCCTCCGGCTGCGGAAAGTCGACGCTGCTGCGAGTGATCGCGGGGCTGGAGGATGCCACCTCCGGCAGCGTCCGGATCGACGGCGCCGAGGTCGTCAACACGCCGCCCGCCAAGCGCGGCATCGCCATGGTGTTCCAGTCCTACGCGCTCTACCCGCATCTGACGGTGAAGGACAACATGGGCCTTGGCCTGAAGCAGGCGGGCGAGGAAAAGAGTGTCATCGAGGCGCGGGTCGCCAAGGCCTCCGGCATGCTGTCGCTCGATCCCTATCTCGCCCGCCGCCCGGCCGAACTTTCCGGCGGCCAGCGCCAGCGCGTCGCGATCGGCCGCGCCATCGTGCGCGAGCCGAAACTTTTCCTGTTCGACGAGCCGCTGTCCAACCTCGACGCGGCGCTGCGCGTGCAGACGCGGCTGGAGATCGCCGCCCTCCACCGGCGCCTCAAGGCGACGATGATCTACGTCACCCACGACCAGGTCGAGGCGATGACGCTCGCCGACAAGATCGTCGTGCTGAACGCCGGCGCCATCGAGCAGATCGGTTCACCGATGGAGCTCTACAACCGGCCGGCCAATCTCTTCGTCGCGGGCTTCATAGGCTCGCCGCAGATGAATTTGATCGAGGCGGGACGTCTCGGCGAGGCGGGTGCGAAGACGGTCGGCATCCGTCCGGAGCACATCGCGCTGTCGCGCGACGGCGGCACCTGGCAGGGCAGGGTCGAGCATGTCGAGCACCTGGGCGCCGACACCATCGTCTATATCGAGACGGAGAAGACCGGGCTGCTGACGGTGCGGCTCTTCGGCGAGCACCCCTATGCAGCCGATGACATCGTTTTCGCGACGCCGGACATGGCCAGCCTGCACCGCTTCGACGACAACGGCAGGGTGATTGCCGGCCGTTAGGCCGGGGCGTCAGTTCGCGACGGTGGAGACGATGGTGTTTTCCAGCGAGCGGCCGACCCGGTTCAGCTGTTCGCCGTAGGTCCGCCGCGTGTTGGGATCGAAGACCGCGATCGGTGCGCTGACCGTGGCGCTCGCCACGCCGCCGACCGTCTGCGCGGTGCCGAGCGCAATGGCGCCGAGCCGGTCGCCGAGCGCCACGTCCGAGGTGGTGATCTCCTGGCCGGCCAGGAGCCGCGAGCCGATCAGCTGCACCACCTGCGGGCTTTGGGCAAACTTGCCGTGGTTCAGCGGGTCGCCGCTCTTCAGCGCGGTGAGGTCGAGTACCGTGATCCCGGCCTTTTCGAACTCGGTCCGATAGGGCTCCACCGTCGGATCGACCTGGCCCAGCCGGTCGATGCTGCCGGAGATGCGCCGCGACAGCTGCAGCGCCCGGTCGTCGCGCGAGACGAACAGCGTGAAGTTCGGGCCCGGCTTGCCGATGGTGTCGAGCTGCTGGCTGAAGACGTCGACGTCGAGGTCGGGCGAGGCGAGGATGACGTTGCGGATCTTCGGCGCCACGCGCCCGTCGCGGATCGCCATCTGCCGCAGCGCCTCCACCGTCAGCCAGGAGCCCATCGAATGGGCCATGATCACGATGTCCTCGACCTGCGGATTGTCGGCGATCTGGTCCAGCACGTCTTCCAGCCCGTCGCGGGAGTAGTTGGCGCTCTCCTTGTCGTAATTGTAGTCGAAGATCGAGGCCCGCGACGGCCAGGTGAAGAGTACGGGCGCGGCCTCGGTGCCGGAATCATGGACGATCTGCGCGAAGCGGTAGACGGCCTCCTCGTAGCGGTTGTTGAAGCCGTGCACGAAGACGAAGACGCGCTTGCTGGGCGGCAGGTGCTGCGACAGCCACCGGCCCGCTTCGGCCTCGCCCTTCACCGGCGCGACGCGGACGGTGGCGAATTCCTTGGCGGGATCAGCCGGCAGCCGCTTCGGCCACTGCACTTCGCCCACCTCGCGGCTGGCTGCGGGCGGGATGGAAACGGCAATGTCGGTGGCTTCGAGGCCGCGGCCGCGCTCGCCGGAGAACAGGATGCCGGGATCCTTCGACGGCTGCCGCGTGGTGGCCACCAGGATATCCACCTGCGCCCCCGGCGCGGCGGCGGAAGCGGTCGGCACCAGCACGCCCTCGGGACGCCCGGCACAGCCCGACAGGGTTGCCGCCAGAAGGAGAGGGACAAGCGCTGCCAGCAGGCGGCGTGGGTGATGGGCGGCGCCAGTGATCATGCGGGTATTCAGCGGGAATGGGGGCGGATGTCAATGCTGGGGGGATTTAGAAGTTGAGTGCAGGAGGTTGCACCAGCCGCATTACTTCAGTGGGGAAAGCTTGCTTGACTTCATTGGCAATTCAAACATTGAGCCACCAGAGACATTTTTGGAAACGGTTTCTATGGTTGGCCAAAGCGAAATAAGTCGTTCTGCTTGTTTCATTACCGGCGCCTTGTAGAGCCCGGACGACAAGAACATTCCAATTATCTTCGAAGACTGAAAGGCAGCTTTTTCAGCGCGGTTTCGGGTTATGCGCCTGTCACCTGAAATAAGAATCCACCCACCTTGCCGACTGAGTTCTGCTATAAGGTCAACATCCTTGATATTGACTGGGAATCTATCTTTCAGAGCTACGACCTCATGCTCACTCACCGTCAGAGCTTGAATTGCTCTTGCAATTCTCGGTGACAGGTTGTGATCGAAAAGGACCTTCACGCAGCCAGCATTTCCTCAAATGCAACAGCATCTCGGACAACCGACAACGGTACCTCATACAGTAGGGAGACTGCCTTGTCAGACCCCTCTGCCGTTACTGCCTGAGCCAGCGCGATCGTCGGGACATTATATATGGCGGTTGTCGGCTGACCGAATACCAACGAAGGGTCGATGATTATGGAAGATTTCCCTTTGTAAGGGCGCCACCGGGTTACCGCATCGTTCTCCACGTCAAGGTCTTTAAATGTTCGCTCAATGATCGCCTTAATCGTGTACTGCTTTTGCTTAAGATCCAGGAGTGTTTCACCTCCGGATGCGGTAGCACTTTCGAGAAAGATTGTTTTGCCATCGGTCTGAAATCTGCGAGTGGAAAACGGGTGGTCATCGTTCACGCACTCTTTGGCATATGCCAAGCAGTGGCGGATAGTTTTTAGGCCCAAACCGGCCTTAATGAACTCCTGGACGAATCTAAGTTCAATTAGGTCGCGAAAACCAAGCTCGATATGGTCGTCGTAAGCCGGCAACTGTGGAGTCCACAGCGGCTTAACGTGGAAAATTTCGCCTTTGTGGCGGTAGTTATACCCGCCAAGCCAGCGTCTGATGTTACGGACAGGGGTATCCAGCAAACGGGCAGCTTCGCCGGCGGAATAAAAGCCGATCCCTAGTGCTGGGGCGTCTTCTCTCATGGTGAGGTGTGTCCTGTACGTTGCAGGTTCAATCAATATCTACGTAGTGCGACTTACGTCAAACCAAAATGTATTTTGGGTTACGTGGATTGCGTCAATTCCAGACGTCGTTCCCATCTGGAAACCGGAACGCACCTTCGAGTAACAGAAATATGTTTGGAAAATTTGGTGGAGCTAAGCGGGATCGAACCGCTGACCTCTTGCATGCCATGCAAGCGCTCTCCCAGCTGAGCTATAGCCCCATCAGGGTGGTCCGGGAAATCGTTCCGGTCCTGGGAAACTCCAAGCGTTTCGCCCGGAGTGGCGGCTTGATACTTCCGGTTTGGGGAGAGTGCAAGCCATATTTGAAGGCCCGGCGAATTTTATCGTCCGCCGGGCACTGAATTGACGGATCAGACTTCGTCGTCGTCGCCGGTCACGCCGATGATGCCGCTCACATCGTCGTTGTCGTCGTCTTCGTCCGCTTCCAGGAAGGTGTCGTCGTCGTCGTCATCGCCTTCGATCTCGACGTCGTCGTCGCCCATGTCCGGCAGGTCGTCGCCGCTGGAATCGTCGCTGTCGTCGGTGGTCGTCAGCTCGACTTCCGGGTTCTCGGTGTCGACTTCCTGGACCTCCTCCTCCTCGGCCTGTTCCATCTTCTTCTGAGCCGTGTTCTCCTCGAAGAAGGAGAGCGGCCAGGATTTGCCGGAATAGGGAGAGACAACCGGGTTGCGGTTGAGGTCGTAGAACTTCTTGCCGTTATCGGGGTCGGTGCGCTTGGTGCCGAGTTCCGCTTTTGCCACTGTGAAAGCCTCGTGAGTCTTGCCGATCAAGGTCGGCTTGCCGCCGGAGCGGCTGTCAACGGGTAATGAAAACTAGCCGGTCCCCTTAAGGCCTGCGCCCTTTCCTGTCAAAGGTAAACTTGCCCGTTTGCGCCAAGGGCGAAATTAGCTGGATGACCGGCTTGCACCTTTATGATAACCACGCCCGCAAATTCAGGACAAGAGACAGAAGGACAAGCCATGTCGCATGGTGTTGCGTTGAAGCCGGCCCGCTCGCTGAAATCCGCCGATCTGAAGGGCACCGTCCGCATTCCGGGCGACAAGTCGATCTCGCACCGCTCCTTCATGTTCGGGGGGCTGGCCTCCGGCGAAACCCGCATCACCGGTCTTCTGGAAGGCGAGGACGTCATCAACACCGGCAAGGCCATGCAGGCCATGGGCGCGAAGATCGAGAAGATCGGCGCCGAATGGATCATCCAGGGCACCGGCAACGGCGCGCTGCTGGCGCCCGAGGCGCCGCTCGATTTCGGCAATGCCGGCACCGGCTGCCGCCTGACCATGGGCCTCGTCGGCGTCTATGATTTCGACTCCACCTTCATCGGCGATGCCTCGCTCTCCAAGCGCCCGATGGGCCGCGTGCTCGCGCCGCTGCGCGAAATGGGCGTGCAGGTCACGGCCGCCGAAGGCGACCGGCTGCCGGTGACGCTGCGCGGGCCGGCAACGCCGAACCCGATCACCTACCGGGTGCCCATGGCCTCGGCCCAGGTGAAATCCGCCGTGCTGCTCGCCGGCCTCAACACGCCGGGCATCACGACGGTGATCGAGCCGGTGATGACCCGCGACCACACGGAAAAGATGCTGCAGGGTTTTGGCGCCGACCTGACGGTGGAGACGGATGCCGACGGCGTGCGCACCATCCGGCTCCAGGGTCGCGGAAAACTGACGGGGCAGGTGATCGACGTGCCGGGCGATCCGTCGTCGACGGCCTTCCCGCTGGTTGCGGCTCTTCTGGTGCCGGGCTCGGAGGTGACGATCGAGAACGTGCTGATGAACCCGACCCGCACGGGCCTGATCCTGACGCTGCAGGAGATGGGCGCCGATATCGAGGTGCTGAACCCGCGGCTTGCCGGCGGCGAGGACGTGGCCGACCTGCGGGTTCGCCATTCGCAATTGAAAGGCGTCACCGTTCCGGCCGAACGGGCGCCGTCGATGATCGACGAATATCCTGTGCTGGCCGTCGCCGCCGCCTTTGCGGAAGGCACGACGACCATGCTCGGCGTCGAGGAACTGCGCGTCAAGGAATCCGACCGGCTGTCGGCCACCGCCGAGGGGTTGAAGCTGAACGGCGTCGATTGCGACGAGGGCGAGGATACGCTCACCGTCCGCGGCCGCCCCGGCGGCAAGGGCTACGGCAATGCGGCGGGAGAGGCGGTCGCCACCCATCTCGATCACCGCATCGCCATGAGCTTCCTGGTGCTCGGCCTGGTGTCGGAGCATCCGGTGACGGTCGACGACGCCGGCATCATCGCCACCAGCTTCCCCGAATTCATGGACCTGATGGCCGGCCTCGGCGCCAGGATCGAGGCCGTCGAGAGCAGGGCGGCCTGATGGGCTTCGTCATCGCCATCGACGGCCCCGCCGCGGCGGGAAAGGGCACCCTGTCGCGACGGATTGCCGAGACCTACGGTTTCCAGCATCTGGATACCGGCCTCACCTACCGGGCCACGGCCAAGGCGCTGCTCGACGCCGGCCTGCCGCTTGACGACGAGGACGTGGCCGAGAAGATGGCGCGCGCGGTCGATCTTGGCGGGCTCGACCGCTCCGTGCTGTCGCGCCACGAGATCGGCGAGGCCGCCTCCCGGATCGCCGTCATGCCCGCGGTGCGGCGCGCCCTGGTGGAGGCGCAGCAGGCGTTCTCGAAGCGCGAGCCGGGCACCGTGCTCGACGGGCGCGATATCGGCACCGTGGTCTGTCCGTCCTCGCCGGTGAAACTCTATGTCACCGCCTCTCCCGAGGTGCGGGCGAGACGGCGCTTCGACGAGATCGTCGCCGACGGCAAGCCGGCGGATTTCGACGCCATTTTCGCCGACGTCCGCAAGCGCGACGAGCGCGACATGGGCCGTGCCGACAGCCCCCTCAAGCCCGCGGCCGATGCACACTTGCTAGATACCTCGGAAATGAGTATAGAGGCCGCGTTTCAAGGCGCGAAGACCATCATCGACGCTGCCCTGAAGAAAGCTTGATGGCCTTCCGGTTCTGTCCGGGCGTCATCCTATCTCGTAAGCCAGTCCTAGCGCCGGATAGCCTCCAAAGATGAGGCGGGCTTGGCTTCGAGCATCTTTAACACGAACCACCGGCGCATGCGTGTCCGCAAGGGCACTCTCAGGAGATTTCATGTCACTATCTAACCCAACGCGGGATGACTTCGCAGCCCTTCTCGAAGAGTCCTTTGGTCATACGGATCTGGCCGAAGGCTATGTCACGAAGGGCATCGTCACCGCCATCGAGAAGGACATGGCCGTCATCGATGTCGGCCTCAAGGTCGAAGGCCGCGTGCCGCTGAAGGAATTCGGCGCCAAGGGCAAGGACGGCCTGCTCAACGTCGGCGACGAAGTCGAAGTCTATGTCGAGCGCATCGAAAACGCGCTGGGCGAAGCTGTTCTGTCGCGCGAGAAGGCTCGCCGCGAGGAAAGCTGGGTCAAGCTCGAAGTCAAGTTCGAAGCCGGCGAGCGCGTCGAAGGCGTTATCTTCAACCAGGTCAAGGGTGGCTTCACCGTCGATCTGGATGGCGCCGTTGCCTTCCTTCCGCGTTCGCAGGTCGACATCCGTCCGATCCGCGACGTGACCCCGCTGATGCACAACCCGCAGCCCTTCGAAATCCTCAAGATGGACAAGCGCCGCGGCAACATCGTCGTTTCGCGCCGTACGGTTCTCGAAGAGTCCCGTGCCGAGCAGCGTTCTGAAATCGTTCAGAACCTCGAAGAAGGACAGGTTGTCGACGGCGTCGTCAAGAACATCACCGATTACGGTGCGTTCGTCGACCTCGGCGGTATCGATGGTCTGCTGCACGTCACCGACATGGCCTGGCGCCGCGTCAACCACCCGTCGGAAATCCTGTCCATCGGCCAGTCGGTCAAGGTTCAGATCATCCGCATCAACCAGGAAACCCACCGCATCTCGCTCGGCATGAAGCAGCTCGAGTCGGATCCGTGGGATGGCATCTCGGCCAAGTACCCGATCGGCAAGAAGATCTCCGGTACCGTCACGAACATCACCGACTACGGTGCATTCGTCGAGCTGGAGCCGGGCATCGAAGGCCTGATCCACATCTCGGAAATGTCCTGGACCAAGAAGAACGTACACCCCGGCAAGATCCTGTCGACTACGCAGGACGTCGACGTTGTCGTTCTCGAAGTCGATCCGTCCAAGCGCCGTATCTCGCTCGGTCTCAAGCAGACCCTCGAGAACCCGTGGCAGGCATTTGCCTTCAGCCATCCGGCCGGCACTGAAGTCGAAGGCGAAGTCAAGAACAAGACCGAGTTCGGCCTGTTCATCGGCCTCGAAGGCGACGTCGACGGCATGGTCCACCTCTCCGACCTCGACTGGAACCGTCCGGGCGAACAGGTCATCGAGGAATACAACAAGGGCGACATGGTCAAGGCCGTCGTTCTCGATGTGGACGTCGAAAAGGAACGCATCTCGCTCGGCATCAAGCAGCTTGGCAAGGATGCTCTCGGCGACGCTGCAGCTTCGGGCGAACTGCGCAAGAACGCTGTCGTCTCGTGCGAAGTCACGGCCGTCAACGACGGTGGCCTCGAAGTGAAGCTCGTCAACCACGACGACATCACCTCCTTCATCCGCCGCAACGACCTGGCACGCGATCGCGACGATCAGCGTCCGGAGCGTTTCTCGGTTGGTCAGGTTTTTGACGCCCGCGTCACGAACTTCTCCAAGAAGGATCGCAAGGTCATGCTGTCGATCAAGGCTCTCGAGATCGCAGAAGAGAAGGAAGCCGTCGCTCAGTTCGGTTCGTCCGACTCTGGCGCATCGCTCGGCGACATCCTCGGTGCAGCGCTGAAGAACCGCAGCAACGACTAATCGCTGTTGCTGACAATCGAAGGCCGCCGGATGATCCATCCGGCGGCCTTTTTCATGCGCGATTTTAAGATTCAGGTCAGATCGGCCATGCGCCAGTAGAGATCTTCGGCATGGTCGGCGTGGCCGTCATGGTCCCCGCCGGCCGCATCCCCTTCGCCGCTGCCAGACGCCTCGTCGTCCTCGGCCCCCTGATCGTCTCCCTGGGCATCCTGTTGCGAAGGCCGGTTTCCGCCATCTTCATCGATGGCCGAAACCCGTTCCACGTCCCGCTCCTCTTCCTTTGGCGGCGGTTGCACCTGCGGATAGGCGACAAACGCCTGGGCCAGCCCCTCGCGGGCCACCATCGGCGCTGCCGCAACAAAGGCCGCGGCTTCGAACGGCAGTTGGGCAGCAGGGGATAGCTTGCCCGCTTCGCCGGCCGCTGCCGGGGGCGGGGGAAGAAGGTCATCCGCGCCGCCGCCCATGGAGGCCCGCGCCGCTTGCAGCCCATCGAGACCCGCTGCCGTTCGCATTGCATCGGTCCGCAGAACCGCGGGCAAGGCGTTTTCCGTCTCGGCGGCAATAAGGGCAGCTACGAGACTGCCCGGGCCGTCATCCGCCGCCAGGGGAGCCTCGGCCACGACAGGGTCCGCTGCATGGGCGGTCTGGTAGAGAACCTCCTGCACGAACCTGTTGCCGGCCTCATCCGGAAGTCGCTGCGCCATGCGGATCAGGGCGGTGGCGTCGTAGATCACGGCGGCGCCTCCGAGACCGGCCATGGCCGCAGCCCGCGCGCCGACGGTTCCGGATGATGGATCGGCCGCCATGGTTGCATCAGGCTTCGCCGCGCCGCGTGCCTCGGAGTTCGCCGCTTTTGCAAGAGCCTCCACGGCATCGTCTGCCATGGGTTCCAGGGACGACAGGCTGCTCGGCTGTGCGGGAGGCTTGGCGGCATCCTGGGCTTGCGCAAAGCCATCCGATCGGGGCGCCGTCCCTGCCGGTGCACGCCCTGTTGTGGCTTCGTCCGCAGCATGCGCCAGGACCGACGGCTCGCCGGCATCCCCTGCCGCAAGGGCCGCTGCATCCTGCACGTGGGCCTGCAAAGCAATCGACCGGCCTCCGGCTGCCTCTGGAAGAGGACCAGCCGCTGTGGGCGCGAGAGTATTGCCTGTCCTGCCCGTCCCGTGTTGTCCCGCATCCGCCGCGACGGGTGCTCCTGAGGGTGACGCCGTGGCGGGTGCCGTCACCGGATCGGCGGCTGCATTCTGGCGATAGGAGCTGACGACGGCGCGCGCAGCCGGATCACGACCCGTCAATTGCGCCGTCTCGAGGTAGGCATTGAGTCGGGAGGCCTCGGCGCCGAGCGGGTTGTTGAGGATGTCCGTCAACATCCGCAGGGTGATCCCGCGAACGAGCTGGGCGAGGCTCTGTTCGAGCACCGCCCGCTGCGAGGCCGTCAGCGACTTCAGGGCTTCCGCCAGCCGGTGGGCATAATCGACCAGGCTTTCGCCTTCCCGCCGGCTGATCTTCAGATAGCCGCCGACAGCTTCGGCGAAGATGGACAGACCCTGGGCCAGCTGCAATTGACCCGACAGCGAAAGGATGTCGATCCGCCCGCCGCTCAAGAGGTTCGTCGGCAGCGGAAGCGACGGGTTGCTGCCGGCGGTGCCCAGAGCGATCTGCGCCGGAACGGCCGTCCGGGCGGCTGTCTGGTAATCGACGGAAGCGCTCAAAACGGCGCCGAGGGGCGGCAGCATGACCTGCTCCATGTCTTCGCGTTGGCAAGACAGTCCGGCTACAGCGGTTTTGGAGTTTCACAGCGTTTCCCGCTGCGACCGCGACGCCTCATGGCGTCACAAATGCCGAATGATTGATTAGGATTGCCCGATAGAGGTTAACAAACCACTAAGGCGACTTCTAATTCGGAAGCAATGGAGATGAGGTGTTCGGGCAGGGGCCCCGCCGCCAACCCTGGCGTCAGGCGGCCAGCTTCTGCTTGAGCAGCTCGTAGAGCCCGATGTCGTCGACGGAAATGACCAGGATCGGCGTCTGCGCCTCCGTCAGCGCCTCGGCCGCCATCTCTTCCATGGCCTCGGCGTTCATCTCGGTGGTTGCTTCTCCCTCGACGGGTGCGACATCGCCGGATGCTGGAGCATCGTCAGGCTCGACCGCTGCTGTATCCCCGGTGACGGGTTCGGTATCCCTGGCCTGCTCGACGGTTGCGCCGAGAAGCAGGATCACGTCAGTCTCGGCAGTCTCGGCGGCAGACGGTTCGCCGGGCGTCGCACCCTCGACCGCCTTGTCGTTGCTCTCCTTGACCGCGTCCTGCATCTCCTGGACGTCTTCGAGCTTTTCGGAAGCCTCCAGAGCCTGAATGTCGTCCCGGCGTTCCGCGCGGGTCTCGGCGTCCTCGACGCGGGTGGGATCGTAGCCCTGCGGGCCGAGCTTCAGCTCTTCCAGCGTCTTCGGGTCAGCCACGTCTTCGAGACGCTGAATGACGCGAGCCACGTCGAAGCCCGCCTTGCCGCCATTGGCGACCTTGGTCAAGCCTTCCATCAGACGGGCATTGTCGTCGCCGTAGGGGTTCATGATTGCGGCGATCACCGTATCGAGCGTCACGCCGGCGTCCTTGAGCCCGAGGTCTTTCTCGAGCTCCAAGATCTGCGTGCGATCGAGGTTCTTGACGGCCTCCTCGATGGCCTTGCCGAGCGAGTAGTTCGACCGTTCCTCTTCCAGGTCGATGCCAAGCTTCGCGGCCAGCCGTTCGGTCAGCTGCATCTTCAATTCGTTGGGGTCGACGTTGTTGATGCTGAACAGCGCCTCGGCAATCTTGCCCTCGGACCGCTTGGCTTCCGTGCTGGCGCTCATGCGCGCCTCGGCGACCGGATCCTTTTTGGTTCCGGTTGCCTTTTCCTCATCCTGCTTGCGACGCTCCTCGATACTGTCGAGAGTCGATTGCATCAGATTGGTGGCGGCCAGCCCGAAGGCGGCCTGCGTCGGAAGTACCATGGTCTCGTCCACCCCAGGCGTTCGCGTCGAAGCCTAGGGTGAGCCGCTTAATCGGAAGTTAACCCGGGATGGCAGGATACCGCCGCCCTGGACCTGGCGTCAGCTGTGGGCGAAGATGTCGGTCTCTTCCCAGCCGAGAAGGTCGAGCTTGGCCCGGGTCGGCAGGAATTCGAAGCAGGCGGTGGCCATTTCCATGCGGCCGTCCCGCTTCAGGCGCTCGGTCAGGCGCTCGCAAAGCGCATGCAGGTGAAGCACGTCCGAGGCGGCATACTCCAGCTGTGCCGGGGACAGGACCGCAGCCGCCCAGTCCGATTGCTGCTGCGCCTTGGAAACGTCGATGTCGAGCATTTCCTTGAGGTTGTCCTTGAGACCGTGCCGGTCGGTATAGGTGCGCGCCAGACGCGAGGCAATCTTCGTGCAGAAGACCGGCGTGGTGGTGACGCCGAAGGTATGGAAGAGAACGGCGATATCGAACCGGCCGTAGTGGAAGATCTTGCTGCGCGATGTGTCTGCCAGCAGGGCCACGAGGTTGGGCGCCTCCTTCTGACCGGCGGCAATACGGATCACGTCGGCAGTGCCGTCGCCCGGGGAGAGCTGCACGACGCAGAGCCGGTCACGGCGCGGGACAAGCCCCAGCGTCTCGGTGTCGATGGCGATCGCCCCGGTGTAGCGGGCGGCGTCTGCGGTGGAAATATCACCTTCGTGGTAGCGAATGCTGCTCATCATCTGCCTCTTTGTTTGTCGGTGACGGCATGACACAGAGCCCGCTCCGCGGCAAGCACGGCGATGAAAGCGGCAAATGCAGGATGACATAGATGAAGCTTTGCGTTCCACGCATTGCTGCATTGCAACAGGTCGTCTTGGCAATCGGATCGGTGGGGCCTATATCTGTCTCATCGAAGCGACGCACTCCTCCTCCCAGCGTCGTGAGATGAGATCGGCAATCTCCTCCTCCTCCCAATTGCCGATCAAGTTTAAAGCCCGACGCACCTCCTCCCGCGTCGGGCTTTTTCCGTTCTGGAGGCTTCTTTCCCGTCATGTTGAAGCTGTTGACAGCCGTGGGCCTCTTCTGACCCTGGATGCGTGAGATGACGTTGAATACGGATCGCAAGCCCGCTTCGGGCCGCGCTATTTCTGTTCAGCGCTGAGCCGGCCCATCACAGGACATGCATGGGTGGCGCCGTGACGATGAGACTAAAAGGGCGATCTGCCGAGACACACCTGCATGGTCGTCCGGATCATTCACATTTCAGGCCTTGATCCAGATACCTGGGTGCCCCGGCAGGCGGCGCCGGGATCGGTGACGCCCGCTTCACGGCAGAGACGATATAGTTGTCGATCGCCGAATTGCCCGAGGACCGAGACAGCGACACATTGGTGATATTGCCGTTGCCATCGAAGCTGAAGCGGACGGCCGCCAGGCCGGTGTCGTTACCGGGGCAGCGACGGGCGTTGCGGGCAATCTTGGCCTGCACTCTGGATTTCCACCGGGCCGGCGAAACCGAAGGCGTTGAGGTTCCCTGCGATGTCTGCGTCGCCGCGGTTCGATCCGCCTGCCGGGTCTGCAGCTTCGCTTTCTGCGAGGCCTTGGCGGCCTGCGGCTGCGGTTTCGCCCGCTTCGGCGGCTCCTTCTTCGGCTCCGGCGGCGGAGGAGGGCGCGTGATCGGCAGTGGCACCTCGACGTTGTCGAGCGCCGCGATCATCTGCTGCTCGATCGGATCGACCTCTTCCACGGGTTCGGGCGCCGGCTCCGGAATGGTTTCGGTGATCTCCGGCTCAGGCTGTTCGATCGGCTCCGGCTCGACCGGCTCGGGCTCGGGTTCAACGGGCTCCAGCTCCGCAACCTCCTCCGGTGGCGGCGGCTCGACGGGCTCGGGCAGCGGCTCCGGAAGTGGCTCTTCCACCGGCTCGACCTGCCGGCTTGCAATTTCCTCGGAGTCCACCTCTTCCGTCGACACCTGATCTTCTTCGGTATTCTGTGCCACAGGTTCGGCAGCCATTTCGATCATGATGGCGGCCGGAGGTCCCTGGTCGGCCGGCAGGGACGGCTCCTGCTTCAACAGCACCGCGGCAGCGGCGATATGCGCCGTCAGCACGACAAGACCCGCCGTGGACCACAGCGCCAGTTCGGCAAAGCGCCCGGAGCGGCTGGATCGGGGCGTGGTGAAGGTCATGGAGTGCTCCCGGCGGCAGGATCGGTTGTGGCTGCGCCGGCGGCCGGGGCCGCAGCCGCAGGCACGCCTTCGAGCCCCACCAGCGCGATCTTGAGATACCCGGCATCGCGCAGCAGGTTCATGACCTCCATGAACTGCCCGTATTCGATGGCCTTGTCGGCACGCAGGAAGATCCTCGTGTCCTTGTTGCCCTCGGTGGCCCGCTCCAGAGCGGTCGCCAGCTCTGCCCGGTCGATCGTGTCGTTGCCGAGGTTGAGACCGAGGTCTTCGGTGACGGTGAGGTAGAGAGGCTCGTCGGGGCGCTCTGCCGGCTGGGCGGTCGAGGCCGGAAGGTCGACGTTCACGTCCACCGTCGCCAGCGGTGCCGCGACCATGAAGATGATCAGCAGCACCAGCATCACGTCGATGAAGGGCGTGACGTTGATCTCGTGGTTCTCGGAGAGCTCGTCGCCGCTATTTTCGCGAATGCCGCCGGCCATGGATCATTCTCCTGCCACGAGGGAAACGGGCGCCTTGCGGCTGCCCGGGGGCACTTTGCGGAAGTCGAGATCGCGGCTGACCAGCCGCTCGACGCCGGCCGCGGCATCGGCCAGCAGCTGGCGATAGCCGGTGATGGAGCGGGCAAAGACGTTGTAGATGACAACCGCCGGAATGGCCGCCACCAGGCCGATGGCGGTGGCGAGCAGCGCTTCGGCGATGCCCGGGGCGACGACGGCGAGATTGGTCGTCTGCGATTCCGAGATGCCGATGAAGGAGTTCATGATGCCCCAGACGGTCCCGAACAGGCCGACGAAGGGTGCCGTCGAGCCGATGGTCGCCAGCACGCCGGTGCCGCGCGACATGCGACGGCCGGCAGCCGATTCGATGCGGCCGAGGGCGGACGAGACCCGCTCCTTGACGCCGCCGTTGTCAGCGTGATCGAGGGCGGCCTCCGAAAGGCGCACCTCGTCGGCGGCTGATCGCAGCATCAGCGCCGCCGGCCCGCCGCGCTGGGCGATACCGCCGACGGCCTCGGCAAGCGTTGCGGAATTGCGGATGACCTTCAGGGTACGGCCGACACGGGCGCGGGCGCCGGCAAGCTCGAGCGTCTTCGCCAGCCAGACCGTCCAGGTGATGAGGGATGCAAAGGCAAGGCCCAGCATCACGCCCTTGACCACCCAGTCGGCGGCCATGAACATGCCCCAGGGCGACAGGTCATGCGGGATGTCGGACCGCTCGCCGGCCGGCAGCAGCTGCTCCAGCATCGTCGGCTCATCCGTCGCCGGTTCTTCCAGGGGCGCCTGATCGGGCGCGGGCTGCGTCAGTGTCGGCGCCAGAGGCTCGGCAGGGGCTTGCGATGTGCTCGGTCCGGCGGAAGGGTCAGTCGCGCCAGGAAGCTCTGCTGCCGGCGCTGGTGCAGACGGCTGTGCCGATGCCGGCGGAGTTGACGCGCCACCGGTCTCGCCTTGTGCCGCAGGGACGGTCGGGGCCGGCTGCTGCGCGAATGCCATCCCGGGTGCCGTGGTCAGAATGCCGAACAGCATCGCAGCGAGAGGGGCGGCGAGAGAGAGGGAGCGGCAACGTAGGTGAAGGGTGCGGGCGGTGGCGGTCGGCATGGTTGCGGCTCTCCGGATGCGGGAGCTTTGCCACCCATCAAGGGGAAAGCTCCGACGACGGTCGCAGCCGGATTGCTCCCGGCCCCGATCACGAGCCTTCGATAATAAACATGACTGCAGTTGGCAACAATTAAATCCTGAGCCGCGGCATCAGATTTGCATCATCAACCGCAGCCTGAAGATCACTCCGGCGCAACCGGCCGACCGCCGCCACGCGTCGGCGTCATCCCGGTGGAACGCCTGCCGGCTAGCGGGCGAGCCAGCCCCCGTCCACCGGCATGACTATGCCGTGGACATAGTCGGACGCGGGGGAGGCGAGGAAGACGGCGGCGCCGCCGATCTCCTCCGGGCGGCCCCAGTGACCGGCCGGTATCCGCGCCAGGATCGCAGCGTTGCGATCGTCGTCGTTGCGCAGGGCTTCCGTGTTGTTGGTCTCGAAGTAGCCGGGCGCAATGGCGTTGACGTTGATGCCCTTGCCGGCCCATTCGCAGGCGAGCAGGCGCGTTAGCCCCGCCAGGCCGCTCTTCGATGCGGTGTAGGACGGAATGCGGATGCCGCCCTGGAAGGACAGGAGCGAGGCGATGTTGATGATCTTGCCCGATCGTTTCTCGGCGAGGAGATGGCGGGCGAAGGCCTGCGAGAGGAAGAAGACCGTCTTGAGGTTGACGTCCATGACCGCATCCCAGTCGGCTTCGGAAAAGTCGACGGCGTCGGCGCGGCGGATGATGCCGGCATTGTTGACGAGGATATCGGCACGCCCGGACCACGCCAGCGTCTGGTCGATGACGTCCTGGACCGGCGCGATGGTGGAGAGGTCGGCCTTGATGGTGAGTGTCCGGCCACCGCCGGCGGATGCGATCGCCTCTTCCGTCTCGGCCATGGAGGAGCGGCCGACAAGGGCCACATCGGCGCCGGCACCGGCGAGGGCGACCGCAATGGCCTGTCCCAGTCCGGTATTGGCACCGGTCACGATGGCGGTCTTGCCGCCAAGATCGAATGAAACGGTCACGGTTCGCTCCTCCCAGGATGTGTGTGACAAGAAAAAGCCGCCGGAAATCTCTCTCCAGCGGCTCCTGATGCTTGCTCCGAGCGCTTACAGCGTCCGGGTGATGTGCTCGACGCGGAAGCACTCGATGGTGTCGCCGGCGCGAATGTCTTCGTAGTTCTCGAAGGCCATGCCGCACTCCTGGCCCATGGGCACTTCGGAGACTTCGTCCTTGAAGCGCTTGAGCGTCTTGAGCTTGCCTTCGTGGATGACGACGTTGTCGCGCACCAGGCGGACACCGGCTCCACGCTCGACCTTGCCTTCGATGACGCGGCAACCCGCGACCTTGCCGGTCTTGGTGATGTTGAACACCTCGAGGATCTCGGCATTGCCGAGGAAGGTCTCGCGGCGCTCCGGCGACAGCAGGCCGGACATGGCCGCCTTCACGTCGTCCACCAGGTCGTAGATGATGTTGTAGTAGCGGATCTCGATGCCCGAGCGTTCGGCAAAGGTGCGAGCCTGTGCGTTGGCGCGGACATTGAAGCCGATGATCGCGGCGTTGGATGCCTCTGCGAGCGAGATATCCGATTCCGTGATGCCGCCGGCACCCGAATGTACGATGCGGGCGCGGACTTCGTCCGTGCCGAGCTTGTCGAGCGCGCCGATAATCGCTTCGATCGAGCCCTGCACGTCGCCCTTGATGAGGAGCGGGAACTCCTTCAGGCCGGAGGTCTGCAGCTGGCTCATCATCTGTTCGAGCGAACCGCGCGAACCGGACTGGCGGGCCGCCGCCTTGTCGCGGGTGAGGCGCTGGCGATACTCGGAGATTTCGCGGGCACGGCTCTCGCTCTCGACGACCGCAAAGCGATCGCCGGCAGCGGGTGTGCCCGAAAGACCGAGAACCTCGACCGGAGTCGCAGGGCCTGCTTCCTTGACCTGCTCGCCCTTGTCGTCGACGAGCGCGCGTACGCGGCCCCACTGGTCGCCGGCGACCAGGATCTGGCCGGGCTTCAGCGTGCCCTTCTGGACTAGGACGGTGGCCACGGGACCGCGACCGCGGTCGAGCTGGGCTTCGATCACCATGCCTTCGGCCGTCCGGTTCGGATTGGCCTTTAGGTCGAGGATTTCGGACTGCAGCAGGATCGCTTCCAGCAGCTTGTCGAGGTTGGTGCGGTTCTTGGCGGAGACCTCGACGTCGAGGACTTCACCACCCATGGATTCCACGAAGACTTCGTGCTGCAGAAGCTGTTGGCGAACCTTGTCTGGGTTGGCCGTCGGCTTGTCGATCTTGTTGATCGCCACGATGATCGGCACACCGGCCGCCTTGGCGTGGTTGATGGACTCGATCGTCTGCGGCATCACGCTGTCGTCTGCCGCCACCACCAGGATGGCGATGTCGGTAGCCTGCGCACCACGGGCACGCATGGCCGTGAAGGCGGCGTGGCCGGGGGTGTCGATGAAGGTGATCTTCTGGCCGTTATGCTCGACCTGATAGGCACCGATGTGCTGCGTGATGCCACCGGC
This sequence comes from Pseudorhizobium marinum, assembly GCF_000705355.1. Classification (NCBI taxonomy): domain Bacteria; kingdom Pseudomonadati; phylum Pseudomonadota; class Alphaproteobacteria; order Hyphomicrobiales; family Rhizobiaceae; genus Pseudorhizobium; species Pseudorhizobium marinum. The sequence continues at coordinate 52,987 of NZ_JMQK01000009.1, forward strand.
TTCGCCGGAAACCACGTTCGCATGGCGGATGGCGTCGAGCAGCGAGGTCTTGCCGTGGTCGACGTGACCCATGATGGTCACGACCGGTGGGCGCGAGATCTGTTCGCCGGCTTCGTCGGAAACGTTGAAGATGCCTTCCTCGACGTCGGACTCCGAGACGCGCTTGACCGTATGGCCGAATTCGACGGCAATGAGCTCGGCCAGATCGGCGTCGATCACGTCGCCCGGCTTCATCATCTGGCCTTCCTTCATCAGGAACTTGATAACTTCGACGGCGCGTTCGGACATGCGCTGCGACAGTTCCTGAATGGTGATGGTCTCCGGCAGGATGACTTCGCGCATGACCTTTTCACGCGGTTCCTGCATCTGGCTGCGGCGGAACTTCTCCTGCCGGCGGCGCATCGCCGAGAGCGAGCGGCCGCGAGCCGGGCCGCCTTCCTCGTCGACGCTGACCGTGGTGACCGTCAGCTTGCCGCGGCGGCGCTCGTCTTCCGTCTTCGGGCGGGCCGGAACCTTGGCGGGCGCCGGTGTGGCAACGCGGCCACGAGCCGGTGCACCACGCGGCGGGCCGCGATCGTCGTCTTCTTCGCCGCCCTTGCGGCCACGACCGAGGACCGGCTGCGCTGCAGCGCCAGGCTGGGTGCGGGTGACGGCCGGACGCGCGGTGCCGGCACGCTCTGCTGCCGGAGCGGCAGTCGCGGCGGGCGCTGCTTCCACAGGCGCTTCGACCGGTGCAGGTTCTGCAGCGCGGCGGGCGGCCTCGGCGGCTTCCTCGACCTTGCGGCGTTCTTCTTCGACCTTGCGGCGCGCTTCGTCTTCGAGGCGCTGCTTGGCTTCGATCACTTCACGAGCCTGCGCCTCCACGAGGGCGCGACGACGCGCATCCATTTCGCTGGCCGAGAGATCGTGCAGGACGGCGCCACGTGGGCGCTCCGGCTGGCGCGGCTGCGGTGCCGATGGCGCGGGACGCTGGCTCTGGTTGCCTGGACGCTGCTGACCATAAGAGGATGGACGCTGGCCTTGGGGCGCAGGACGCTGGCCCTGCGGTGCCGGGCGCTGGCCTTGCGGCGCAGGCTGTGGGGCACGCGCGACCGGTGCCTGGGCCGGCTGCGGCGGTCGTGGGGCCTGAGCTACCGGTTCTGGGGCGGCCTGAGGCGCAGCAGCAACCGGCGCGGGTGTCTGAGCGGCTGCCGGTGCTGCGACGGGTGCGGCCGGCGCTGGTGCTGGTGCAGTGAACGCAGGCTTGTCGTCTTCCGGGCGGATCGGACGGCGCTTGCGGGTTTCGACCACGACCGCCTTGGTGCGGCCACGGCCCATATCCTGGCGCACGGTCCCCTGGCTCACTCCTGACGGTTTCAGGGTGAGGGTCTTCTTAACCCCAAGCGTCTTGTCGTCTTTGTTGTCGGTCATTCCGTTCCTGTTCCTTCGAACGAGGACGGATGGCGACATCAGACCTCGTCTATCAATTCATGTCTCTCGGTACGGCGGCCGGCTGGTGCCGGTGGCCGCGTCATAGGTTTGGCCGGCGGGCGCCGCCAACTGCTCCAGACTGACCGACACCGCGGTACTTATCGAGCATGGTTGCGCGCTTCACTACACCGTCACCCGCCTGCCCTGCAAGCGCGCAGGCATGGATAAACGCATTCTGGCCCATCAGGTCGTCCATTTCCGCGCTCGTGAAGAACGAAAAGGACGGTATGTCTTCTTCGGCGTCGGTGCCGAACTTCCAGGCCTTTCTCGCCTGGTCGATCTTGCGGACACCGTCGGCCGCCGCATCCGCCGCATGGAAGACGGCAAGCGCGGCACCCGAGCGAACTGCGGCATCCACCTTTGTCGCGCCGCTGACGAACTGGCCGGCCTTGCGCGCCATGTTCATCATGCCGACGAGGTCGGCCGCAATCAGCCGGTCGACGAGGGCCCCGAGATCCGGGTCCGCCTTCACATCCTGCTTCAGCGCGCGCGCAAAGATCTTGCGCTGAACCGCACGGTCGACGAGCGTCCGGTCGATCTTGACCCAGCATCCCCGTCCGGGAAGCTGCCGCTTCAGGTCCGGCACCACCTGCCCGTCAGGGCCGGCCACGAAGCGGATCAGGCCCTCCGGCGCCTCCGCTTCGCGTGTGACGATGCAGGTACGGTCGTTCACGGGGAAGTCCCCATCATCGTCCGGCTCCTGCGTTTGACCTTCGGGCATCATTCCTCGACGACGGCTTCCGCCTCCTCGACCTCTTCAGGTTGCTCGGCAGCCAGGTCCTCTTCGGTGATCCAGCCGGCCATCAAACGCGCCTGGACGATCATGGTTTCCGCCTCGGTGCGCGATACGTCGAACTTGGAGAACAGACCCTCGAACTTCTTCGTCTCGCCATCCTTGCGCTCGCTCCAGCCGACCAGGTCGTCTGCAGCGCAGCCTGCGAAGTCTTCCACCGACTTGATGCCGTCTTCGCCGAGCGCGACCAGCATCGGAGCGGTCAGGCCGTCGATCTGGCGCAATTCATCCATGACGCCCAGTTCCCTGCGCTTGGCATCCATCTCGGCTTCGATCTTCTCCAGGAACTCGCGGGCGCGGGTCTGGATTTCCTGCGCCGTATCCTCGTCGAAGCCCTCGATCGAGGCGATCTCGTCGAGTTCGACATAGGCCAGTTCCTCGACGGCCGCGAAGCCTTCCGAGGCCAGCACCTGGCCGACCATCTCGTCGACGTCCAGCGCATCCATGAACAGGTTGGTGCGTTCGTTGAATTCCTTCTGGCGGCGCTCGGATTCTTCCGCTTCCGTCAGGATGTCGATATCCCAGCCGGTGAGCTGCGAGGCAAGGCGCACGTTCTGGCCGCGGCGACCGATCGCCAGCGACAGCTGTTCGTCCGGAACGACGACCTCGATGCGCTCGGCATCCTCGTCCAGAACGACCTTGGCGACTTCTGCCGGCTGCAGGGCGTTGACGATGAACGAGGCCGGGTCGTTCGACCACGGAATGATGTCGATCTTCTCGCCCTGCAGTTCGCCGACGACGGCCTGGACGCGGGAGCCGCGCATACCGACGCAGGCGCCGACCGGGTCGATCGACGAGTCGTTGGAGATGACGGCGATCTTGGCGCGCGAACCGGGGTCGCGGGCAACCGAGCGGATCTCGATGATGCCGTCGTAGATTTCCGGCACTTCCATGGTGAACAGCTTCACCATGAACTGCGGATGGGTGCGCGACAGGAAGATCTGCGGGCCGCGCTGTTCGCGGCGCACGTCGTAGACATAGGCACGCACGCGGTCGCCGTAGCGCATGGTCTCGCGCGGGATCATCTCGTCGCGACGGATGATGCCTTCGCCGCGGCCGAGGTCGACGATGACGTTGCCGTATTCGACGCGCTTGACGGTGCCGTTGATGATCTCGCCGACGCGGTCCTTGAACTCGTCGAACTGGCGGTCGCGCTCGGCTTCACGCACCTTCTGTACGATCACCTGCTTGGCGGACTGGGCTGCGATGCGGCCGAAATCCATGGGTGGCAGCGGATCGGCAATGAAATCGCCGAGCTTGGCGTCGACGTTGCGATCGCGGGCCAGCTCCAGAGCGATCTGGGTGCCGTAGTCTTCGACCTGCTCGACGACTTCGAGCAGGCGCTGCAGGCGGATCTCGCCGGTCTTGGAGTTGATGTCCGCGCGGATGTTCGTTTCCGAACCGTAGCGGGAGCGCGCCGCCTTCTGGATGGCGTCGGCCATTGCAGCCAGCACGATCTCGCGGTCGATGACCTTTTCGCGTGCCACTGCATCCGCAATCTGCAGAAGCTCAAGCCGGTTTGCACTCACTGCCATTGTCGTTCGTCTCCGTCAGTCGAAAGGTTTCCGGCCTCTGCGGGCCGATCAATCCATTGCTATTCGTCGTCTTCGCCGTTCTGATTGGCGGCCTGGGCCTTGGCGAGCTTGTCGGCCCGCAGTGCGTCCCGGATCAGGTCGTCCGTCAGGATCAGCTTGGCCTCCGAAAGCGCCGTGAAGGGGATGGTGACGCTCGGCGCTTCGCCGTAGGCCACCTGGTCGCGCTCGATCGTAAAGCCTTCGTCGTTCGTCTCGGCAATCTTGCCGCGGAACCGCTTGCGATTGTCGACCATGATCGAAGTCTCGCATTTCACGATATGGCCATGCCAGCGGGTGAAATCGGACTTGCGCACCATCGGCCGGTCGATCCCGGGCGATGATACCTCGAGATGGTAGGCCTTATCTACCGGATCTTCGACGTCGAGAACAGGCGAAATCGCCATCGACACCTTTTCGCAGTCCTCGACGGTCATGGTCGAGTCGTCGCGCTCCGCCATGACCTGCAGCGTCAGGCCGTTCTGGTTCAGCAGCCGAACGCGGACCAGGCGATAGCCCATGTCGGCAATCACCGGATCGATGATCTCGGCAATCCGGAGCTCGACGCCGGTCTCGACGATGATGCGCGGTTCTTTTTCGGTCTGCGACATGAAGTGGTTCCGACATTCCGGCTCCGGAGAGCCTGTGGTTTGTCGATCGCCTAACAAAAAAGAGCGGGTCCCGGTCAGGCCCCACCCTTCATCAAACGATCAAGAATATGATTGCCATATACGCCCTGTGCCCGGCGTTTGCAAGTGTTTGGTAACGAAGCCTCCTTCGGGCTGGCTTCCGGGCAGAGCCGCTCTATACTCCTGAGCGAACTGACGCAGCCGAGTTGGAATACGCGTGATTGCCCCCTCATCGCCTTTTGCGCCCCTGCGCCACCACAACTATCGCAACATGTGGTTGGCGAGCCTTGCCTCCAATCTCGGCGGGCTGATCCAGGCTGTCGGGGCGGCCTGGATGATGACGGCGCTGACGAGTTCGGAAAATCTGGTGGCGCTGGTACAGGCCTCCACGGCGCTTCCGATCATGCTGTTTTCCGTCGTCTCCGGAGCGCTGGCCGACAGCTTCGATCGCCGTCGAGTGATGCTGACAGCCCAGTTCCTGATGCTGGCGGCCTCGATCCTCCTGGCCTTCTTTGCCTGGTCCGGCTGGCTGACGCCCTGGCTGCTCCTCAGCTTCACCTTCGTGATCGGCACCGGGACGGCGCTCCACAACCCCTCCTGGCAGGCCTCGGTCGGCGATATCGTCCCGCGGATCGACCTTCCGGCGGCCGTCTCCCTCAACAGTGCCGGCTTCAACATCACCCGCAGCGTCGGCCCGGCCTTGGGCGGCGTCATCGTGGCGGCGGCCGGCGCGGCGGCCGCTTTCGCCATCAACGCGCTCAGCTATTTCTCGCTGATCTACGTGCTCCTGCGCTGGCAGCCGAACTTCCCGAAGAACCCTCTGCCGCGCGAACGACTGGCCGGAGCGGTCTTCGCCGGTCTGCGCTATGTCTCGATGTCGCCGAACCTCGGGAAGGTCATCCTGCGCGCCTTCCTCTTCGGCGTATCCGCAGGTTCGGTCCTCGCGCTCCTGCCGATCGTCGCCCGCGACATCCTTCAGGGCGGTCCGCTGACCTACGGCATCATGTTCGGCGCCTTCGGCGTCGGCGGCATCGTGGGCGCGTTCCTGAACGCCCGCATCCGGGAGTGGCTCAAGAGCGAAGAGATTGTCCGGACCAGTTTCGCCGGCTTTGCGCTGAGCGCCGCCGTGATCGGGATCAGCACGAGCAATGTGGTCACCTTCCTCGCGCTGATTCTGGCCGGCGTCTGCTGGGTGGTGACGCTGTCGCTTCTCAACACCGTGGTGCAGCTGTCGGCACCGCGCTGGGTGGTCGGGCGGGCCCTGTCGCTTTACCAGACCGCGGCTTTTGGCGGCATTGCCGCCGGCAGCTGGCTCTGGGGCTCCTGGGCCGAAGCGATCAGCCCCGCCTCGGCCCTGATCGCGTCCAGCCTCCTGATGCTCGGCGGCGCGGCCGTCGGCCTGCGCCTGCCGATGCCGGATTTCCAGTCGCTGAACCTCGACCCGCTGAACCGCTTCGTCGAGCCGGCGCTCGGGCTGGAGATCCAGCCCCGCAGCGGCCCGATCGTGATCCAGATCGACTACGAGATCCACGACGAGGATCTGCCGGAATTCCTGTCGCTGATGGCCGAACGGCGGCGCATCCGTCTCCGCGACGGCGCCCGTAATTGGGCGCTGATGCGCGACCTGCAGATCCCCGAGATCTGGACGGAGACCTACCACGTGCCGACCTGGGTGGAATATGTCCGCCACAACCAGCGCCGCACCCAGGCCGATGCGGAAACGACGGACCGTATCCTGGCACTACACCGCGGCGACAAGGTGCGCGTCCACCGGATGATCGAGAGGCAGGCTATTCCGGCAACCCGCGACGACGTCTTCCATCAGCCGCATATCGATCCGCACTGAGGCACCTATTTCAGCCGGGCCTTCAGGGAGGCATCGGGAAAGCAGGTCGGCTGCAGGCCGCTCTTTGCCTGCCAGTCGCCGAGCGACCGCCGCGTCTTGTAGCCCGCCAGCCCGTCGACGGTGCCGACGTCATAGCCCTGGGCAACGAGCGCCTTCTGCATGGCGAGAACGTCCGACCGCAGCATCTTGCCGACATTGCCCCACGTCGCCTGAAAGGCGCCGCTGCCGTAGGCGATCCGGTCGGCGAGATTGCCGATGAAGAGCGCGTAGAGGTCGGAGTTGTTGTACTGCTTGATGACGTAGAAGTTCGGCGTGACGATGAACTCCGGGCCGTGGCGCCCGGCCGGCACCAGCATCATGCCGTCGGCACGCAGCTCCTGGTCAGGGAAGGGGCGTCCTGAGACGCGCCCTATGCCCGAGGAGGCCCAGGCGGAGATCGGCTTGGCCAGATCCGGCCCTTCCTGCGCGCAGGAGACGCCGGCGGGGATGTCAACTTCGAAGCCCCAGTCGCGCCCGCGCAGCCAGCCTTCCTGCGCCAGGTAGTTGGCGATGGAGGCCAGCGAATCGGGCACCGAGTTCCAGATGTCGCGGCGGCCATCGCCATCGAAATCCACGGCGTATTTCAGGTAGCTGGAGGGCAGGAATTGCGGCTGGCCCAAAGCGCCCGCCCAGGACCCCATCATCTGCGCGGCGGAGATGTCGCCGCCCTCGATCATGTGCAATGCCGCGATCAGCTCCGTGCGGAACATCTCCTTGCGCGTCGACATGAAGGCCTTCGTGGCCAGCACCTCGATGGCTTGATGCGGAAGCTTCGCCCGGCCGAAACCGGACTCGCGGCCCCAGATCGCCACGACGATCTCGCCCGGCACGCCGTAGGTCGCCTCGATGCTCTTAAGCGTCGCCGCATGCTGGGCCGAGAGGCTGCGGCCGGTGGCCGCCAGTCCCTGCAGCCGGTTCTCGGCGAAATAGGCCCCGGGTGAGGAGAATTCCGCCTGGCTCTGGTCCTGCTGCCGGGGCGGTGTGCTGCCCGGCGGCACGAGATCCGGCAGATCCCAGTCGAGCGACACGCTGTTGAATGCGGCCTTCAGCGTGGTGTCGGAAATACCGTTCCGTTTCGCCTCGGCCGCTATATCGCCGGCGATCCATCGCTGGAACTGGACTTCCACCTCCGCCCTGGAAGCGGCCGTGGCTGCCGGCGGCAGAAGGGCGAGCAGGGCGGCGAGCGCCCAGGTGAGCTTGCTCATGGTTTCTCCTCAGATCACGGTTCGGGCGCGCAGCGCAGCCGTCAGTGTTCCCTCGTCGAGATAGTCGAGTTCGCCACCGACCGGAACGCCGTGGGCAAGCCGCGTGATCTTGATCTCCAGCCCGGCGAGCTGGTCGGTTATATAGTGGGCTGTGGTCTGCCCCTCGACGGTGGCGTTCACGGCGATGATGATCTCTCGGATGCCGCCTTCCTGCACGCGATCGATCAATCCCCGGATGTTCAGGTCGTCGGGGCCGATGCCGTCGAGCGGCGAAAGCGTGCCGCCCAGAACGTGGTAGGCAGCGTTCATCGCTCCGGCCCGTTCCAGTGCCCAGAGGTCGGAAACGTCCTCGACGACGATGATCATCGACTGGTCCCGCCGGGTATCGGTGCAGACGGTGCAGGGGTCGACTGTATCGACGTTGCCGCAGCGGGAGCAGACCTTGACCTTCTCGTAGGCCTCGCCCATCGCCAGTCCCAGCGGGCCGAGCAACTGCTCCTTCTTCTTGATCAGGTGAAGGGCGGCGCGGCGGGCGGAGCGGGGCCCGAGGCCCGGCACTTTCGCCAGCAGCTGGATGAGTTTTTCGATTTCGGGACCGGTCACGCGTTTTGCCATGCGGGGCTTTTAGCTGATATCTTGCCGGAACGGAATCGCCGGAAGGGCCACATTGATGAAACTCACCGCCATTTGTCTCGGGCGCCCGGAGGTGCTCGCCGGCAAGAGCTACAAGACCGGGATCAACAAGACGGCTCTCAATGTGCCGATCGTGGTGGATGCGGAGGGGCTGGTGGGCGATGCGGTCTGCAACCGCAAGCATCACGGCGGACCGGATCAGGCCATCCTGCTGGAGGGCTCACTGACGCTCGATTGGTGGGCTGCCGAGCTCGGGCGGGACCTGCCGCCCGGCGCATTCGGTGAGAACCTCATTGTCGAAGGGCTGGACAACCGCGAGGTCTCGGTAGGAGACCGCTTCCACTTTGACGGTGTCGTGCTGGAAGCCAGTTCCGCCCGGATCCCCTGCGCCACCTTCGCCGCAAAGATTGGCGATCCGATGTTCGTCAAGCGCTATGCCGCGGCAGGCCGCCCCGGCATCTACTGCCGCGTCCTGCAGGGCGGTATGCTCGCGGCGGGCGAAGCCGTCCGCTGCGAGCCCTATGACGGTGAGCGGGTGCTCATGCCGGAGATCCTGTCGACGTTCGGCCGGAAAATGCCGGCCGACGTGCGCGCCCGTTTCATGGCGGCACCGATCGCCAGCCGGCTGCGAGCCCTGGTGGAAGCCGCCTGACGCGATCTTAGAACGGCAGCTTCATGCCGGGCGGGATCGGCAGGCCGGCTGTCAGATCCTTGGTCATCTCGGCGGCGGCCGTTTCCGCCTTGCCCTTGGCATCCTGATGGGCCGCGACCACGAGGTCCTCCAGGATCTCGACGTCGTCTTCCTTGAAGAGCGACGGATCGATCTTGAGGCCGAGCATTTCGCCCTTGCCGTTCAGGCGTACGGCAACGAGGCCGCCGCCGGATTTGCCTTCGACTTCGAGTGCGGCGATGTCTGCCTGCACCTTCTCCATCTTGGCCTGCATTTCCTTGACCTTGCCCATCATGCCCATGATGTCGCGCATCGGTATTCCTTCTCTTATAGTTCGATGTCGTCGCCGGGCAGGATGTCCCCCTCGGCGGATTCGGCCGCAGCCGGTGCAACCACGTCACCCTCGTCGATCTCGTCTTCGGTCACCCGGATGCGCACGTCGGTGATGCGTGCGCCCGGGAACTGCGCCAGGATGGCGGCGACGTCCGGATCGGCCCGGGCATCGGTGAGCCTTGCCTCGCGAGCAGAGTTATCGGCCTCGACAAGCGTCGGTTCGCCCGCTTCCTTGCTGAGGCTGACGATCCAGTGGATGCCGGTCCATTCCTTGAGCTTGACGCCGAGTTCGCCCGGCAATGTGCCGGGGCCGCCGTCCGTCATCCGGATATCGAGGCGGCCGGGATCGATCTTCACCAGCCGCACGAAGTTGCGCACCAATGCCTTCAGCTTTGCGTCGCGGTTCTTCGCGCAGAGGTCGACGATGTCCTGGATGGAGTTGACGGGCACCTTCGGCGCCGGCTTGTCGGCGGGCTGGGCCTCGGCGCGTCCGACGGGCATGGCATGCGCTTCCGGGGTCGGAACAGCCTTCAGCATGGCCGTCGGCCCGCCGTTGCCGCCGCGTTGCGCCGAAGGCATGGCCATGGGCTGTGCCGTCAGCGAAGGCGGTGCGGCAAGCTGCGCCCGGGTGCCGCCGTTGCCGGAGGATGGTGCCGTCGATCCGCGGGCCTCGCCACTGCTGAAGTCGCTCAGCCGCCGGGCCGCATCCTCCGGTGGCGGAAGATGGGCGGCATGGCTCAACCGGATCAGCACCATTTCGGTGGCGCCGGCGGGGCGAGACGAATTTTCGGCTTCGGGTATGCTCTTCAGCAGCATCTGCCAGATGCGCGACAGCGTGCTGACCGCCACCGCATTGGCGAATTCCTCGCCGCGCACGCGCTCGACCTCGCTCAGCGAGGGGTCCTGCGCGGCTTCCGGGATATATTTGAAGCGGGTCACGAGGTGCGTGAAGTCGGCCAGATCGCTCAGCACCACCACGGGATTGGCGCCCGCCTGGTACTGGATCGCGAACTCGGAGAGCGCCGCAGCGACATCGCCCCGGACGATATGTTCGAAGAGGTCGACGATGCGTGCCCGGTCGGCAAGCCCGAGCATGCCGCGCACGGTCTCCGCCTCTACACGGCCGCCGCCGTGGGCGATTGCCTGATCGAGCAGCGACAGGCCGTCGCGCGCTGACCCTTCCGCCGCACGGGCAATCATCGACAGTGCCTCGGGCTCGGCGGAAATGCCCTCCATCTCGGCGATGGTGGAAAACAGGTGGACGAGGTCGGCGGCACTGATCCGGCGCAGGTCGAATCGCTGGCAGCGCGACAGCACGGTGATCGGCACCTTGCGGATCTCGGTGGTCGCGAAGATGAACTTCACGTGCTCCGGCGGCTCTTCCAGCGTCTTCAAGAGGCCATTGAAGGCCTGCGTCGACAGCATGTGCACTTCGTCGATGATATAGACCTTGTAGCGCGCCGAAACCGGACGGTAGCGCACCTGCTCGATGATCTCGCGGATGTCGTCGATGCCGGTATGCGAGGCGGCGTCCATCTCGATGACGTCGACATGGCGACCGTCCATGATCGCCTGGCAGTGTTCGCCGGGGATTCGCAGGTCGATCGTCGGCCGGTCGATATCGTCGGTCTTGTAATTGAGGGCGCGGGCAAGAATGCGGGCGGTGGTTGTCTTGCCGACACCGCGAACGCCGGTCAGCATGTAGGCCTGCGCGATACGGCCGGTCTCGAAGGCGTTGGTGAGCGTGCGCACCATCGGCTCCTGGCCGACCATCAGGTCGGAGAAGTCCTTGGGGCGGTACTTCCGCGCCAGCACGCGATAGCCGCTGCCTGGGGGTGGAAATGCCGTCGAGGTGGGGCCGGTATCGTTCATGAGTCCTGCCAGCCTGCGCGGGCCGTTCCAGCCTCTTGACCGGACCGGAAGCTGACCAAGATGGTAGAAGGTGGGAGGCTGGCACGGTGACCCGTGCCGGGCTCGTTAGGGCTGCTTCCTTCCGGACCTGACCCGGTTGGCGAGTGGCTCGTCCACCACCAACCTCCCGCCGCACATATCGGCAATTACGCTCGCAAATGCAAGCGAAGCCTGTAAAAAACTGCTAGGCTTCACAGAGAGGAGAATGGACGTTGAGGGATTTTGCGCTGGACGAGAGGCTTGAGCGGGATTCGGAGCGGGTGACGGTCCTGGGGCTCTGCCAGTTGCGCCTGTTGAAGGACAGCCGCTGGCCGTGGCTGATGCTGGTGCCGCAGCGGAAAGGCATCAGCGAGATCTACGAGCTGACGCCGCTCGATCAGGCGCTGCTGACCTTCGAGACCAATTCCGTGGCTGCCGCTTTGAAGAAAGTAACCGGTGCCCGCAAGATCAACGTCGGCGCGCTTGGCAATATTGTCGGGCAGCTGCATGTGCATATCATTGCGCGACAGGAAGGCGATCCGAACTGGCCGGGTCCCATCTGGGGCTACGGCAGCGCCGAGCCCTATCCGGACGACGCCAAGAAGCAGGACCTCCTCAAGAAACTGGTTGAAGCCCTCTGACATGACTGCATCCCTTTTTGACACCGACACCCCCCACCCGGAACCAAGCCGCCTCACGGCCTTTGCGGGCAATACGCTCGACAGGCAGTCGGAATATCGCGACGAGGGCTGCCTCGAGGCGGCCCTGAAGGTGGAGGGCACGCATATCCTGGCCTTCACCGGCAGCCGGCTGATCCTGAAGCACGACGGACTGATCCTCGATCCCCTGTTTGCCGCATACGAACTGCCGGAACTGCAGCCGGATTTCGAAAATGCCGTCCTTCTCGGCTATCGGGAGAACGGCGAGCCCCGCATCGCGGTGCCGGTCGGCATTCCCGCCGAAGAGCTCGCGACGCACTTCAAGCCGACCGAGGCGCGCGCGCTCTTTCGCGACGGCCTGCTGGACGAGGAGCTCCTTGGTGAGGCGGCGCAGGGCGCGGCTCTCATCAACTGGAACGCCGGCAACCGGTTCTGCGGCAAGTGCGGCGGGAAAACGGAAGGCCGGATCGGCGGCTATCGTCGCGTCTGCACCGTCTGCCAGAACATGACCTTCCCCCGCACCGATCCGGTCGTCATCATGCTGACGGTCGACGAGGAGCGGGACCGATGCCTTCTCGGGCGCAGCCATCATTTCCAGGAGGGCATGTATTCCTGTCTGGCGGGCTTCGTCGAACCGGGCGAGACGATCGAGCATGCGGTGCGTCGGGAAACCTTCGAGGAGGCCGGCATCCGCACCGGGCGCGTCCGCTATCACGCCTCGCAGCCCTGGCCGATGCCGCATTCGCTGATGATCGGCTGTTTTGCCGAGGCCGCGTCGACCGAGATCAAGATCGACGAGCAGGAAATCGCCGACTGCCGCTGGTTCTCCCGCGAGGAGGTTGCGCGTATCCTGGACGCCCAGCCGGGTGACGGCAGCACCTTCGCTCCGCCGGCCGGCGCCATTGCGCACCGCCTGATCCGCGACTGGATCGACTGGCCGCGCTAGGCCAGTCGGGTCATCATTCAGGGTTTCTGCAGCGCACCGCGCATGGGGTGGCCCTTGTAGACGCCGAGGATGCGGACCTTCTCGGAGAAGAAGCGCAGCTCCTCGAGCGCCCGGCGCACCGCCGCGTCGTCCGGGTGGCCTTCGATGTCCGCATAGAACTGCGTCGCCACGAACTTGCCGCCGAGCTGGTAGCTCTCGAGCTTGGTCATGTTGACGCCGTTGGTGGCAAACCCGCCCATGGCCTTGTAGAGCGCAGCCGGAATGTTGCGGACGTTGAAGACGAAGGTGGTGACGATCACCTCCTGGTCGTCCTCCCGCGCGGCCCAGTTCTCGTTTCGAGACAGTACGACGAACCGCGTCACGTTGTTTTCGCTATCCTCGACATTCTCCGCCAGGATCTCCAGGCCGTAGAGGTCGGCCGCAAGGCGCGGCGCAAGGGCTGCCATCGAGCGGTCACCGGTTTCGGCAACCAGCTTGGCCGCACCGGCGGTGTCGCCCGCCACCACCGCCTTCCAGCCGTTCGAGCGGATGATCTTGCGGCATTGGCCCAGCGCATGGATGTGGCTGTGGACGGTGCGAACGTCGTCGCGCGTCACGCCCGGCAGCACCATCAGCTGGAAGCGGATCGGCATGAAATACTCGCCGATGATGTGCAGCCGCGAATCCGGCAGCAGGTAGTGGATGTCGGCCACGCGCCCGGCAATCGTGTTTTCGATCGGGATCATCGCCAGATCCGCCTCGCCGTTTTCGAGCGCCGTGAAGGCATCCTCGAAGGTGGGGCAGGGCAGCGGTTCCATGGTGGGAAACATGTCCCGGCAGGCCATGTCGGAATTGGCGCCGAAGTCGCCCTGGAAGGCGATCTTGTTGGTGGTCTGGATCATGGGGAGCGCCTCAGGAGGATCGGCTGGCGAGGATCGCGCGGGCCTTTTCAAGATCGGCCGGAGTATCGACACCGAGCGGAACCGAGTCAACGATCTCGACATCGATGCGCATGCCGGCCTCGAGCGCCCGCAACTGCTCCAGCGATTCCCGCTTTTCGAGCGGCGAGGGGCCAAGCGAGACGAACCGCTCCAGCGCCGTGCGGCGGTAGGCATAGAGCCCGATGTGATGGTAGAGGGGGCCGGGACCATGGGGTGCAGTCGCCCGGGTGAAATAGAGCGCGCGCAATCGGGTGGCGGAAACCGGCGAGCCGACCACCTTCACGACATTCGGATTGGTCTTCTCATGCTCGTCACTGATTTCGACCGCAAGCGTGGCGATATCCACTTTGGGATCGTCGAGTGGGCGCAGAGCCGCACGCACGGACTCGGGATCGATCGTCGGCAGGTCGCCCTGGACGTTGATGACGACGTCGATCCGACCCTCCGGGTCGGCCTTCTGCACCGCCTCGAAGATGCGGTCCGAGCCGGACTGGTGATCCTGCCGCGTCATCACCACCTCGAAGCCTGCCGCCGCCACGACGTCGAAGGTCTCCTGATGGTCCACGGCGACGATGATTCGACCGACCCTGGCCTCCTGTGCCCGCCTGGCGACCTGGACGATCATCGGCAGCCCGGCGATATCGGCAAGAGGCTTGCCGGGAAGTCTTGTGGAAGCCATGCGCGCCGGAATCAGCACCAGGGTTCGTTCAGGGGCAAGTTCGGTCATGAAGAGCCTTCAAAAGCGCGTCGAACAGTGTCAAAAAGTCTCATGCGCCAGCCTATAATCGTGTTGCAACGGCAATGCAAAAGACATAGGTTCCGCGCGATTTCAAGATGGCCCGCCTGTACCTGGCGGTTGCGAGGGAGCGTTTGCAAATGAACTCATACGTGAACATGGCGGTAGGAGCATTTCTTGCCACCGTTTTCGTAATGATGACGGTTTCGATAGCTTCTGACGGCATCTGGCACTCGGAAGCGCCCGAACAGGAAGGCTTTGCCATTGTTGCTGCGGAAACCGGAGGCGAAGCTGGCGCCGCTGAAGAAGTGGCTGCAGTTCCGATCGCCACGCTCCTGGCCAGCGCCGATGCGGCAGCCGGCGAGTCCTCGTTTCGCAAATGCGCAAGCTGTCACACGGCCGAGCAGGGCGGCGCAAACAAGGTCGGTCCGAACCTGTGGGGTATCGTCAATCGTCCAATCGCCTCGCATGAAGGCTTCAGCTACTCCGCCGCCATGCAGGACTTCTCCGAAGGCGGCTCTGTGGTCTGGGACTATGACCACCTGAGCTACTTCCTGGAAGCTCCGAAGCAGCACATTCCCGGCACGGCCATGGGCTTCGCCGGCCTGAAGAAGGATGATGAGCGCGCCAACGTGGTCGCTTACCTCCGTTCGCTGGCGGATAGCCCGGCTCCCCTGCCGGAACCGGTCGCTGCAGAAGCCGCACCCGCAGCAGAAGCCGCACCTGCCGCTGAGGGCGCTGCTCCTGCCGCCGAGGCACCGGCCGCCGAGGGTGCTGCACCCGCTGCCGAAGGCGCCGCTCCTGCCGCCAGCGACATACAGCCGGCCGCGCAGGCTCCCGGCCCGAGCGGGGAAGCTCCTGCGCCTGCCGTTCAGGAGGCCGAGCCCACTGCCGATCAGGCCCCGCCGATCACGCAGCCCGGCACTACCACTGGCCAGCAGCCGGCTCCAAACAACTAGGATTTCCAATCCATTGAGAAAAAGCCCGGCCATCGCGCCGGGCTTTTTTGTGTCTGGCTACGGCGAAGGCGGTAGAGCGGGGCAGCTTGCCTCAGCCCAGGAACCAGGCCCAGAAGCTGACGGAAATGATCCCGAAGGCCGTCGTCACGCTGATCGTTGAGGCGGCAATGTTTTGTCCGGACCGGAAGCGGTGGGCGATGAGCCAGGCATTGATCCCCGTCGGCACCGACGAGGTCAGGACCATCGCCGCCGTCCATTCCGGGCTCAAACCCAGCAGCCGGCTCATGGCGTAGACCGCAGCGGGCAGCAGCAACAGTTTCAGCGCGGCGATGGCGCTGGTCAGTCCAATATTGCCGCGCACCGGGTATTTCGTCAGTGCCATGCCGATGGAGATCAGCGCGGCCGGCCCGGCAGCGCTCGACAACTGCGTCACCACCGTGCTGAGGACAGGTGTCAGCGTCAGTCCGGAGAGATTGAACGCAAGGCCCGCCGCCAGCGCGATCACCAGCGGGTTGCGGACGAGGTTTGAGCCCACCTGCATCAGGATGGCCCGCAGGCCGCGCCTTTCGCCCCCGCCGACCACCACGGCGGCGCGTTCCATCAGGATCGTCCCGACGATCATCATCAGCGGCAGGTGGATGGCGAGCAGGATGGACAGTGCCACCAGTCCGTCCTCGCCGACAGAGCGTCCGACCAGCGGAAGGCCGATGAAGACGTTATTGGCAAACGCTGCCGACATCCCGGATATGACGCCGATCTTGGCGTCGCGCCCGAATACATGCCTGGCGACGAGATGCCCTGCGGTCCAGGTGACGGCGACGCCGGCGAAATAGGCACCCCACAGCCGGAAGGGTGAAGCGCCCTGGAAATGCGCATCCGCCAGCGTGTGGAAGATCAGCATCGGCACGGCGATCTTGAAGACGAATTCGCCCAGCGCATCTCCCGTCGCCTCGTTGAGGACGCCCAGGCGGGCGACAAGCCAGCCGATCAGGATGAGCAGGAAGACAGGGGCGACATTGACGAGAGTGGAGGACACGGCGGGGAGGCTTTCAAGGGAAGGGGCCTTCGCCTTTAAACCATCTCGACGAACGTCACAAATGCGCAGCGGGGAGAGTGTTCGTATCGCTCACTTCCTGAAGCCTGCCTCTAGGGTTTTTGCTTTGCTTGTGCGAGAAGGGCCAAGATTGGTAAGAAGCAAATCAGGAAGGGCTTGGCTGGATGTCCAAATTCGACGTTCTCGCAGTCGGCAATGCCATCGTCGACATCATCGCGCGTTGTGATGACAGTTTTCTCAGTGAAAACGACATCATCAAGGGCGCGATGAACCTGATCGATGCCGAGCGCGCCGAACTGCTGTATTCGAAGATGGGTCCCGCTGTCGAAGCGTCGGGCGGGTCGGCGGGCAACACCGCCGCCGGCATTGCCGGGCTGGGCGGCAAGGCAGCCTATTTCGGCAAGGTGGCCGAGGATCAGCTGGGCACGATCTTCCAGCATGACATCCGCGCCCAGGGCGTCCATTACGAAACCAAACCGGACGGCTCCAGGCCGCCCACGGCCCGCTCGATGATCTTTGTCACGCCCGACGGCGAGAGATCCATGAACACCTATCTCGGCGCCTGCGTCGAACTGGGGCCGCAGGATGTGGAGCCGCAGGTGGTGGCCGATTCCAAGGTCACCTATTTCGAAGGTTATCTCTGGGACCCGCCGCGCGCCAAGGAAGCAATCCTGGAATGTGCCCGCATTGCCCACGAGAATGGTCGCGAGGTGTCCATGACGCTGTCGGATCCCTTCTGCGTCGGACGATACCGCGCCGAGTTCCTCGACCTCATGCGCTCAGGCACGGTCGATATCGTGTTCGCCAACAAGCAGGAAGCGCTGTCGCTCTACGAGACAGAGGATTTCGAACTGGCATTGTCGACGATCGCCGCTGACTGCAAGCTCGCCGCGGTGACCCTCAGCGAAGAGGGGGCGATTATCGTGCGCGGCGAAGAACGTATCAAGATAGACGCCTTCGAGGTTGCTGAAGTGGTCGACACCACAGGTGCCGGTGATCTGTTCGCAGGCGGGTTCCTCTATGGCTACACCCAGGGGCGTTCGCTGGAAGATTGCGGCAAGCTTGGGTGCCTGGCGGCGGCCATCGTCATCCAGCAGATCGGTCCGCGTCCGATGCAGTCGCTCCGGGGTGCGGCGGCCCTTGAAGGGCTTCTCTAGGGGCGGCTACTTGAAGGCTTCCCCGGGATAGGCGCCCCAGACCTCTGCCTGGCTGACCCAGCCTTCGGCACCTCCGGCCGAGGCATGGCACCAGTCGCCGTTGCACTCGTCCATCACGATCACGACACCGGGCTGAAGCTTGGCGATGACCGCTGCCGAGCTCTGGGGCTCGCGGCGCATGTTGACGAAGACCTCGCCCTTCTCGCGCATCCATGGTGCTGCGACGGCGGTTCTTTCGCCCGAAAGCAGCGCCTGGTTGACCCAGCCTTCGGTCCCGTCGGCGTCACGCACCCGGCGCCAGTTGTCGTATTCCTGAATGATCTCCATCGGCGTGCCCGATTTCATGTACATCCAGGCAACGGGGTAATCCGTGCTCGGGCCGATGCGGATGTTGACCCGTGCGGACTTCAGGCTGACAAATCGGGGAAGCGGCAGCCCGCTGGCACCCTTGGCCGCGCCCTGGGCCATTGCCGGCGAAGACCCGAAAGCCGCAGGGCCCAGGCCGATCAGGGTAGCCATGAGAATCTTGAGAATGACGCTTCGCATGCGTGCCGTTCCAACTTCTGCCGCACCGGCTGCGCCGGCGATGGAGGGATCGTTGCCGGGCGCAGCCAAGACAGCCGCCTCGCAAGAGGTTTTGTTTGTCTTCGGCGACGGGTCTGGTAGAAACGCCCTGGATACACCGAATATCGCGCCACTTGGTTAAGGACCTCTGAACACGACGCTATGACGCCCAAGAAGAAGCCCAAGGTCTACATCACCCGGAAGCTCCCGGACGCCGTCGAGACCCGCATGCGCGAGCTCTTCGACGCGGAGCTCAACATCGACGACACGCCGCGCACCCGCGATGAGCTTTCGGCGGCGATGAAGGCTGTGGACGTGCTGGTGCCGACGGTGACGGATCGCATCGACCAGGCGCTGATCGAAGAGGCGGGCCCGAACCTGAAGCTCATCGCCAGCTTCTCCAACGGCACGGACCACATCGATGTCGACGCCGCGGCGAAGAAGGGCATCACCGTCACCAACACCCCGAACGTGCTGACCGAAGATACGGCCGACATGACGATGGCGCTGGTTCTCGCTGTCTCCCGGCGACTGACGGAAGGCGCGCGGATTCTGACCGATCATCCCGGCGACTGGGCCGGCTGGTCGCCCACCTGGATGCTCGGTCGGCGGATCTGGGGCAAGCGCATCGGGATCGTCGGCATGGGCCGCATCGGCACGGCAGTGGCACGTCGCGCCAAGGCGTTCGGCCTCGCCATCCATTACCACAACCGCAAGCGTGCCAATCCGGAGACGGAGGAAGAACTCGAGGCGACCTATTGGGACAGCCTCGACCAGATGCTGGCGCGTGTCGACATCGTCTCGGTGAACTGCCCCTCGACTCCGGCGACCTTCCATCTCCTCTCGGCGCGGCGCCTCGCGCTGATCCAGCCGACCGCCGTGATCGTCAATACCGCCCGCGGCGATATCATCGACGAGGCGGCGATGATCCAGCTTCTGCGCGACGGCCAGATTGCCGGGGCAGGGCTCGACGTCTACCAGAACGAGCCGGCCATCGATCCGAAGCTGATCAAGCTTGCCAATGAGGGCCGGGTGGTTCTGCTGCCGCATATGGGCTCGGCGACCATCGAAGGCCGCATCGACATGGGCGACAAGGTGATCATCAACATCCGCACCTTCTTCGATGGCCACAGACCTCCCAACCGCGTGCTGCCGGGCCGGCCCTGACGCAGCGGACGAGCGAGGACGTCAGCTAGCCAATACCGGTGGCGTGGCGTCGAGCGTCCGAACCATTTCGATGAAGGTCGCGCGATCACAGCCGGGGTGAGACTTCTCCGCCGTCTTAACGAAGCCCCAATGGGCAAACGTCGCATGGTTGCCGGTGAGTTCGATGCGGGTCTCCAGACGCAGCCGGCTGCACCCGCGCTCTCGCGCTGCCGCTTCGGCTTTTGCCAGGAGCCGCCGCCCGAGCCCCTTGCTCTGTGCGTCCGGGTGAACGGCAAGCTTGCCGATGTAGAGGCAGTCGGCAAGCTCCAGCCGGCAGAAGATGCAACCCAGCAGCTTTCCTTCCTCCACGGCGAAGAACGCGATCTCTGTTCCCGCCTTCTCCGCCAGCGACGCAGCCGTCAGTCCCTTGGCAGACGACGGTGGATCGATGACGCCGTCCATATACGCGAAGGAGGAATGGATGAGCGCCAGGAGCTCGTCCCAACGGTCGAAATCCGAACCAAGGCGGAAGATCTCGATCATGCCTTGCCCGTCTCCACCGGGCGGCGCTTGTAGCGGATCGTGTCGAAACGGGCCGTCAGCGAGTCGTAGAGAAGCAGGCGGCCGACCAGCGGGTCGCCGATGCCGGTGATGAGCTTGATCGCTTCCATGGCCATCAGTGTGCCGATGACGCCGGTCAGCGCGCCGATCACGCCGGTCTCGGCGCAGGAAGGGATCAGCCCCTCCGGCGGCTTCTCCGGAAAAAGGTCACGGTAATGCGGATTGGCAGTCCCGTCAGGCGCGGCCGCATAAGGCATCAGTACCGTCAGCGAGCCGTCGAAGCGGCCGACGGCGCCTGTCACCAGCGGAATGCGGGCCTCTGCTGCGGCGTCTGCCGCGGCATAGCGGGTGTCGAAATTGTCGGATCCGTCGATCAGCAGGTCGAATCGCGGAAGATGCGACCTCGCCCAGGGCAGGGAGAAGCGCTCCTCGTAGTCGAGAACCCGGATGGTGGGGTTAAGCCGGGCGATGGCGGCCCGCGCGCTGGCGGTCTTGGCCGCACCCACCGTGCCGGTGTCGTGAATGACCTGCCGCTGCAGGTTGGAGAGCGAGACGACGTCGTCGTCGACGATACCGAGCGTCCCGACGCCCGCCGCCGCCAGATACTCGAGGACCGGCGCCCCGAGACCGCCGGCGCCGATCACCAGCACGCGGGCGCTCTTGAGGCGCTGTTGCCCCGCGCCGCCGATTTCGGGCAGCAGGATGTGGCGACGATAGCGCTCGATTTCGTCCGGGGTCAGTTCCATGCCTGGTTTCTAGCAGCCCTGCCGACGTCGGGGAAGCGGTTGCTAGGGGCGGACGCTGCCGCCATCGACGGTAAAGAACTGCGCCCGCTCTGCCAGAGCTGAAAACATCGACCGGTCGGTGCCGGTCATGAAGGACTGGCCGCCGAGGTCATGGATCAGGTCGAATAGGGCCCTTCTGCGCCCCTCGTCCAGATGCGCGGCGATCTCGTCGAGGAGAAGGACCGGTGCAAAGCCGGTCATATTGGCGGTGAGGCGCGCATGCGCCAGGATGAGGCCGATCAGCAGTGCCTTCTGTTCCCCCGTGGAACAGCGTGCGGCATCCATGTCCTTTTCCCGATGACGGACCTGCAGGTCGCTCCGGTGCGGTCCGTCCAGCGTGCGCCCTGCCGCAGCGTCGCGCCCGCGGCTCTCGCGCAGCATGGCGAGATACCGGTCTTCCAGATCTGCCGCCGGTCCCTCGGGGACATCATCCAGGAAGCCTTCCAGGGCCAGCACCGGGGAGGGGAAAGGTGTCTCTTCCGAAGCCGCCGACAGGGTCCGCAACAGGCCGAGCATTTCCTGCCGGGCGGCGGCCATGGCGATCCCCAGCCCCGCCATCTGCGCCTCGATGGCGGAGAGCCAGGAGGGGTCGTAGCGTCCCTCCGACAAGAGGCGGTTGCGATTGCGCATGGTCCGTTCGAAATCGCCCGCGCGACGCCCGTGGGAGGGATCGATCGACAGGACCAGGCGGTCGAGAAACCGCCGGCGGTCGGAGGACGGGCCGGTGAAGAGACCATCCATGGCCGGCGTCAGCCACAGCACGCTGAGATGGTCGGAAAGCTCCTCCGTCGATTTGGCAGGCGTCCCGTTGATCCGCAGCCGGCGGACTGAGGTCTCACCCTCGCCGTCGATCCCGGTGCCGAGCGATACCTCGCCCTCCATGCCTTCCAATCGGGCAAAGACGGAAAAGCCGCCCTCGGCGCCCACACGGGTCACATCGGCCAGAACCGCCCGCCGAAGGCCTCGTCCGGGAGAAAGAAACGAAACGGCTTCCATCAGGTTGGTCTTGCCGGCGCCGTTTTCGCCGGTTAGTACCACATGCCGTTCGTCGAGCGTCAGGCTCGCCTCCGTGTAGTTCCGGAAGTCGGTGAGCTTCAGCTGCGAGAGAGAGATCTTCTGGGCCATGAGTGTCTGCTTGCGTCCTCAGAGGGAGCTAAGCGTTATCCGTCGCCATGGCAAGCATGCACCGCGATGCGTCTCCTTCCATGCCGCAACAACACGCCAGACGACGAGCCGATCGATGGCACGGGAACTTCCGCGAGACTGGCCGGTTTTACGCGCGACATGGAAACGGCGGAGACATAGGCTCCGGTATCCGCCAAGGAGGCACCCATGCTGGAACATGATGACATGACCCCGGAGGAAGCCCGGCGTGACCATCGGGAGATGCTGTGGTTCCTGGCGATCAATGCGGCCTTCGGAATGGCGATCGGGGTGGTGGTGGCCGCTGCCCTGGTCTGGTTCGATCTCTCCGGGCTCGGAACCCATGTCAGTCGTTCGCAGATGCCGATGCTGTCCTTTGCTATGATGGCCGTGCCGCTTGCGTTCACCTTCGGCGGTGCTGTAACAGCCTCGGCCATCATGCTGATGCCCTACGAGCGCAAGACGCGATCTTGAGCGCCTGAACGATGGCGGCACCAGCGGGCAACGCGAGGGACATGCTGTGGCGGACGATGACGAACGGATCATGCGGCTGGAAGAGCTTGCAGCCCACCAGGCAAAGGTGATCGACGAACTGTCGGACCAACTGGCCGACCAGTGGCGGATCGTCGAACAGATGCGGGCAAAGCTCGATCGTCTGACCGAACGCTTCCAGGCGATCGAGGAAAGCGCCCTGGATGCACCCGCAAACACCAGGCCGCCGCACTACTGACCGAACGCAAGATGCAGCAAAGGACAGCGCAAGGCTGCCCTTTGTGCGATGATCCTAGGACGAGCGAGCTGTTCACCGCCCTTCGGCGCAAGACGCCGCCCTCAGCCCTCGAAGAATTCCTTCATCCGGGCAAAGAAGCCGGTGGATTCCGGATTGTTTTCCTTCGAGGAAATCTCGTCGAATTCCTGCAGCAGTTCCCGCTGGCGCTTGGTCAGCTTCTGCGGCGTCTCGATCTGGATCTGGATGTAGAGGTCACCTGTCTGCGACGAGCGCAACACCGGCATGCCCTTGCCCTTGAGGCGGAACTGCTTGCCGGGCTGGGTGCCCTCGGGAACCGTGACCCGCGACTTCGTCCCGTCCAGCGTCGCGACGTCGAAGGTGCCGCCGAGCGCTGCCGTCGTCATCGAGATCGGTACGCTGCAGAAGAGATCCGCTCCGTCCCGCTGGAAGAACTCGTGTGGCTTCACCGACAGGAAGATATAGAGGTCGCCGGTCGGTCCGCCGCGCGTTCCCGCCTCGCCCTCGCCCTGCAGGCGGATGCGGGTGCCGTCCTCGATGCCCGACGGAATGTTGACCGAAAGCGACCGCTCTTCCGCGATGCGGCCCTGGCCGTGGCACTTGGTGCACGGGTCGGTGATCGTCTGGCCACGCCCGTGGCAGGTCGGACAGGTGCGCTCTACCGAGAAGAAACCCTGGCTGGCGCGGACACGGCCGGAGCCATGGCAGGTGGCGCAGGTCTTCGGCTGCGTGCCGGGCTTGGCTCCGGAGCCGGAGCAGAGGTCGCAGGTGATCGAGGTAGGAACCCGGATCTGGGCCGTCTTGCCGGCGTAGGCTTCCTCGAGCGTGATTTCCATGTTGTAGCGCAGGTCGGCGCCACGTTCACGGCCACCCGAAGACCGCCGGGCGCGGCCGCCGCCCATCATCTCGCCGAAAATGTCTTCGAAGATGTCGGAGAAGCCGCCGGGACCAGCGGAACCGAATCCACCGCCGCCGGGACCCATGCCGCCCGACTCGAAGGCTGCGTGGCCGAAGCGGTCGTAGGCAGCCCGCTTCTGGGGATCCTTCAAGGTCTCATAGGCCTCGTTGATCTCCTTGAACTTTTTTTCGGCATCGGCGTCGCCGGGATTCTTGTCCGGATGACACTTCATCGCGAGCTTGCGAAAGGCGCTCTTCAGCTCCTTCTCGTCAGCGGTCCTGCCGACACCCAAGGTTTCGTAATAATCTGCTTTTGCCATGGAGGTAACGGCTCCCGAAAGGATTCCGGCTGCACGATGGCAGCCGGATTTCTAGTCGACTATGTTCTGAGCTTTGCCATCGGGCGAACTCAGGCCGACTTCTTGTCGTCCTTGATTTCCTCGTAGTCGGCATCGACGACGCCATCGTCGTCCTTGCCGCCCTCGGAGCCTTCGGCACCCTCGGCCTGGCTGGCTTCATAGATCGCCTGGCCGAGCTTCATGGAGACTTCCATCAGCGTCTGCGTCTTCGCCTGGATGTCGTCAGCGTCCGGCTCGGAGGCTTCGACGGCAGTCTTGAGCGAAGCCACCGCATCCTCGATCGCCTTGCGGTCGGTTTCGGACACCTTGTCACCGTAGTCGGCGAGCGACTTCTCGGTCGAGTGGATCAGGCTTTCGGCCTGGTTCCGGGCCTCGACGCCTGCACGACGCTTCTTGTCTTCCTCGGCATGCGCCTCGGCATCCTTGACCATCTTCTCGATGTCCGCGTCGGAGAGACCACCGGACGCCTGGATGCGGATCTGCTGCTCCTTGCCGGTGCCCTTGTCCTTGGCCGAAACCTGGACGATGCCGTTGGCGTCGATGTCGAAGGTCACTTCGATCTGCGGCACGCCGCGTGGCGACGGTGGCAGGCCGACGAGATCGAACTGGCCGAGCAGCTTGTTGTCCTGCGCCATTTCACGCTCGCCCTGGGAAACGCGGATCGTCACGGCCGACTGGTTGTCGTCAGCGGTCGAGAAGGTCTGCGACTTTTTCGTCGGGATCGTCGTGTTGCGGTCGATCAGGCGGGTGAACACGCCACCGAGCGTTTCGATGCCGAGCGACAGCGGGGTCACGTCGAGAAGCAGAACGTCCTTGACGTCGCCCTGCAGAACGCCGGCCTGGATGGCGGCGCCCATGGCAACGACTTCGTCCGGGTTGACGCCCTTGTGGGGCTCCTTGCCGAACAGCTGCTTGACGACTTCCTGGACCTTCGGCATGCGGCTCATGCCGCCGACGAGCACGACTTCATCGATTTCGCCAGCCGTGACGCCGGCATCCTTCAGCGCTGCCTTGCACGGAGCAACGGTGCGCTGGACGAGGTCGTCGACCAGGCTTTCGAACTTCGAGCGGGTCAGCTTCATCGTCAGGTGCTTCGGACCGGAAGCATCGGCGGTGATGAACGGCAGGTTGATTTCGGTCTGCTGCGAGGACGACAGTTCGATCTTCGCCTTTTCAGCAGCTTCCTTGAGGCGCTGCAGGGCGAGCTTGTCGTTCTTCAGGTCGATGCCGTTGTCCTTCTTGAACTCGCCGGCCAGATATTCGACGAGACGCATGTCGAAGTCTTCACCGCCGAGGAAGGTGTCACCATTGGTCGACTTCACTTCGAACACGCCGTCGCCGATTTCCAGAACGGAGATGTCGAAGGTGCCGCCGCCAAGGTCATAGACGGCGATCGTCTTGCCTTCGGTCTTGTCCAGGCCATAGGCGAGGGCTGCCGCAGTCGGCTCGTTGATGATGCGCAGCACTTCAAGACCGGCAATACGACCGGCATCCTTGGTGGCCTGGCGCTGGGCGTCGTTGAAGTAGGCCGGAACCGTGATGACGGCCTTCTGGACCTTTTCGCCGAGGTAGGATTCGGCGGTTTCCTTCATCTTCTGAAGGATCATCGCGGAGATTTCAGCCGGGGAGTAGGACTTGCCCTGGGCCTGGACCCAAGCGTCGCCGTTGTCGCCCTTGACGATCTCGAACGGAACAAGGCCCTTGTCCTTCTCGACGGTCGGATCTTCATAGCGGCGCCCGATCAGGCGCTTGACGGCAAACAGGGTGTTGGTGGGATTGGTCACGGCCTGGCGCTTTGCCGGCTGGCCGACGAGACGCTCGCCATCTTCGGTGAAGGCGACCATGGAAGGGGTGGTGCGAGCGCCTTCGGCGTTCTCGATTACCTTGGAATCCTTGCCGTCCATGATGGCAACGCAGGAGTTCGTCGTACCAAGGTCGATGCCAATTACTTTAGCCATTTTTTCTCTCTCCTTTAAGCGAACCGTCGGAACCCCGCTCAGGCATTCCGCTGACAGTTCCTCGACTGGGATGGTCTACTGTATTCTCGCAGCATGCGCTGCGTCATGCGGCGTATATAAGGACGGGTTTTTTGGACTGCAAGGCAGGACAAGACTCTGATGTCAGCAAAAACACACGGGAATGTGAACGCAACCGTCTGCGGCTCACTGACCCATGATCAGGTCGTAGAGCGTCGTCTGGCGCGGCGGGCGGGTAGACGCGGTTGCGCCGGCATCCACCGGCGGCATCGGCCGGCCACCAACGTCTGCGGGCGGTACGGGAGCGCCCCCGAAATCATCGTAGGGACCGCGATATTCGCGATAGTCGCGGATCGGCATCTCGCCCTGCGACACGTCCTCCTGGTAGACATCGGCGGCCGGCGGAGCGGGATAGTTGTCGCGCCGCCCGACGCCGGGAAGCACGCCGGAGATGATGTCGCCGATGCTGGTCGGCTCCCGCTCCGGCTCGATCGAGGCCGGCGGCAGGTCGAAGCCGCCATGGCTTCCAAACAGGGGTGTCGGGGAATAGCCGTCGAGCGCGGCCGTCATGTAGTCTTTCCAGGCTTTGGCCGGAAGTCCGCCGCCGGTCACCTTCTTCATCGACGTGCCATCGTCGTTGCCAAACCAGATGCCGGTGGTCATGACGCTGGTGTACCCGACGAAGAGCGCGTCCCGGAAGGACTGGGTGGTGCCGGTCTTGCCTGCCGCCTGCCAGTCCTTGAGCTTCGCCGCCTTGCCGGTTCCGTTCTCGATGACGCGCGTCAACATGCTGTTCATGGTGGCGACCACCGTTTCGCTCAGCACCCGCGGCGGGCTGTCGTAGCCTGTCTCGTAGATCGTGTTGCCCTCGGCATCGAGGATGCGGCGGACGATGTGCGGCGTTGCCTTGTAGCCACCGTTCATGAAGGGGGCATAGGCTGCCGTCAGTTCCACCAGCGGCACCTCGGATGTCCCCAGCGCAATCGATGCATTCGGCTGCAGCTCCTGCTCGATCCCCATGCGGTGCGCGAGGCTGACGACCTCCTGCGGTCCGACCTCCATGACGAGCTGTGCAGCGATCGTATTGAGCGACTGGGCGAGGGCGGAGGAGACCGTCACTTCGCCACGATACTTCTGGTCGTAGTTTTCCGGGGTCCATTTGCCGATCCGCACCGGTGCGTCGTTGCGGATCGAGTCCGGCCGGATGCCGGCTTCCAGGGCGGCCGCATAGACGAACGGCTTGAAGGCAGAACCCGGTTGGCGCTTTGCCGTCACCGCCCGGTTGAACTGGCTCTGCGCATAATCCTTGCCGCCGACAAGCGCGCGGATTGCGCCGGTCGCATCCATCGAGACGAGTGCGGCCTGCGAGGCATTGAGCTTTTCGCCGTCACCCTCGAGGATGTCGGTGAGGGCCTCCTCGGCCTTCCGTTCCAGCGACAGGTCGATCGTCGTCTCGACGACGATATCCTGCTTTACCTCGCCGACGAGTTTCGTGACCTCGTCGAGAACCATGTCGGCGGCATAGTGCTCGGCTCCGGACCAGTAGCTGCGCGCTTTCGTCGGCGGCTGCGACATCGCCGACTTGATTTCGTCCTCGGTGACGTAGCCCTCTTCCTGCATCGCGCCGAGAACCACCTGGGCACGCGCTTCGGCAGCCTCCGGATCGCGCGCCGGCGACAGCCGCGACGGGGCCTTCAGAAGACCTGCCAGGAGCGCTGCCTGGCCGAGGTTGACCTCGCGTGCCGACGTATTGAAATAGCGGCGCGACGCCGCCTCGACGCCATAGGCATTCGACCCGAAGAAGACCCGGTTCAGGTACATCGCCAGGATCTGGTCCTTGTTGAACTTGTGTTCCAGCCAGAAGGCGAGGAGGACTTCCTGGATCTTGCGCTCGAAGGTGCGTTCCGGCGACAGGAACAGGTTCTTCGCCAGCTGCTGGGTGATCGTCGAACCGCCCTGAATGGGCTGGCCCGTCAGGTTGTTGATGAAGGCGCGCGCGAGGCCGAAGGGGTCGACGCCGAAATGGGAGTAGAAGCGCCGGTCCTCGATCGCCATCACCGCCTGCGGGATGTAGGGAGACATCTCTTCCAGCGACAGAGCCTCGCCGCCGGTAGCGCCGCGGTTGGCGATCACCGAACCGTTGGTGGAGACGATCTTGATGTTGGGTGGCCGATCCGGGATTGCCCAGGCGCTGGCGGCGGGCATCTGCGCGCCGTAGTAGAGAACAAGGCCGCCGATGCCGATGCCGGCCCAGATGCCGAGCACCAGGCACCAGTAGAGAAGCGAGCGCACCGGCGCAAAAAGGCCGCGCGACTGGCGGCGCGTCTTGCTTTTTCGGCGGGAACTGGAGGCGGCAGGCTTCTTCGCCGGGCCGGACTTGCGCTTGGGGCGGCCGCCGACGACCCGATCATCAGACCCCAGCCGCAGATCGTCCTCGAAACGGTCTTCATCGTCTTCGAAAGACGGTTCGATCCTGTGTCGCGATTTGCCCTTGGCTGCCATGCCGCGTCGGTAGCCCCATGTTCCTAAAGCCGACCGAGGCCGGTGATCAGATATTCGCCCAAGCTTTGGCTGGACTCTAAATGCGGCGATTTAACGGGGTGTTAAGGGAACTAGCCGGGCCGACCAAACTGGTCGGCCCGATGCGATAGGCTATCGACGGCATTCGTCCACATAGCGGTTCCCGTAGCGGTCGCGGTAGTAGCAGCGTCCTGGCTGGTCCTGTACGCTGCCGATCAACGCACCGCCTGCACCGCCCACCGCTGCGCCAACCGCGGCTCCACGGACGTCGCCGGATACGGCGCCACCGACCACTGCCCCGGTTGCAGCGCCGACGCCGGCACCGCGTTCGGTTGCCGTGCAGGCAGCAAGCGACATGGTCATAAAGCTGATTGCGAGAACTTTTTTCATAGGTCTTCTCCCTTGATTGACGATGGAGTTAACCGCTCGGGGCCGCCGTTGTTTCATCTCCGGCGCTGAAAAACCGTTCCAATCACCGCATCCGGTTTCCACCTTCGGCGGATCGAAGGCAAACGGGAGGGGTTTCGGAACAATGCCTGGCCGTTTCCGTTCCGTTTGATACGCAATAAGGGAGAAGAACAATGCCGAACAGAGATCCTATCCAGAATCCGGCGCCGGAAACTCCTCGCGGGCCGATTTCGACGCCAGGCATTCCCGACCGGACGCAGGGGAAGCCGCCCCTCACGCCTGTCCAGGACCCCGGCGATACCAAGAACCCGCAGGACCCCAAGCTCGATCCTGCCCTGATGCCGATCGGAGATCCCGCCGGCGCGGCGTAATGAATTTTTGAATGCGACAACAGGCGGCGAGCCGTCTGTTGTCGTTTCAGTCGTTCATGGCGATTGCCCAGGCTCCGGAGATTCGAGATACCACTTTCGGTGCTTAATTTTACATTCCGGCGCATCATGCGTAAGTTCTACACAAGACCGCCTTTATAAAGCCAAGTTTCGCGCGATCAATTCGATCCCGGGACTGGGATCAAAAGGCCTATCGGGCTGCAACAGCATGGGGAGGTTGGTGTGCCGACACAACTGGTTCGCAATCCGGTCAATCCGGATCAACTGAACATGCTGCAGCAGGTGTTTGATCAAGCATGTGTTGAGCATAACATCAGCAAATCCAGCCCGGACGGCGAGGCCTTGGCTCTCATTCTCGTTCATTCGATGCAAAAGGGATTGAGTGAGAAGGAAAAGCTGGAATCGCTTGCTCACATCCTGGCTGAAAGCCGTGGCGTCTGACACTTGTTCCTGGCTGCAATGAGAAGGTTCCCGAGGCGGAACCTATCGCTGCTTGACCCGTTAATGGATCAACTGGAACACAATGGAGGCTTCAATGGCCGAATCAACAGGAAATGTGAAGCCGATGGGCAACTTGGATCAGCTCGACAGTGACAAGATGGGGCAGGAGATCGCGTCGCTGCGTGCCGAGATCGCTTCGTTGAGTGCGCGCCTGAGCGAGCGCGCCGGAAACGCCGCCGCCTATGTTCAGGATGAGGCTACGACAGTCGCTGGTGCGATCCGCGAACATCCTGCCACGGCGACGACGCTCTTCACACTGATCGGCACGATCGGATTTGCGATCGGATATCTGGTCGGCGCTCAGTCGGTTGAAAACCGCACTGCCTGGTACCGTCGCTACTCCTAGCGCTACCAAGTCATCTCAATAAATGGGCGGATGTCGATGTCATCGACGTCCGCCCATTTCGTTGTGCGGGATCGCCTCATCAGGTGGACGCTTTGATGCTTTTTGGATGTTGGCGTCGAGCCATGCGCAGATCGCATTGCTGCGGTGCAAAATTGAGGCTGTTTTTCAGGCATGCTCACTGTATGATCAAAACATCGAAGGACGCACTCCTCCTCCCAGTGTTCTTCGATGGGACTAGCAACACCTCCTCCTCCCGGTTGCTGGTCAGTTTCGGAAACCCGGCGCACCTCCTCCCGCGCCGGGTTTTCTGTTTTCGGCGTAAGGGCGAGATTTAGCATAAGCCGCAAACCTTGACAGAGCGGCACCTCGCTTCTATCTCCCACGCATCGCTATTTGTAGACAAGACTGCTCTAAGCACCTCCGGTGCTCTCGACACCCTTCCTTCAAATACGAGACCACCCCGTTCCGGTTCGCTGGAACATCGCCGCTATTTGCAAGAGAAAGACATCGACATGGCTACCGGTACCGTAAAGTGGTTCAACGCAACCAAGGGCTATGGCTTCATCCAGCCGGATGATGGCTCAGCAGACATTTTCGTTCACATCTCCGCTGTTGAACGCGCTGGTATGAGCTCGCTCAACGACGGCCAGAAGCTGTCCTACGAACTCGTGACAGACCGCCGCTCCGGCAAGGTCGCTGCAGACAACCTGCAGGCTGCATAAGTCTGCCGCAGACGTGATCGGAAAGGCCGGCTTGTCCGGCCTTTTTTTATGTTAGCTATTGCAAAACAACGACCGCCGTACCATTTGCTGATCATCAGCGTTTCCGGCGCAGTGAGCAAATGCGGGAAACCGCGCCATCGATGAAACGGTTGCCATATTCGTCTTTTACGAAATGTTAACCAGTTGGAGCGATGATGATCGCCAGGGCCGCAATGGGCACATTGCCTGAAGCGGACGCGCCGGAAATGCCTGTCTCGATTCCTGGGTGACCACGGATGTACTGGCACAATCAGAATTGAGAGTAGAAAAGGTCGGGCTTGCCCGGCCTTTTTGTATTCTGGGGCCGGGCTTCCCCGGCCCCTTTAAGATCTATCTCAGAGTGCTGCCATGATCCGTGCCCAGGACCGGATGCCCTTGTGGAAGGACTTCAGGTCGTATTTCTCGTTAGGCGAATGAATACGGTCATCGACGAGACCAAAGCCGACCAGCAGGGAATCCATCCCGAGCATCTTCTGGAAATCGCCGACGATCGGGATCGAGCCGCCCATGCCGACGACCACGGCAGGCTTTTCCCATTCGTCCGACAGGGCATTCTTCGCCTTTGTCAGCACCGGTGAATCATAGGACAGCTGGATGGCGGGCGAGCCGCCGTGCTCGTGGAAGTCCACGGTGCAGTCTGCCGGGATGCGCGAGCGGACGTAGGCACGGAATGCGTCGCGCACCTTCGCCGGATCCTGCTCGCCGACCAGCCGGAAGGAGATCTTCGCGGAAGCCTTGGCGGCGATCACCGTCTTGAAGCCCTCGCCGGTATAGCCGCCCCAGATGCCGTTCACCTCGCAGGTCGGCCTCGCCCAGGTGAGTTCCAGAACAGAGCGACCCTTCTCGCCCGAAGGAACCGACAGTCCGACCTCGCCAAGGAAGCTTTCCGCGTCACGACCGAGCGTCTCCCAGCTCGCCTTGATGTTGGCAGGGGTCTCCTCGACGCCGTCATAGAAGCCGTCGAGGGTGATCCGGCCGGTCTCGTCTCGCAGACCGGCCAGAATTTCCGTCAGGATGTGGATCGGATTGGCCGCCGCGCCGCCGAAGAGGCCGGAATGCAGGTCGCGATCAGCGGCAGTAATGGTGATCTCCTCGCCGACCAGGCCGCGCAGCGCTGCGGCGATCGCCGGCGTCTCGCCGTCCCACATGCCGGTATCGCAGACCAGCGCGCAGCTTGCGGTCAGCTCCGCGGCATTTGCCTCCAGGAACGGCTTCAGCGAGGGCGAGCCGGATTCCTCCTCGCCCTCGAAGAGGATCGTGACGCGCACCGGCAGGCTGCCGTGGACGTCCTTGTAGGCTCGGCAGGCCTCGACGAAGGTCATCAGCTGGCCCTTGTCGTCAGCCGTGCCGCGGCCGGTGATCACCTTCCGTCCCGCGCCCAGGTCCTTGATTGCCGGAGCGAAGGGATCGTTTTCCCAAAGCTCCACGGGGTCGACCGGCTGCACGTCGTAATGGCCGTAGAAGAGGACATGCGGAGCATCCGGCGTGGCGCCTGCATGATGCGCCACCACCATCGGGTGGCCGGTCGTATCGCGTACGGAGGCGTCGAAGCCGATTTCGGTGAGGGTCGAGACCAGCCACTCGGCGGCCTGTCGGCAATCGGCCTTGTAGGCCGGATCGGTGGAGATTGATTTGATGCGCACCAGCTCGAATAGCCGCTCGAGGCTTTTCTCGAGGTTCTGGTCGGCACGGTCGAGGACGGGGGAAAGCTCGGTCATCTGGAAATCCTGTCTGCAAGAACAGGGGCGACCTTAGTGCAAAGGTCGTTGTGTTTCGAGAGCCGAGTTGGCGAAAGACTTTAGAGCTTGCGCGCGTTGTCGATGGCCATGCGCATGTATTCCATCATCAGCTCGCGCTCGAATTGCCGGAACCCCTCGAATAGGACGGCATCCGCTTCTGCCGCAGCCTCGACGGCCTGCCGCTCGAGCTCGCGCCCGAGCTCCGTCAGTCGAATGATCTGGGCGCGACGATCGCGGGGGTGTGGCTCACGCGTGATCAGTCCGCCGCGTTCCATGCGCACCAATGTGTTGGCAAGCGTTGCCTGCTCGACCTCCAGCCGATCGAGAAGTTGCTTCTGGGTCAGGCCGTCTTCCTGCCAAAGCTCCAGCAGCACCGGAAACTGGCCCGGAGAAAAGCCGAGGTCTGCGGCCCGGCTCTGCAGGGAGCGTGAAAAGCCCTTGGCCAGTTGGCCGGAGAGATAGGTCGCGCAGTGGGAGCGGTTGAATACCATGGGAGGAGCTTTCCTGACGAATGCAGGCGATATATAGCGCTCCATGCTTTCGCCAAGCCTGCGCAGCAGATCAGCAGAAAAGCAAAACCGCCACGGCCGGGAGGGGGATCGGCCGCAGCGGTTCGATGTCTGGACAAAGGCCCTGAGGGGGATGAGGCCTTCGTCCGGTCTGGAGCGGCGGGGGATGAGCCGACTGCCAGACTGCGGCGTGATCATTCGCCGGTACACAGGAAATGCGCAGCCGAACGGGGCTTTTCAAGGGAATCGCAAATTACAAATCAGTAACGTTCCGGTGAGCCTGCGGCAGGCATTGGCGCCGCGGTTTTCCATCAAGTTTTCGTGGACTGGCGAAGTGCTGCAAGCTATTCCATAGCCCATGAAAAAAGGTGATCACCTCTTCCTCGTCGACGGCTCCGGTTTCATCTTCCGCGCCTTCCACGCCCTGCCACCGCTCACCCGCAAGTCGGACGGGCTGCCGATCGGCGCCGTGTCCGGTTTCTGCAACATGCTCTGGAAGCTGTTGACGGACGCGCGCGATACCTCCGTCGGGGTGACGCCGACGCATTTCGCGGTGATCTTCGACTATTCCTCCAAAACCTTCCGCAAGGATCTCTACGACGCCTACAAGGCGAACCGCTCGGAGCCGCCGGAGGATCTCATTCCCCAGTTCGGCCTGATCCGCCAGGCGACGCGCGCCTTCAACCTGCCGTGCATCGAGACCGAAGGTTTCGAGGCCGACGACATCATCGCCACCTATGCGCGCCAGGCCGAGGCGACCGGTGCCGACGTCACCATCATCTCCTCCGACAAGGACCTGATGCAGCTCGTGACGCCCAACGTCCACATGTACGACAGCATGAAGGACAAGCAGATCGGCATTCCCGAAGTGATCGAGAAATGGGGCGTGCCGCCGGAGAAGATGATCGACCTGCAGGCCCTGGTCGGCGATTCGGTCGACAACGTTCCGGGCATTCCGGGGATCGGCCCGAAGACAGCCGCCCAGCTGCTGGAAGAGTTTGGCGATCTGGAAACGCTCCTGGCCCGCGCCGGCGAGATCAAGCAGGTGAAGCGGCGCGAAAGCATCATCGCCAATGCGGATCTCGCGCGCCTGTCGCGCCGGCTGGTCGAGCTTCGGCTCGACACGCCGCTCGACATGCCACTGGACAGCCTGGTGCTGGAAATCCAGGACGGGCCGAAGCTGATCGCCTTCCTGAAGGCGATGGAGTTCGGCAGCCTAACGCGGCGCGTTGCAGACGCCTGCGATTGTGATGCCAGCGCCATCGAGCCCGCCCACGTCGAGGTGCAATGGGGTGCTGCGGCCCGGGGTCCCGACCTTGATGCCGGCACCGACACCTCAGAGGCAAAGGCTCCGGCAAGGGTGGGTACGGGCACGAAGGCGGCTGCCGATATCTACGCTGCCGCAACACCGGGCGATCTCGCCAAGGCACGAGCCGAGGCCTTCACATCGGCAAAGATCGACAGAAGCTGCTACGTCACCATCCGCGACGTCGAGGAACTCGACGACTGGATGCGGGCGGCGCGCGAGACCGGTGTGATCGCCTTCGAGGCCGAGGGCACATCAATCGATCCGATGCAGGCGGAGCTTGCCGGCTTCTCGCTGGCATTGGCCGACAACACCCATACACCCTCAGGCCGTGACATCCGCGCCGCCTACATCCCCTTCGGCCACCGCAGCGGCAGCGACGACCTGCTCGGCAACGGCCGCGCTGAACATCAGCTGACAAGCGGCGAGGTGTTCGAGCGGGTGAAGCCTCTGCTGGAGGATGCAGCGGTCCTGAAGGTCGGTCACAATCTCAAATATGCCTATCTGCTGCTGAAGCGCCACGGCATCGAGATCGCCAGCTACGACGACGTGATGCTGATGTCCTATGTGCTGGAGGCCGGCAAGGGCGCCCATAGCCTCGACGCACTGTCGGACCGCTGGCTCGGCCACATGCCGGCCACCTTCAAGGAGGTTGCGGGCTCGGGCAGGGCTGGCCTCAGCTTCGACATGGTCGAGATCGAGCGCGCGTCCGTCTATGCGGCGGAGAAGGCCGACCTCACCCTTCGCCTGGCGATGGTGCTGAAGCCGCGGCTGACGGCAGACCAGCTGACGCGGGTCTACGAGCGGCTGGAACGCCCGCTGGTCGCGACGCTGGCGCGGATGGAGGAGCGCGGCATCACCGTCGACCGCCAGATCCTGTCGCGGCTGTCGGGGGAACTGGCCCAGAAAGCCGCGGCCATCGAGGACGCGATCTACGAGACGGCCGGCGAGCGCTTCACCATCGGCTCGCCGAAGCAGCTCGGCGACATCCTGTTCGGCAAGATGGGACTGCCCGGCGGTGCCAAGACGAAGACCGGGCAATGGTCGACCTCGGCGCAGGTGCTGGAGGATCTGGCGGCCATGGGTCATGATCTGCCGCGCAAGATCGTCGACTGGCGGCAGCTGACGAAGCTGAAATCCACCTATACCGACGCGCTGCCGGGCTATATCCACCCGCAGACGAAGCGGGTGCACACGTCCTATTCGCTCGCCTCGACCACCACGGGACGTCTATCCTCGGTCGATCCGAACCTGCAAAACATCCCGATCCGCACCACCGAAGGCCGCAAGATCCGCACCGCGTTCATTTCGTCAACCGGCCACAAGCTCGTTTCGGCCGACTATAGCCAGATCGAACTGCGGGTGCTTGCCCATGTCGCCGATATCCCGCAGCTGCGCCAGGCCTTTGCAGATGGCATCGACATCCATGCGATGACGGCATCCGAAATGTTCGGCGTCCCCGTCGAAGGCATGCCGAGCGAGATCCGCCGGCGCGCCAAGGCGATCAACTTCGGCATCATCTACGGCATTTCCGCCTTCGGGCTCGCCAACCAGCTGTCGATCGACCGCTCCGAAGCGGGCGAATACATCAAGCGGTACTTCGAGCGTTTTCCCGGGATCCGCGACTACATGGACAGCACCAAGGCCTTTGCCCGCGACCATGGCTATGTCGAAACGATCTTCGGCCGGCGGGCCTACTATCCCGAGATCCGCTCGTCCAATCCGCAGGTCCGCGCCTTCAACGAGCGCGCCGCCATCAACGCGCCCATTCAGGGCTCGGCCGCCGACATCATCCGCCGCGCCATGATCCGGATGGAGCCGACGCTGCAGGCGGAGAAGCTCGCGGCCCGCATGCTGCTGCAGGTGCATGACGAACTGATCTTCGAGGTCGAGGACGGCGAGATCGAGGCGACGCTGCCGGTGATCGTGGCGACGATGGAAGAGGCCGCCATGCCGGCGATCGCAATGCGGGTGCCGCTGAAGGTCGATGCCCGCGCCGCGTCCAACTGGGACGAAGCACACTGAGGGGTGCTTATCGCGGGCGAGATACCGGCAGGCAGTGGGCAAGCGCATCGACCATGGCCTCGCCGGCGTCTTCGATCGAACCGCTGTTGTCGATCGTGACGACGTCGTAGTCGTCGAGGCGCGTCGGCGTGCTTCGCTGCAGCCGGCGCAGGATCTCCTCGCGGCTTTCGCGACCGCGGGCCTCCAGCCGTGCGGCGAGCACCTCCGGCCGGGCGGTAACATTGACGACCGTCATCGATGGGAAGGCAGACTTGAAGTGCGGCAGTGCCGAACGTGATCCGTTGGCGACGACGACACGACCTTCTGCGATCTGCTGCAGCGTTTCCGCCGGAATGCCGTAGCTTAGGCCATGCGCATGCCAGGAGACGGCAAAGCGCCCCGACTGCGCCCGCCGCAGG
Source organism: Pseudorhizobium marinum (assembly GCF_000705355.1). NCBI lineage: Bacteria > Pseudomonadati > Pseudomonadota > Alphaproteobacteria > Hyphomicrobiales > Rhizobiaceae > Pseudorhizobium > Pseudorhizobium marinum. The sequence continues at coordinate 89,578 of NZ_JMQK01000009.1, forward strand.
AACTCTTCCTCGGAGACGGCATCATGATCCTCGCCGCCCGCATTGCCGTCGCGGGTGATCACGCGGCGTACGAAAACCACATCCGCCCGGTCCCGCAGCCGCGCGGCCGCAAAGGCCATCAGCGTATCCTTGCCGGCGCCGCTGGGGCCAACGACGACGACCAGGCGTCCGCCTGCGGCTTGCTCGGCTGCGGCTGCGTAATCCATCACGCCACCCGGCGCCCTTCGCGCCAGGTCGCACGCGCGACCGGCACGCCAGTGTCGCGCTGCACCCGAACGAGATCGGCCCGAAGACCCGTTGCGATCCGGCCGCGGTCGTTGAGCCCGACAGTGCGTGCCGGCGTGGAGGTGACCATGGCGATCGCCTTCGGCAGGGAGATGCTCTCCACATCGTCGGAGAGCACGAAGGGTGCGTGCAGCAGGCTGAGCGGCACATAATCCGAGGACAGAACGTCGAGCACGCCGCGCTCGGCCAGTTCCCGGGCTGCGATATTGCCGGAATGGGACTTGCCGCGCACGATGTTGGGTGCCCCCATCAGGACGCTCATGCCCGCCTTGTGAGACGCCTCGGCAGCCTCGAAGCTGGTCGGGAATTCCGCAAGCCGCACGCCGTGGCCGATCGCTTCGTCGACGTGGCCGAGGGTGGCGTCGTCGTGGCTGGCCACCGTGATGCCGCGCTCGGCGCAGAGGCGCGCCAGTTCGTCGCGATGAAGCGCCGAATATTGTGCGGACGCCGCCTGCCGCCGCGCGACGAAATGGGCGAAGGCCTCGTCGCTGAGACCGCGCTTTTCCTTGTAGTAGAGGATGTACTGGTCCATCGACTGGAACTGCCGCTGACCGGGCGCATGATCCATCAGCGAGACGAGGCGGACATAGGGATCCTCCTTGAAGTCCTCGAAATGCTCCAGCACGTTGTCGGAAGAGACTTCGCAGCGCAGGTGGAAGAGGTGCTCGGCGCGCAGGCGGCCTTCCTTCTGGGCGGCATGGATCGCATCCGCAAGGCCGCGCATCTCGCCCATTTCAAAACCACCGTCCTCGTCGGCGCCCATCCGCAGGCAATCGAAGACGGTCGTGATGCCGGACGTGGCGACCTGCGCGTCATGGGCCTGGATGGCCGCCGTGGTGTTCCAGCGAACGCCCGGACGCGGAGAGTAGTGCTGTTCCAGGTGGTCGGTATGCAGTTCGATCAGACCCGGGATGATATAGTCGCCTTCGACATCCTCGCCGGATCGTGCGGTCCCTTCGGAGATATCGGCGATCTTGCCGTCGCGGATCAGGAGAGAGCCGGAAAGGATCTGGTCGTCAAGGACGATGCGGGCGTTCGAGAGAACGGTCTCGGCGGTCATGGGAGGATCTTTCTGCTGTGCGCCGGCAGGCCGAGCGGTCGCCAGCTGTGAATGGTGAAGGGCTCGCCTCGGCGGGCCTCGATGAAGAGCGCCAGTCCGTCGATGGCGAGCGGCTGACCGTCCTGGCGGGAAAAACGGCGCTTGAGTTCCGAAAGGATGGTCGGCGCCAGGTCGTCCTCGACGGGTCCGGTCAGCGTCATGTGGAAGCGGAATTCATCCATGACATAGGGATAGCCCCATGCCGTCAGGTTTTCTCGCTGGGTCTCCGTCAGCCGCTCCGGCCGCCGGCGTGCCACGTCGGCGTCTGACAGGGGGGCACGGAACGGCTCGAATGTTTCAACGACGGAGGCGGCGAACGCCTGCAGTGGAGCATGGACCACGGCGGGAACCAGCGCAAAGAACGGTCCGAGTTGCCCGACGACGACCTCCGGGAGGTCGAACGGCGCAACCGATGCGGCAAAAGCATCGAATGCGTCAACCAGTGCGGCCTCCGTCTGCCCGTGACGGAGTTCGAACGGAGCCTTCAGGGTCGCATGGAAGCCATAGCGCTGCGGCTCGGCGACTAGGCTCCGCCACTGCTCGGAAGGCATAGCAAGGCCGCCTGGCGCGCCGAGCCTTTCGCCGGAAAACGCGTCGCGGCCGAGCCAGCGCCCGGCATCGCTGGCCAAAGGGCTGTCGGGGGCCGGGGTGTAATAGATGGCGTAGCGCAAGATGGTATCCAGAATCAGGAAGCTGTTTGGAGCCTATCGGAGAAGGAGCGCCAAGACAGGGCCTGCGCTAGTAGATTTCCATGACAGAATGATGATGGGGAAGCCGAGACTAATGGGATCGTGTTCCCATCAGTCTCGAGCGGAGCGCATTGGAAATGCCGTCGAACAGGAATACCACGAGAAGAATGAGCAGTACCATGTAGGCGACATTTTCCCAGTCGGAATTGGTGCGCATCGCTTCCCACAGTTTCAGGCCGATACCGCCGGCGCCGACCGCCCCGATGATGGTGGCCGAGCGGGTGTTGGACTCCCAGAAATAGAGCGCCTGGGAAGCGAAGATGGGCATGACCTGCGGCAGCACGCCGAACCGCTGGACCGTGGCGGGCGGCGCGCCGACGGAGCGCACGCCCTCCCGCTGCTTGTCGTCGATGTTCTCCAGCGCCTCGGCGTAGAGCTTTCCGAGGGTGCCTGTGTCGGTGAAGAAGATCGCGGAAATACCTGCGAGCGGCCCCGGCCCGAACGCGCGGGTGAAGAACAGGGCCCAGATCAGCATGTCGACGGACCGCAGGAAGTCGAAGAAGCGCTTGGCTATCTGGTTCACCGGTCGGTTGCGCAGGATGTTGCGGGCCGCGATGAACGACAGCGGGAAGGCGACGATCATGGCAAACAGCGTGCCGATGAAGGCCATCACGATGGTCTGCAGCAGCTTCGTCCAGACGTCGAGATGCTGCCAGGACGGATTGTAGAGGATGTCGTTCCAGGCAAGCGACAGATTGCTTTGCGACGGGTCGAGGCGCTCGCCGCTGAAGACGAGACCGGCGACCTCGCTTGCGGATCTGCCGAAGAAGGCGGAATTCGTGTCGAAGAAGAAGTTCTCCCAGCCGAGGAAGCGCTTGCGAACCCGCACCCGGTCGGCGCTGACGTCGGCCCAGCCGGAGAAGCCGAAATAGGCGATCACCCGTGCGCCAGGCGACCGTTGCTCTGCCCAGTCGGGAAGTGGACCCTCGGCCAGGACTTCATCGGCGGCGTGGTCCAGCAAGAGCACCAGCGTCTCGTCTCCACGCGTCATCATCACCCGCTCGGGCTGGATGTCGATGGTCCGCGACGGGCCGAGATCGACAAAGGCTTCCGTCACGACCTCTTCGACACGGGTCTCCGTCGTCGGGGCAGTGGCCGCCGTCTGCTGCTGCGCAGGTGCCGGCGCCATGAAGCTGAAGCTCGACGAAGAGGATGGAGCCGGGGCGGAAGATGAGGCCCCGGGAATCTCGATCGTGCGCGTGACCGTTTCGCGCTTTGCCTCGAGCCAGTCCGGATTGGGGTTCGGGCCGATGGGATCGAAGCGCGGGTAGTTGATCTGGATCGATCCGTCTGCCGCAATCTCGATGTCCGGACGAATTTCGTAGGAGATCCAGTCGGCCAGATAGTTGCCGGCCAGTCCCCAGTTGGCGGTGCCCAGGACCTTGCCCACGGCAAAGAACCACCAGGCAAAGATGAAGTAGAGGACGACGGTTACCGCGATGATCGGAATGCGGAAGCGCTGCCAGGGCGAGCGGTGGAGGAGGGCCGGGTGGCGGGCTGCGAGCGCATCCATTTCGGCTACGTTGAGAGTGGTCATGGCGGAGCCTCTTTCAGATTGCCTGGAAAGCCTGGTCGCCGACAAGCTTGCGGCGCAGCCATGCGGAGAATTGATCCACGGCGATGATGGTCAGAAGCAGCAGAAGAATGATGGCCAGCGTCTTTGCCTCATGTCCCTGACCGATCGAGAGGCGCAGGAGTTCGCCGATGCCGCCGCCGCCGACTGCGCCGATGATGGTCGAAGCGCGCACGTTGATCTCGAGACGCAACAGGAAATAGCTCATGAAGTTCGGCATGACCTGCGGCACCATGCCGAACCACGACCGCTCCACCCAGTTGGCGCCGACGGCCTTGAGGCCTTCGTCGGGCTTCATGTCGGCGTTCTCGATGACTTCGAAGAACATCTTGCCGAGCGCCCCGATGGTGTGGATGGCGACCGCGATGACGGCCGGCAGAGGCCCGAGCGACAGGATGGCCAGGAAGAAGCCGGCGATGACAACCTCCGGAAAGGCGCGAAGCAGTTCCATCACGCGTCGCGCCGTTCCGCGGATCCAGGGGTTGGGGGTCATGTTCTTGGCGGCCAGGAACGACAGCATGAAGCCGAAGATCAGGCCGATCCCGGTGGCGGCGATCGCGATGTTCAGGGTCACCAGCATCTGATGGAAGTATTCCGGGAGGTACAGGCTCTCCGTGAAATAGAGCCGCCCCTCAGGATAATTGTATTTCAGGCTGCCGTCGTCATAGGGGGAGGGCAGGTCGAACAGGGCGCGCCAGACTTCCATGCCGTCGCGCGGAATGAGCTGCCCCACGAAGTCGAAGAAGTAGGGGAGCCGGTCGAAGAACTTGCCGGAATTGGTCTCGTTGGCGAACCACAGGGACCCGGACACCACGAGCAGCAGCAGGAGGGCGGAGAGTGCCGTGTAGAGCCGCCGCTGTCCCGCCAGCTGTTGCCAGTGGCGCTCGATCAGCTTTCCGCTCTCGCTGAGCGTCGGGGTAATGACAGAGGTCGGCATGGCGGTATCCCGGGATAATGCGGCTCAAGAAAAGGCCGCCGAACGAGGGTACGGTCGGCGGCCTTGCGACGAGGGGGCAGATCAGCCGCCGATGGTTGCCTTGCGGGCGTCGATGATCGGCTTGTAGAAGTCGACGTCGACTTCGGCGAAGCCCGTGAAGTCACCGCCCTGGACGGCCGAGAAGCAGGCCGGATCGCTCTTCGGCAGGCCGACCATGAATTCCTTGAACTTGGTCTTCATGTCTTCGCTCATCGAGCTGCGCACGACGACCGGGCCGTTCGGGATCAGCGGCGACTTCCAGAGCTCGACGAGGTCGTCCATGTTCAGGATGCCCTTGTCCACCATCTTGCGAAGGTTGCCGGACGAGTAGCCGTCCTTGAATTCGCCAACGCCAGAGCCCCAGGTGGTGCCGGCATCGAAGGTGCCCTTGACGACTTCCAGAACCAGGTTCTCGTGGCCGCCGCCGAAGCCGGTTTCAGCAACGAATTCCTCGACCGTTGCACCACCGAGAGCCTCGGGCAGGGTGACGACGGGGATGAGGTAGCCGGAGGTGGAATCCGGGTCCGCGTAGCCGAGCTTCTTGCCCTTGATGTCTTCGACCTTGGTCATGCCGCTGTCCTTGCGGGCAACCATGATCGAGTGGTAGCCCATCGAACCGTCGGTCTGGACCGTGGTCAGGATCGGCTGAACGGCGTTGGCATCTTCCAGGTAGACCTTGGCATAGGCCGACGCGCCGAGTTCGGCGTAGTCGAGCGTGCCGCCGAGCAGGCCCTGAACGACGCCGTCATAGTCGGCTGCCGGGAAGAGCGATACCTTTTCGACGCCGAGAACGGCGGGGAGCTTTTCGGTCATGCACTGGAAGTTGCGCAGGCGGTCGGCTTCGTTTTCGCCGCCGAGGATGCCGATGCGGAATTCCTTGAGGTCTTGCGCCATGACGTTGCCGGCAAGAGCAACCAGGGCCACCGTGGCGAGCATAGTTTTCTTCAGCATGAGATCGTCTCCTGTTTGTCCGGACAGCCCGGACTGCTGTTGCAAGAATTGCCTTTGACGCTGGCTTGCGATGAAGCTCGGGTCAGACGCTGGCTGCAGCCAGGGCGTTGACACCGGCCGATGACCTGGCGGGCCTTTCGGCCGACGCGGGAATATTGATGCTGGTGGAGGTCATCGACTCGTCGATCCCTGCGCCATCGCGGTCTGAGCCGTAGATCGCTTGAACGGCTTCGGCCGTCAGCTCTGATGGCGTTCCGTCGAAGACGACATGTCCATCAGCCATGCCGATGATGCGCTCGCAGTAGCCGCGCGCCGTATCGAGCGTGTGAAGATTGGTGATCACGGTAATGCCTTCGCGCTCGTTGATGTCGCGCAGTGCGTCCATCACGATCTTGGCGTTCAGCGGGTCCAGCGAAGCGATAGGCTCATCGGCCAGAACCATCTTCGGGGCCTGCATCAGGGCACGGGCGATGGCGACGCGCTGCTGCTGGCCGCCTGAAAGCGTACCGGCGCGCTGCAGTGCCGTCTGCTCGATGCCAAGCCGCTCCAGGGCGGCGATCGCCATGATGCGCTCTTCACGGGTGAACACGCTGAGGAGGCTCATCACCGTGGACCGGTGGTTGAGGCGACCGAGCAGGACGTTGGTGAGCACGTCGAGCCGCGGCACGAGGTTGAACTGCTGGAAGATCATGGCGCAATCGCGCTGCCAGCCGCGCAGCGCGTTGCCGCGCAGGCGAGACACCTCGAGATCACCGAAATGGATCGAGCCGGACGAGGGATCGGTCAGGCGGTTGATCATCCGAAGAAGTGTCGACTTGCCGGCGCCGGAGCGGCCGATGATGCCGACCATCTGCCCCTGCGGGATCTCGAGGTTCACGTCGTTTACGGCCGTTCGTTCGCCGAAGCGGCGGGTGACGTTCCTGAGTTCGAACTTCATGCTCGGCGCCTTCTTGTTGCCTGAATTGAGATTGGCATTAACGGCCGCAGATGAAGGCTGAATGTCGGTTTTGTGTCGCCAATGTTACAATTGGCGACCCTTAGGAAGTTCCCTTAGCCGCCGTGCCTTGAAAGGAAGTCCTCGGCCGTCAGGGCGCGGAAATCATCGAGTGCTGCGCGCAGTTTCAGGTGGTCCCAGGTCCACCAGGCAAGCTTGTCCATCCGCTCGCCGACGTCCTTCGAAAAACGCTCGCGAATGAGCTTTGCGGGGACGCCGCCGACGATCGTATAGGGCTCGACATCCTTGGAGACGACGGCACCCGCGCCGATCACCGCACCGTTGCCGACGGTGACGCCCGGCAGGAGAGTCGCACCGTGGCCGATCCAGACGTCATTGCCGATCGTCACCCGGTTCTCGCGCCGCCACTCGAAGAACTCCTCTTCGTTCTCCGCGTCATCCCAGTAGTTGGCGGCGCGGTAGGTGAAGTGGTGAAGCGTGGCGCGCCAGGTGGGGTGGTTGGTGGCATTGATGCGAACGGCGGCGGCGATGTTGACGAACTTGCCGATCGTCGCGCACCAGACCGAGCCATCCTGCATGATGTAGGAGTAATCACCGATCTCCGCTTCATCGATGCGGCAGCGTTCGGCGACCTCAGTATAGCGACCGAGCTTCGAGCTGTTGACGCTGGCGCTGGGATGGATGCTCGGCTCGATACCGACCTTCACGCTCATGCGGCGGCCTTTCGCGGCGAAAACTGCAGCACGTCGAGAACCCGGTCGGAAACCGCCTCGCGCACTTCCTCGTCATGGAAGATGCCGAGCAGAGCGACGCCCTTCCGCTTCTTGTCTGCAATCATCTCGACCACGACGGCGCGGTTGCGCGCATCGAGCGAGGCGGTCGGCTCGTCGAGAAGCAGCACGCTGTGATCCGTGATGAAGCCGCGGGCGATGTTGACGCGCTGCTGCTCACCCCCCGAGAACGTGGCGGGCGGCAGGCCCCAGAGCTCTTCCGGAAGATTGAGCTCGGAGAGAAGCGCTGCGGCCTTCTCCCGTGCGTCGCCGGCACTGACGCCGCGCGACAGAAGCGGCTCGGCCACAACGTCGAGCGCCGAGACCCGCGGCACGGTGCGCAGGAACTGGCTGACATAGCCCATGGTCTGGCGACGGACGTCGAGCACGGTGCGCGGATCGGCGCGGGCAAGATCGACGATCCGGTCGCGGTGCGCCACGAGGATCTGCCCGGCGTCCACGGCATAATTGCCGTAGAGCATCTTCAGGATCGAGCTCTTGCCGATGCCCGAAGGTCCGCCGAGCACGACGCATTCGCCGCTGGCGACCGAGAAGTTGACGTCATTGACGACCGGCAGCTTGATGCCGTCGCGCAGATGCATGGTGAAGCTCTTGAACACTTCCGAAACGACGAGGGGGGTGGCCATGGGATGTCCTAAACCTGCAGGATGGAGGAGACGAGCAACTGCGTGTAGGGCTCGCGCGGGTCGTCGAGAACCCGGTCGGTGAGGCCCTGCTCGATCACATGGCCGTCCTTCATCACCATCATGCGGTGCGACAGCAGCCGGGCGACGGCCAGGTCGTGGGTGACGATGATCGCCGAGAGGCCGAGATCGTTGACGAGGCCGCGCACCAGGTCGAGCAGCCGCGCCTGGACGGAAACGTCGAGGCCGCCGGTCGGCTCGTCCATGAACACGAGGCGGGGCCCGGTCACCAGGTTGCGGGCGATCTGCAGACGCTGGCGCATGCCGCCGGAAAAGGCGCGTGGGGCATCGTCGATGCGGTCGGCATCGATCTCGACCCGGCCGAGCCAGTCGGTGGCAGTGGCGCGGATGTTGCCGTAGTGGCGGTTGCCAACCGCCATCAGCCGTTCGCCGACATTGGCGCCGGCCGACACCGTCATCCGCAGGCCGTCTGCCGGGTTCTGGTGAACGAAACCCCAGTCGGTGCGCATCAGGAAGCGACGCTCGGCCTCACCCATGTGATAGAGATCGCGGATGCTGCCGTCGCGCATGGTGTATTCGACGCTGCCCGTCGTCGGCAGCAGCCGCGTGGAAATGCAGTTCAGCAGCGTTGTCTTGCCGGAACCGGATTCGCCGACGATGGCCAGGACCTCGCCGGGCCAGAGGTCGAAGGAGACCTCCTTGCAGCCGATCCGCTGGCCGTAGAATTTCGAGACGGACTTCACCTTCAGAAGCGGTGTATCGCTCATTCTGCAGCCTCCTGGCGTCCCAGCATTGCGCCTGCATGGCCGTGGTCGCGCCGGTCCTCGCAGTGGTCGGTGTCGGAGCAGACGAACATGCGGCCGCCCTGGTCGTCGAGGATGACCTCGTCGAGATAGACGTTCTCCGCGCCGCAGAGCGCGCACGGCTTGTCGAAGCTCTGGATCTCGAAGGGGTGGTCCTCAAAGTCGAGGCTCACCACTTCGGTGTGCGGGGGGATGGCATAGATGCGCTTTTCGCGTCCGGCGCCGAAGAGCTGCAGCGCGTCGGACATGTGCATCTTCGGATTATCGAACTTCGGCGTCGGCGACGGATCCATCACGTAGCGCCCGGCGACCTTTACGGGGTAGGCGTAGGTCTTCGAGATCCGGCCGTTATGGGCGATGTCCTCGTAGAGCTTCACGTGCATGAGGCCATATTCCTCAAGCGCATGCATCTTGCGCGTCTCCGTCTCGCGGGGCTCTAGAAAGCGCAGCGGCTCGGGGATCGGCACTTGGTAGACGAGCACCTGGCCTTCCGCGAGCGGCTGCTCGGGAATGCGGTGGCGCGTCTGGATGATTGTCGCATCCTTCGTGTGTGTCGTGACGGCGACGTTTGCGACCTTCTGGAAGAAGGCACGGATGGAGACGGCGTTGGTGGTGTCGTCGGCACCCTGGTCGATGACCTTGAGGACATCCTGAGGACCGATGATGGACGCCGTTACCTGCACGCCGCCTGTGCCCCAGCCGTAGGGCATCGGCATTTCCCGCGAGGCGAAAGGCACCTGATAGCCCGGAATGGCGATCGCCTTCAGGATCGCGCGGCGGATCATCCGCTTCGTCTGTTCGTCGAGATAGGCGAAATTATAGGTCGCCAGGCCGCTCTCGGAGGGAACCTCAGGAGACATGATGTGTTTCCCCCAAGCAAAAGGAGCTGATAGTCATGGATACTGGCCTTCTGATCACGATGTTCTTCTCGGTCTTCGCAGCGAGCGGTCTCTGCTGTGCGTATTGGTACGGTGAAACCGACCGCAAATAGTCGCGGAGTAACGGTCTATTCCGCGGCGTCGCGGAGCGGGCCTGCCTTGACCTTCTGCGCCGCCTCGATGTCGGCGCGCATCTTTCTGACAAGGGCCAGCTCGGCCTGGAAGTCCACGTAATGCGGCAGCTTGAGGTGCTCGACGAAGCCGGTCGCCTGAACATTGTCGGCATGCGAGATGACGAATTCCTCGTCCTGCGCCGGCGCAGTGATATCTTCTCCCAGCTCCTCCGCCCGCAATGCCCGGTCCACCAGCGCCATGCTCATCGCCTTGCGCTCGCTTTGCCCGAACACCAGGCCGTAGCCCCGGGTGAACTGCGGCGGCGCCTTTGCTGACCCCTTGAACTGGTTGACCATCTGGCATTCCGTGACCTGGACGCGGCCGAGCGAAACGGCAAAGCCAAGTTCGGATACATCCAGTTCGACCTCCACCTCACCGATGCGGATTTCACCGACGAAGGGATGATTGCGTCCAAAGCCCCGCTGGGTCGAATAGCCGAGCGCGAGCAGGAAGCCCTCGTCACCACGCGCCAGCGCCTGCAGCCGCAGATCGCGCCCCATCGGGAATTCCATGGGCTCGCGCGTGAGGTCGCCCGGCGGCTGGTCGTCCGGCAGTTCCCCGTCCCCCTCGATCAGGCCTTCGGTGGCAAGAATGTCGGACACGCGGGTGGAGGCGCCGGGCAGCGGCTCCTTGCGCGATGGCAGGTCGACCTCCTCGTCCGTCAGCAGAGAGGGATCGAGCAGGCGGTGGGTATAGTCGAAGGTCGGCCCCAGAACCTGGCCACCGGGCAGATCCTTGTAGGTTGCGGAGATCCGCCGCGCGATGTGCATCTTCGCCGTATCGATCGGCTCGGAGCTTCCAAACCGCGGCAGGGTCGTCCGGTAGGCCCGGAGCAGGAAGATTGCCTCGATCATGTCGCCGCGCGATTGCCGCACGGCCAGCGCCGCCAGTGCCCGGTCGTAGAGAGATGCCTCTGCCATGACACGGTCAACGGCAAGCGCAAGCTGCTCGACGATCTGCTCGATGGTGACGGATGGCAGCGACCTTTCGCCCCGACGCCGGTCGGCCAGCAGCCGGTGGGCTGCATTGATGGCGGCCTCGCCTCCCTTGACGGCTACATACATGCGGTTTCTCCTCCGGCAATCCTGGTGGTGCGGGGCAGGCAAAGCAGGGCATCGCCGGCGGTGAGGATGACGTCGGCGCCCCGCGGGAAGAGCGCCCTGTTGTCGTTCCAGATGCTGAGGAAGACCTCCGGCAGGCCGGTGACCTTCACCGTGACCTTGTCCCGGATGCCGGGACCGGACAGCGTCAGCGGCTGCCCGTCCACAAGCGACGCCACTTCGATGACGAGCGTCGTCGAGCGGTCCGGATATTCCTGCGTGCCGAGCGCGAAAAGGCCAAAGGAGCAGATGCCGGCCGGCGACTGCATGAAGGCAAATCGGGCGTCGCTCTTTTCCTGTACGACCGGCGCTCCGGTGTGGAAGGCGATCCATTGCGGAGCGCCGGAGTTCGCCATTGCCGATTGCAGCCAGACCGGCGTATCGGCATCGCAAAGCGCCAGGGCCACGGCGCCCGCGGCCCGTCCGAGGGGCAGGGGCTGCTCCACGTCGATGCCGACGGTCTGGATCGTGCCCGGGCGCGACATGCCGTCCATCAGAAGGCGGAAGACCGCCTGGGAATCGAAAACCGGATCGGAGAAACCGCCGGTAAGGGCCTGCGCATTCATGCTCATCAATCGTCTCCCCGCACCATGGTGAAGAAGTCGACGCGCGTTGCCGCCGTCTCCTCGGCCTGCTGCCGATCCTCCTCGGCAATCCGCGCCTCGACAGGCGCCAGAATCGCGCTTTCCACGAAGCTGCGGGTCTCGCCGTCCTGCCAGAGCGCGTCGAAGACCGCCGCGAGCCGGACCTTGGGCTTGTCGGTTCCCAGTGCATGGGCATGTCCGGCGATGCCGGAGGCAAGCAGCACCGTTGCGCGCGTCACGGTGGCTTCGCCGAGATTGAAGGGACCGCCGCCGCCGCCGATGCGTCCCCGCACCATCACCAGTCCGGTCTCGGGACCGCGCACGGGGGTGTAATCGGGTTTTGTTGCGAGGGCGTCCCAGGCGCCCGTCAGCTCTTCGCGACTGGCGCGCGCGAGCAGGCCGGCTGCACGCTTGCGGGCCTCGGTGTCTGGAGAGGAAGTGTCAGGAGCGGATACAGTCATCGGCCTCTTTCAAATGTCTATTGTTATAGACAACCATACAATCTGACTGTACAGTTACAGCGAGGACATAACAAGAGTGTGACATGGTCGGGCAGGCGAGCGTTCAACGGCAAAGCGGAGTGGCATTGTGGCGCCAGATCGCCGACCGCATCCGTGCCTCGATCGCCAGTGGCGAATATGACGCGACCGGCCGCGTGCCGCCGGAAATCATTCTGGCGGCGCAGTTCGGCGTCAACCGGCATACGGTGAGAAGCGCGCTTGCGGCTCTCGCGCAGGAGGGGATCGTCAAGGCGGTGCAGGGCATCGGCACGATGATCGAGCGCAAGGAGCGCCTGAACTTCCCGATCTCGCGCCGGACGCGCTTCAACGAGGGAATCGGTGCCCAGGCACGGGAAACGGAGGGGCTTCTGCTGGCCTCGGCCGAGGAGCCGGCCTCGGACGATCTGGCGCGCCGCCTGCAGCTTGGAGCCGGTGCGGCGGTCATCCGGCTCGAGACGCTGCGCAAGGCCGACGGCCGGGCGGTGTCGCGGGCCACCGCCTGGTTTCCGGCAGAACGCTTTGCCGGCATCGAAGAGGCCTATCGGGCCAGCGGCTCGATCACGGCTGCCTTCAGGGTGCTCGGCCTCTCAGACTATGTGCGGGTCTCGACGGAAATCACCGCCAGCCATGCCGACGGCGCCGAGATGGAGGACCTCGGCCTGTCCGCCGGCGCGATCGTCCTCGTCACGCACTCCCTGAACGCGGACCCTGATGGAATCCCCGTCCAGTATGCGGTGAGCCGCTTTCCGGCCGACCGGGTGCAGTTCACCATCGAGAACTGAGGGCGGCGCCGATTGCGACGCCGTCGAAAGTCTCAGTGGGCGCCGGACATGTCTCCGAGAACCTGCTTGGAGGCCACGGTGGAGTCGGCATTCAGCTTGTAGACCATAGGCACGCCGGTTGCGAGGTTGAGCTTCAGGATCTCCTCCTTGCTCATCCGGTCGAGCACCATGACGAGGGCGCGCAGGGAATTCCCATGGGCGGCGACCAGAACCGTTTCGCCCCGCAGCACGCGCGGCAGGATCTCGGTCATGTAATAGGGCCAGACGCGCGCGCCGGTGTCGCGCAGGCTCTCGCCGCCGGGCGGCGGAACGTCATACGAGCGGCGCCAGATATGCACCTGCTCTTCGCCCCATTTCTCGCGGGCATCGTCCTTGTTCAGGCCGGAGAGATCGCCGTAGTCACGTTCGTTCAGGGCCACGTCGCGGATCGTTTCGAGATCCGGTTGACCGACCTTGTCGAGAACGATGCGCAGGGTGTCCTGGGCGCGCTTGAGCACCGAGGTAAAGGCGATGTCGAACTTCAGCCCTGCATCGGCGAGCGCCTGGCCGCCGGTCTCGGCTTCCTGGATGCCGAGCGCGGTGAGGTCCGGATCGCGCCAGCCGGTAAAGAGGTTCTTGAGGTTCCATTCGCTCTGGCCGTGGCGAACAAGGACGAGGGTGCCGCTCATGAAGTCAAATCCTCCGGATGATCAGTGGGAAAGCCCGAGCACGTCGAGCATGTCGTAAAGGCCGGGCTTCTGGCCGCGGCCCCAAAGAGCAGCCGCGACGGCGCCGCGGGCAAAGATGGAGCGGTCGCGCGCACTGTGGGAGAGGGTCACAAGTTCGCCTTCGCCGGCCAGGATGACGGAATGATCGCCGACGACGGAGCCGCCGCGCAGGGTGGCAAAGCCGATGGTACCGGCGGGACGGGCGCCCGTATGGCCGTCGCGAACCTTCACGGCATTCGCTTGAAGCTCGATACCTCGCCCCCTGGCGGCAGCGTCGCCGAGCAGAAGCGCGGTCCCTGAAGGCGCATCCACCTTGTGCTTGTGGTGCATCTCGAGAACCTCGATATCCCAGTTCTCTGCCGGAAGCGCCCGGGCGGCCTGTTCCACGAGCACGCCGAGCAGGTTGACGCCGAGGCTCATATTGCCGGACTTGATGATGCAGGCATGCCGTGACGCCGCCTCGATCTTCTGGTCGTCGGAGGGCGAGCAGCCGGTGGTGCCGATGACGTGCACGATGCGCGCCTGCGCCGCGAGGCCTGCAAATTCGACCGTAGCTGCCGGGCTCGTGAAGTCGAGGACGCCCTCGGCATCGACGAAAGCCTGAAGCGGGTCGGCGGTGACCGGCACGCCGATCGTTCCCGCGCCCGCCAATTCCCCGGCGTCCTTGCCGATGAAGGGTGAGCCCTCGCGTTCGATCGCCGCATGCAGCATGGCGCCGTCCGTTTCCTGGATCACCCGGATCAGGGTCTGGCCCATCCGGCCGCCGGCACCCACCACCACGAGTTTCATCGGATTGTCGTTCATGCCGGCATTGCTTTCATGGTCACGCGCCTGTGTCGGGCGCCTGCAGGTTGTTGAGGCGAGCGTAAAGACCGTCCTGATGCTGTGCAAGCGTCTCGTGCGTGCCTTCCTCGACCACGCGACCCTCATGCATGACGATGATCTTGTCTGCATTAACCACCGTTGACAGCCGATGCGCGATCACCAGCACGGTGCGTCCGCTCATGGCCGATTCCAGCGCCTTCTGAACGGCGGCTTCCGATTCATTGTCGAGCGCGGACGTCGCCTCGTCGAGGAGGAGGATCGGCGCCTGACGCACCAGCGCCCGGGCGATCGAAAGACGCTGGCGCTGGCCGCCGGAGAGCGTCACGCCGTTCTCGCCGACCGGCGTGTCGTAGCCGAAGGGCTGCGCCAGGATGAAATCATGGGCATGGGCGAGCCTGGCTGCCTCTTCCACCTCGGCATCCGTCGCCTCCGGTCGCCCGTAGCGGATGTTGTCGCGGATTGTCCCTTCGAAGAGGTAGGGCTGCTGCGAGACATAGGCGAGGTGACGCCGCAGCGACGACTTCGTGACGTCGGTAATATCCTGGCCATCGATCAGGATGCTGCCTTCCGACGGGTCGTAGAAGCGGGGAATGAGGCTGATGATCGTCGATTTTCCAGCGCCCGACGGTCCCACCAGTGCCGTCGTCTTGCCGCCCTCCGCCACGAGATCGACACTTCGCAGGATGGCGTCGCCGCTGGCGTAGGAGAAGGAGACGCCGCGCAGCTCGATCCGCGCCTCGGTAACCACCAGATCCTTGGCGCCGGGCTTGTCGCGCTGGAGCGGCGCCTGGTCGAGAAGCGCGTAGATCATCCGCGCATTGACGACGGCGCGCTCCATCTGCACCTGCAGCCTGGCGAGACGGCGGGCCGGGTCGTAGGCCAGCAGAAGCGCGGTGACGAAGGCGAAGAAGGCGCCTGGCGGCACGCCGTCGTAGATCGACCGGAAGGCGGCATAGGCCAGCACGCTGGAGATGGCGAACCCGGCGAAGGTTTCCGTCAGCGGCGCCGTGCGCTCGGTCAGCCGCGCAATCCGGTTGGCGCGGTTTTCGGCCTGGGAGATCAGGTCCTCGACCTTGCGCCCGAGCTGGTCTTCCATCGTGAAGGCCTTGACGATGGCAATGCCCTGGATCGTTTCCTGCATGGCGCCCAGCACATGGCTGTTGAGCTCGATGGATTCACGTGTGGCGCTGCGCAGCCGGCGGGATACGTAGCGCAGCGCGAAGATGAGCGGCGGCGCCACGACGAAGACGATCAGCGACAGCACCGCATCCTTGCTGACCATCACCCCGATCAGCGCGATCAGCGTCAGGAAATCGCGGGCAGTGGAGGTGACCGTGAGGTTCAGAACGTCCCGGATACCGTTGACGTTCTGGCTGATCTGGGCCGCAAGATGGGCGGACCGGCTTTCGCTGAAGAAACCGACCGACAGGGACATCAGGTGCGTGTAGAGGCGGCGCTGGTAGACCGCCACGATGTTGTTGCCGATCTTCGACAGCGTCACGGACTGACCGTAGGTGGCAAGGCCGCGCAGCACGAAGGCAAGGAAGATGGCGCCGCAGATCAGCCAGACGATGTCCGCGCGCTGATTGGCGAAGGCCTCGTTGACGACGGCTTCCATGATCCAGGCGGTGAAGGCGGTCGTTGCGGCCACGACGACGAGGCAGAAGATCGCGAAGGCATAGGCCTTCACGTGCTCGCGACCGTTTTCCGCAATCACGCGCTTCAGCACACTCGTCACAGTGCCCGAATCCAGATGTCGCTTCTTGTCTTTCGCAGAGCCCAATAAGGATGATCCCGTATCTCGGCAGCGCTGAAGGCGGGCCGCCGTGTTTTGCGGGCTCTATACCGAGGGATGTACTGCTTGACTAGTGCACAGACGCCTCGCCGCCGAAGGAAGCGATCAGCGCTGCCAGCGGCGTCCCTGGGTTGAGATGCCGTAGGCGCCGGGCGTGCGGGCGTAACTGGCAAGTCCGGCAAGTGCCGCAAGCGGGTGCGTGACCACGAAGGTCGGGATCAGCCGCATCAGCTCCGTATGCGGCGCCTTGTCCTCGAAGGCGGCGCGGAATTCGGGCTGTTTCAGCGCCGGGATGATCTTCTGCGAGATGCCACCGGCCAGATAGACGCCGCCCTTGGCCATGAACACCAGCGCCAGATCGCCCGCCAGCCGGCCGAGATAGGTTGCAAACAGCGAGATCGTTTCGGCAGCCTGGGCATTGCCTCCGGACTGCCAGCCGGCGGTCACCTCGGAAGGAAGGGTGAGGCTCGGATCCACGCCGTCTGCCGCACAGATCGCCGTATAGATGTTGACGAGGCCGCGACCGCAGAGAAGCTGCTCGGCCGAAATCCGTCCCTCGATCGCTTCGAGATGCGGGAAGATCTCGAGATCGCGCCGCGTCCGAGGCCCGATGTCGACATGGCCCCCTTCGCCCGGCACCGGAAACCAGGTGTCGCGGGCATGCACGAGGCCTGCCACGCCAAGACCGGTACCGGGCCCGAGCACCACCCGCGAGGCGGTGGCGGGCTCGCCGGCCGTGCCGACGACTTCGCGGTCGTCTGCGGTCAGGCAGGCAACCGCCAGTGCCTGGGCCTCGAAATCATTGAGGACGAGGACGTCGTCGAAGCCGAGCTCCATGATCAGGGCCCGCGGCTTGACGATCCAGTCGCAGTTGGTCAGGTCGATTTCGTCTCCCTCGATGGGACCCGCCACAGCAAGAATGGCCGAGCGTGGGCGCACGGCGCTTTTGTCCAAGACCTCCCGCTGGATGGCCTCGTCGATCGTTTCGAAATCCGCGGTTCGGACGTTCGGAAACTGGATCGGTTCCGACGTGTCGTCGACGAGGATCGAGAACCGGGCATTGGTCCCGCCGATGTCGCCGATCAGGATCGGGAAGGGCAGGCTCTCGTTTTCAGTGGCGTGATGCATCGGTCCCCGGTCGTCGTTTTTATTGGAAGTCGATCAGTCGTTCGGCGGTGGCGCGGTTGAGCGCCATCGGGATGTCGTAGACGGTGGCCAGCCGCGTCAGTGCCTTGACGTCGACGTCGTGCGGCATCGACGTCAGCGGATCGACGAAGAAGATCAGCATGTCGACCTCACCCGTTGCGATCATCGCCCCGATCTGCTGGTCGCCGCCGAGCGGGCCGCTCTTGAGGCGGGTCACCTGCAGTCCGGAGCAGGCGTCCTGGATGCGGCCACCGGTCGTGCCGGTCGCCACCAGACGGAACCGCGACAGCGCCTGCTGGTGCTGCTGCGCGAACGCCGCCATGTCGTCCTTCTTCTGGTCGTGCGCGATCAGCGCGATGCAGGGGAGGGTCAAGGGCAGGTCCCACGCTCGGATTAAATCGGTTTGATGGGTTCTACAGCGGCATCTTCCGGTTGGAAAGTGGGCAGCCGTTTCCTTAGTCAAACGGCCGCGGTCGCGGCAAGGGCCCGATTTCCGGCAAGGACTGCGCGTTGGCGATGATCGCCTCGATGTTCTGGGCAGGAACAGGCACGGCACCGGCGGCGGAATAGGCGGCGACCATTTCCTGGCCAGCGACATTCGCAGGAGCGGCCAGCACGGCGGCACAGGCTCGCGGCAGGTCGGAAAGCATCACCTGGCGCGGCTTGACCGGCTTGGCGTTCGGATCCGTCTTCGGCTTCGCCCAAGGCTCATCGGTGAACCACCACGCCAGCGACTTGTCGCAGCCGTCGCCCTGGCCGACGGCGGCCTGCGGCTTGCAGCCGGTCGCACCCTCCGTACAGCCGATGCGGATATGGAAGTGCTCGTCATGACCATAGATCGGTCGTACCTTTCCAAGGTTGGAACGGTCGCCGCGCCAGGTTTCGCAGAGCTTCTTCTTGATCGCCGGATTGACGAAGACCCGCTCCACCTGGGGATAGCTTGCCGCCTGCATCACCACCCGGGCATGGGTGTCGGACCAGCGCCGGGTATCGACCGTCAGGAACTTGCTCTTGTCCAGCATGGAGGTGAACGGCATGTCCTCGCGCTGCTGCGGCGACAGCGGCTCTGCCGGCTTTGGCGTGAACCACACGTCGGCATCGAGGCCGATCTGGTGGGAGGCGTGACCGAACAGCATTGGCCCGCCGCGCGGCTGCGAGATGTCGCCGACCAGGATGCCGGTTCCCCATCCGAGAGAAGCTGCATCCCTGGAGAAGCGCTCGAGCAGGGAGATCATCTCCGGATTACCCCAACGCCGGTTGCGCGAAAGCCGCATCGCCTGCCAGGTGGGGCCGTCTGTCGGAAGCGCGACGGCGCCTCCCATGCATCCCTTCGCATAGGAGCCGAAAGGGGCGGCCTGACCCTGCGACGGCAGCTTCGCGCCGCCAAACAGCTCCTTTGCCGGTCGCGTCTCGGCCAGGCCCTGGCCCGCGAGTTGCGCCAGGCAAAGCCCTGTCGCCAGAAGCCGTATCAAATGTCTGGATGTCCTGCGCATGCTCTCGCCGCCGCCCTGCAAATCACTTCCTCAAGCTTACCGTGAAAGAGAACTTTGGTGAAACGGAGATGGCGGCGCCGACCGATCCCTGTCCGATAAAACGCTTGTGAGCGCGCAAGCCTGTATTTCGCCTGACTTTGCCCTATGCTTTGCGGCAACGAAAAGAGAAACAGGGGTATCTGCATGTTGGCTCGCCGCCTTGCCGCATTGACGTTGTCTTTAGCTCTCGCCTGGCCAGCGCTGCCTGGGCGAGGTCTGGCGCAGGAACCGGAACACCAATGGCAGCACGGGATCGCAACGGTCGGCGATCTCAAATACCCGGAGGGATTTCCGCATTACGACTACGTCAATCCCCAGGCGCCCAAGGGTGGTCCCCTCAGGCTTGCGGTAGAGGGCAATTTCGACACGCTCAATCCGTTGCTCGCCCGCGGCGAACCAGCTTCCGGTCTGGAGCAGGTATTTGAGCCTCTGATGGTGTCTGCCAGTGACGAGCTTTCCTCGATGTACGGCCTTCTCGCGGAGTCTTTGAGCCACCCCGACGACTATTCCTCCGTCACCTTCCGGCTTCGGCCCGAGGCGAAATGGGCCGATGGCGAGCCGGTAACGCCGGAGGACGTGATCTTCAGCTTCGAGAACGCCAAGAAGAACGTCCCGCAGATGGAGTTCTACTACCGGCATGTGACGAAGGCGGACAAGACTGGCGACCGCGAGGTGACCTTCACCTTCGACGAGCCGAACAACCGCGAGCTGCCGCAGATCGTCGGGCAGCTGACGATCGTGCCCAAGCATTGGTGGGAGGGCACGGGCATGAACGGCGAAGTCCGCGACATCGGTCGCACGGCGCTTGAGCCGCCGCTTGGCTCCGGCCCCTACAAGGTCGCCTCGGTAACCCCCGGCTCGGCGATCACCTATGAACGGCGCGACGACTATTGGGGCAAGGACATCAACGTCAACGTCGGCCAGAACAACTTCGGCACCATCACCTATCGCTACTATGCCGACCGCGACGTGATGTTTGAATCCTTCCGTTCCGGCAACGAGGACTACTGGTGGGAAAATACGGCCCGGCGCTGGGCGACCTCCTACGATTTTCCAGCCGTGAACGACGGACGCATCAAGCTCGAGGAGCACGAGAACGAACTGCGCAAGGTCGGCGTCATGGTCGGCTTCGTGTTCAACACGCGGCGGGAGAAGTTTTCCGATCCCCGTGTCCGGGAAGCGCTGAACTACGCCTTCGATTTCGAGGAACTGCGCCGCACGATCTTCTACGACACCTATGACCGGGTCGACAGCTTCTTCTTCCGCACCGACATGGCGTCATCGGGTCTGCCGGAGGGGGCGGAACTGGAAATCCTCAACGAGGTGAAGGACCTGGTCCCGCCGAAGGTGTTTACCGAGCCCTATCGGAACCCGGTGAACGGCGACCCGCAGAAGCTGCGCGAGAACCTGCGCACGGCGGTCAGCCTGCTGCGGGAGGCCGGCTACCAATTGCAGGGCAATCGCATGGTCAACACCAAGACCGGTGAACCGCTGACCTTCGAAATCATGCTGGGCGGTCCGACCATCGAGCCTGTCGCGCTCGCCTTCGCGCGCAATCTGAAGATGATCGGCGTCGAGGCGACCGTCCGCAGCGTCGAGCAATCGCAGTTCACCAATCGTTGGCGCTCGCGCGATTTCGACGTGATGTACAATGCCTGGGGCCAGTCCAGCAATCCCGGCAATGAGCAGGCGGAATACTGGGGCTCGGAAGCGGCCAAGCGCGACGGATCGCAGAACTACAGCGGCATCAGCGACCCGGGTGTCGATGCTCTGGTCCGCAAGGTCATCTTCGCCAAGGATCGCGACGCGCAGATTGCCGCCGTCAAGGCACTCGACCGCGTGCTTCTCGCCCACCACATCGTCGTGCCCACCTATACGGCGAAGACATCGCGCATCGCCTACTGGGACACCATCGCCCATCCAGAGACGCTGCCGGAATATTCGCTCGGCTTCCCGGCGATCTGGTGGTCCACGACCGCGGCGAACTAGCCTCGCTGCGGGTGGTATGGCATCACTAGAGACGCGAATCACTTGAAACGCGGCCATGCCGCGAAGGAAGGACCACACCGGTTGACGTTGACCATGCCGCGCTTGTCTGCTTCCGCACCGCCCGAATGTAGCTGCTGATGGGGGCCTATATCCTCAGACGCCTGCTGCTGATGATTCCGACCATGGTCGGCATCATGGGCATCTCCTTCCTGGTGATCCAGTTCGCGCCGGGGGGGCCGGTCGAACAGGTAATCGCGCAGTTGACGGGTCAGGGCGACAGTGCGTCCGACCGCCTCTCCGGCGGTGGCGATCTCCTGGGCGCGCAGGGCGGCGGCTTCGAGGACAACTCCCGCTATCGCGGCGCCCAGGGACTGGATCCCGATTTCATCGCCAAGCTCGAGCAGCAGTTCGGCTTCGACAAGCCGCCGCTCACCCGGTTCCTCGACATGATGTGGGATTATATCCGCTTCGACTTCGGCGAGAGCTTCTTTCGCAATGCCTCGGTGATCGACCTGATCATCGACAAGCTGCCGGTCTCCATCTCGCTCGGCTTCTGGATCCTGATCATTTCCTACGTCATTTCCATCCCGCTCGGCATCCGCAAGGCGGTAAAGGACGGCTCGGCCTTCGACGTCTGGACCTCCGGCATCGTCATCGTCGGCTATGCGGTTCCGAGCTTCCTGTTCGGCATCCTGCTGATCGTCGTCTTCGCCGGCGGCTCCTTCTTCGACTGGTTTCCGCTCAGGGGACTGGTGTCGGATAATTTCGCGCAGCTGTCCTGGTGGGAAAAGATCCTCGACTATTTCTGGCACCTGACCCTGCCGCTGATCGCCCTGTCGCTCTCCGCCTTCGCCACCACCACTCTCCTGACCAAGAACTCATTCCTTGACGAGATCCGGAAGCAGTATGTGGTCACCGCCCGCGCCAAGGGTCTGCCGGAGCGGCGGGTGCTCTATGGCCACGTCTTCCGCAATGCCATGCTGATCGTGATCGCGGGCTTCCCCGGCGCCTTCATCTCCGCCTTCTTCACGGGGTCGCTGCTGATCGAGAACATCTTCTCGCTCGATGGGCTGGGACGTCTCGGCTACCTGGCGATCGTGAACCGCGACTATCCGATCGTCTTCGGCACGCTCTACATCTTCTCGCTGATGGGCCTTGTCGTCAGCCTCATCTCCGACCTCATCTACACCTGGATCGACCCGCGCATCGATTTCGAGCGGAGGGACGTCTGATGCAGGCTCAGGCACTTGCAGCACCGCCCACGGTGACCGACGCTCCGCCAAAGCGCGCCTGGCTGTCGCCCACCAACCGCCGCCGGCTCCAGAACTTTCGCGCCAACGGGCGCGGCTACTGGTCCTTCTGGATCTTCATGGTGCTCTTCGTGCTCAGCATGTTTGCCGAGCTCATCGCCAACGACCGCCCGATCGTCGCCTCCTACAAGGGGGAGATCCTGTTTCCGGTGCTCGTGGACTATCCGGAGGAGAAGTTCGGCGGCTTCCTTGCCACCACCGACTACCGCTCGTCCTTCATCGCCGACGAGATCGAGGCGAACGGCTGGATGGTCTGGCCGCCGATCCGCTATTCCTACCTCACCGTCAATTCCAACATCCCCCATTCGGCCCCCACCCCACCGTTCTGGCTGATGGAGCCGGAGCAGCGCTGCGCCGGCTACGCGCTCGGCGATGAAGATCCCGCCTGCATTCTCGGAAACCTCAACTGGCTCGGCACGGATGACCAGGCGCGCGACGTCGTGGCCCGCATCATCTACGGGTTCCGCGTGTCGGTGCTATTCGGCCTGGTGCTCACCATAGCGTCTGCCGTCATCGGCGTGACGGCCGGCGCCATCCAGGGCTATTTCGGCGGCTGGACGGATCTGCTCTTCCAGCGCTTCATCGAGATCTGGTCGTCGATGCCGGTGCTCTACATCCTGCTCATCATCGCCGCCATCCTGCCGCCGGGCTTCTTCGTCCTCCTGGGGATCATGCTGTTGTTTTCCTGGGTCGGCTTCGTCGGCATCGTGCGGGCGGAGTTCCTGCGGGCGCGAAACTTCGAATACGTCAACGCCGCACGGGCGCTCGGCGTCGGCAACTGGACGATCATGTTCCGGCACCTGCTGCCCAATGCCATGGTCGCGACGCTGACATTCCTGCCCTTCATCCTGTCGGGATCGATCGCGACGCTGACCTCGCTCGACTTCCTAGGCTTCGGCATGCCGCCCGGCTCGCCCTCGCTCGGCGAGATGATCGCCCAGGGCAAGAACAACCTGCAGGCGCCGTGGCTTGGCCTGTCGGCCTTCTTCACCATGTCGATCATGCTGTCGCTGCTGATCTTCGTCGGCGAGGCGATCCGCGATGCCTTCGACCCCCGCAAGACCTTCCGGTGAACCCATGACAGAACCGCTCCTTTCCGTTCGCGATCTGTCGGTGGCCTTTCATCAGGGCGGCAATACCTCGCTGGCCGTCGACGGCGTCTCCTTCGACATCATGCCGGGCGAAGTGGTGGCCCTTGTGGGCGAATCCGGCTCCGGCAAGTCGGTGACGGCAAACTCCGTCCTCAGGCTGCTGCCCTATCCATCGGCCAGCCATCCATCGGGAGAAATCCTGTTCGGCGGGCACGATCTCCTGACGGCGCCGGAGCCGGTGCTGCGACGCGTGCGCGGCAACCAGATCACGATGATCTTCCAGGAGCCGATGACCTCGCTCAATCCGCTCCACACGATCGAGAAGCAGATCGGCGAGATCCTCGACCTTCACCAGGGCATGACGGGGCAGGCGGCACGGGCGCGCATTCTCGAACTTCTGAACCAGGTCGGCATTCGCGAACCGGAAAAGCGGCTTCAGGCCTATCCGCACCAGCTCTCCGGCGGTCAGCGCCAGCGCGTGATGATCGCCATGGCGCTCGCCAACCGGCCGAAGCTCCTGATTGCCGACGAGCCGACGACCGCCCTGGACGTCACCGTTCAGGCGCAGATCCTCGATCTGCTGCGTCGTCTCAAGGGCGAGCATGGCATGTCCATGCTGTTCATCACCCATGACCTCGGCATCGTCCGCAAGTTTGCGGACCGAGTCTGCGTCATGACCGGGGGCAAGATCGTCGAAAGCGGCAACGTCGAGGACGTCTTCGTCAATCCGCAGCACGAATACACCCGCCACCTGCTGGCATCGGAACCGCGCGGGGAGCCGCCCGCCGCCGATCTGTCCAAGCCGGTGGTCATGGAAGGCAAGGACATCCGCGTCTGGTTCCCGATCAAGGCCGGGCTGATGCGCAAGGTGGTGGATCACGTCAAGGCGGTCGATGGCGTCAGCCTCTCGCTGCGGGCCGGCGAGACGCTTGGCGTCGTCGGCGAATCCGGTTCCGGCAAGACGACGCTCGGACTGGCGCTCGCCCGCCTGATCTCGTCGCAGGGGCGGATCGCCTTCATCGGCAACGACATCGGCGAATACACCTTCCGGCAGATGCGCCCGCTGCGCGATCGCCTGCAGGTCGTCTTCCAGGACCCCTTCGGCTCGCTGAGCCCGCGCATGTCGGTCGGAGAGATCATCGCCGAAGGTCTCAAGGTGCATGAGCAGGCGCTGTCGGCCGATGCGCGAGACGCGCGCGTCTGCTGGGCCCTGACCGAAGTCGGCCTCGATCCGGAGACGCGCTGGCGTTACCCGCACGAGTTCTCCGGCGGCCAGCGGCAGCGCATCGCCATTGCCCGGGCCATGGTGCTGAAGCCGCGTTTCGTGATGCTCGATGAGCCCACGTCGGCTCTCGACATGACCGTGCAGGCACAGGTGGTCGATCTGCTGCGCGACCTGCAGAAAAAGCATGATCTCGCCTACCTCTTCATCAGCCATGACCTGAAGGTGGTGAAGGCGCTTGCCAACCACGTCATCGTCATGCGCACGGGAAAGGTGGTCGAGGAGGGGCCGGCAGAGCAGATCTTCCGTGCGCCGCGGCAGGACTACACGAAGGCGCTCATGGCCGCAGCCTTCAATCTCGAGGCGGTGGAGACGGCCGCCATCAATCAGTAGCTCAAGGGGTTCCGGATGTCTGCCAAACGCGCCGTCGTCATCGATCTGAAGTTCGAGCGTCGCGAGATCGACGCGGCCCTCCGCAATGCCTTTCAGGGGCGCGACGTCCTGCGGGCATCCGACCGGGATCAGGATCTGTCCGCTGCCGGCTATGCGATCGTCTGGAAGCCGGACGCCGATCTGTTTCGGCGCGCGCCGAACCTGCAGGTGCTGTTTTCGGGCGGCGCCGGCGTCGATCACATCCTCGCCATGCCGGACCTGCCGGATCTTCCGATCGTGCGCTTCGTCGATGAGAGCCTCACGACCCGCATGAGCGAATGGGTCGTGCTGCAATGCCTCTCCCACCTGCGCCAGGCGCCACGATACCTGAAGCAGCAGCGCGAGCGGGTCTGGCGGGAATTGCCGCAGCCGGAAGCAAAGGATCTGACCGTCGGCGTCATGGGGCTTGGGGTGCTCGGTCAGGATTCCGCCATCAAGCTGAAGATGATGGGCTTTGACGTGGTTGGCTGGTCGCGTCGCAAGAAAGAGCTGCCGGGCATCGAGACTTTCGACGCGGACGGAATCGACGCCTTTCTGTCCCGCACCGATATTCTGGTCGGCTTGCTGCCGCTGACGCCGGAAACCCGGGGCCTCTTCAATGCGGCGCTTTTCTCGAAGCTTCGAAAGGGAGGGCGTTTGGGCGCTCCCGTCTTCATCAATGCCGGCCGCGGCGGCAGCCAGGTGGAGGCCGATGTGCTCGCGGCCCTGCAGGAGGGCACCCTTGGCGGCGCCTCGCTCGACGTCTTCGAAACCGAGCCGCTGGCTACAGACAGTCCCTTGTGGGCGATGGACAATGTCATCATTACGCCGCATGCCGCCTCCGCGTCGGATGCCGCAGCCCTCTTCCGCCATGCGGAGCGCCAGATCGATCGCATCGAGGCCGGCCAGCCGCTCGAGCATCTCGTCGATCGTGGAACTGGGTATTAAGGGAAAGCGGAACCTCGCGGCGCGCCAATCGTTGCCTATCCAACACCGTGGCCGAATGCCGCCGCGGAAAGGAGCGATGATGAACACCCCGAATGACCCAAATACCCCCCGTACCGGAACCGGACAGCCACGTCCCGTCGGCTCGCCTCCCGAACAGCCGATGAGCGGCACCGAAGCCAGGCAGGGCCGTGGCGGTTCCACCGTGCTGAAGGTGCTGATTGCCGGCCTGGTTCTGGCCATGATCGCCTGGGGCGCCGTCGAGATCTTCGGTGAAGCCACGGATGCGCCAGCCGAGCAGACCGCAACGCCGCCGACCGGCGATACCACGCCTGCCGCTCAGGAGGCCCAGCCGACGGCCGATCCCGCCACCGCACCGGCACCCGCGCCCGCCAACTGATCCCCACGAGGTGATCCTCCTCGGCCGCGGCATGCCGCGGCCGTTTGGCGTGTGGACTTCCAGGGTATTTTTCCATAAGTCTTGCCTCCGGATGGCGGTGGGTCGTCGCCTTCGGGCAGATCTGACCAGACACAGTTGGCCTCTCGATAGGCCGGGGCAGGGCAGGCATGACCAAGACCGATATCGCAAGCAGGGTCTACAATCACACCTGGAAGCTCGATCCGATCATCCGCAGCCTGATCGATACGGATTTCTACAAGCTGCTGATGTTGCAGATGATCTGGAAGCTCTATCCGAATGTCGATGCAACCTTCTCGCTGATCAACCGGACCACGAAAGTTCGCCTCGCCGACGAGATCGACGAGCACGAACTGCGCGAGCAACTGGACCATGCGCGCAGCCTTCACCTTTCCAAGAAGGAGTTGATCTGGCTTGCCGGCAACACCTTCTATGGCCGCAAGCAGATTTTCGAGCCCGAGTTCCTCAACTGGCTCGCGACCTATCAGCTGCCGGAATACGAGCTGTCGAAGCGCGACGGGCAGTACGAGCTGACGTTCCATGGCCGCTGGATGGAAACCACCATGTGGGAGATCCCGGCGCTTGCCATCATCAACGAGCTGCGCTCGCGGGCCGCCATGCGGCACATGGGGCCGTTCACGCTGGATGTGCTCTATGCGCGCGCAAAGGCGAAGATGTGGGAGAAGGTCGAGCGGCTGCGCGTGCTTCCGGGCCTGCGGATCTCCGATTTCGGCACCCGCCGGCGCCACAGCTTCCTGTGGCAGCGCTGGTGCGTCGAGGCTCTGAAGGAGGGCATCGGCCCGGCCTTTACCGGCACCAGCAACGTCCTGCTCGCCATGGATTCCGATCTCGAGGCCGTCGGTACCAATGCGCACGAGCTGCCCATGGTGGTTGCGGCGCTGGCAAATTCCGACGACGAGCTGCGCGCTGCCCCCTACCAGGTTCTCAAGGACTGGAACCGGCTCTACGGCGGCAATCTCCTGATCGTCCTGCCGGATGCCTATGGCACGAGCGCCTTCCTGCGCGATGCGCCGGAGTGGGTGGCGGATTGGACCGGCTTCCGCCCCGACAGTGCGCCGCCGATCGAAGGCGGTGAGAAGATCATCGACTGGTGGCGGAAGATGGGCCGGGATCCGAAGGACAAGTTGCTGATCTTTTCCGACGGACTGGATGTCGATGCGATCGTGGATACCTATCGCCATTTCGAGGGTCGCGTGCGCATGGGCTTCGGCTGGGGCACGAATCTGACCAATGACTTCGCCGGCTGCGCACCCCAGCACGTCGAAAGCCTGAAGCCGATTTCGCTCGTGTGCAAGGTGAGCGAGGCGAACGGTCGTCCGGCGGTGAAGCTGTCGGACAATCCACGCAAGGCGACGGGCGAACCCGCTGAGGTGGAGCGCTACCTGCGCTTCTTCGGGGAGCAGGATCGCGTCGATCAGGCGGTTTACGTCTAAAGGTCTCAGAAAAAGGGCCCCGCAAAAGCGGAGCCCTTCGGTCGTTCTATCCTGAGCCGATCTAGGCTTACTGGATGATCTGGACGACGGTGCCCGTCTGCGGGTCGACGATCACGCGCTGCTCGTTTACCACCGCGTAGGAATAGTTGCTGTGGTCCGGTACGGGCGTCAGCACGACCGTCTCAGGAATTGGCTGGCCGACCTCGATCTGGCGTTCGACAACGACAGTCGTGGCAGGAGCCGGCTGCGCCTGAACATAGGTGACGACTTCCGGCGGCGGCGGATCAATGGCCGTGCCGAGCGCTGCACCGGCAATGCCGCCGACGGCTGCGCCGATCGGACCGCCGACGATGGCGCCGGTCACAGCGCCCCCGGCTGCGCCGCTCATGGTTCCCTCTTGGGCGACGGCTGCGGTGGCGAAAGAAGCTGCGACGAGTGCGCAGGAAGCGAGAATGACGTTTTTCATTGTGGTGTCTCCGTTTCTTTGCCCTTCTGGGCATGAGAATGCGTCAGGAGACACCTGGTTCCGGAGGATCGGTAACCCTTGATGAACGCATGTCATCTGCGGAGAGCACAGAGGCTACTACCGGTATCCGGTCGTCCGGACTGCCGTAAGGGTCAGTGTACGGTTTCGAAGGCGATCTCGTCGCGCAGGATGCTGAGCGTTTCCTCCAGCGACTGGACCAGGATGTCCGTCAACGGATCCGCGTCATTCTGCTCGAGGAACAGGGCAAGCGTCTGTTCCGAGATCAATTCGGACTGTTCAACGTCGTGGGTCACAATCATTGTTCTCCTTCGTAGCCGACCAACCGGCATGGAAGGAATGGGCGATGAGGCTTGTGCGGGCCTAACGGCGTTGCCGTCAGGCGCTGAAGCGCTCCTTGAAATCCGCATAGGCCCTGGCAATGCCATCGCGCAGACCGGTGCTGGCGGACCAGCCGAGCGTCTTCATCTTGTCGACATCGAGCAGCTTGCGCGGCGTTCCGTCCGGCTTGGCGCTGTCGTAGACGATTGTGCCGTCGAAGCCGACCACGTCCATCACCGTCTCGGCGAGCTCGCAGATCGTCACGTCCTCGCCGGTGCCGATGTTGAAGAGGCCGTCGCTGATGCCGTTCTCCATCAGGAAGACGCAGGCCTCGGCCATGTCGTCGACGTAGAGGAACTCGCGCATCGGCTTGCCCGATCCCCAGACCACAAGCTCCCGGTCACCCCTCAGCTTCGCCTCATGCGTCTTGCGGATCAGCGCCGGCAGGACGTGGCTGTTGGCGAGGTCGTAGCTGTCGTTGGGGCCGTAGAGATTGGTCGGCATCGCCGAGACATACTGGGTGCCGTACTGCCGGTTGTAGCTCTCGCAGAGCTTGACGCCGGCGATCTTGGCGATCGCATAGGGCTCGTTGGTCTGCTCCAGCGGCCCCGTCAGCAGATAGTCCTCGCGGATCGGCTGCGGGCAGTCGCGCGGATAGATGCAGCTGGAGCCGAGGAACAGCATGCGGTTGACGCCCGCCTGCCAGGCGGCATGTACCACATTCGTCTCGATCATCAGGTTCTGGTAGAGGAATTCGGCTCTCAGCGTATTGTTGGCATGAATGCCGCCCACCTTGGCGGCTGCCATGAAGATGTAGTCCGGCTTTTCCTGGCCCAGAAAATCCATCACCGCCTGCTGGCTGACGAGGTCGACCTCGGCATGCGTCCGTGTCACCACGTTGGTGTAGCCGAGGCTGGAAAGCTTGCGGACGATGGCCGAGCCGACCATGCCCCTGTGCCCGGCAACGTAGATCTTTGCGTCTCTGTCCATGACCTACTCGTGATAATCGTAAGCGGAAAAACCGTGGCGCTTGACCAGTTCGTCGCGCTCGGCCGCCTTCAGGTCCTCGCGCATCATCTCCGAGACAAGCTCCTGGAAGGTGATCTTCGGGGTCCAGCCGAGCTTTTCCCTGGCCTTCGTCGGGTCACCCAGCAGCGTCTCGACTTCCGTCGGGCGGAAGTAGCGCGGATCGACCGCGACGATGCAGCGGCCCTTGTCGTCGTAGCCCTTCTCGTCGGCGCCCGAACCCTTCCACTCGATCTTCATGTCGATTTCTGCAGCACCTGCATTGACGAAGTCGCGCACGCTGTACTGCACGCCGGTGGCGATGACGAAGTCGTCCGCCACCTCCTGCTGCAGCATCAGCCACTGCATCTCGACATAATCCTTGGCGTGGCCCCAGTCGCGGAGCGCATCCATGTTGCCGAGGTAGAGGCAGTCCTGCAGGCCGAGCTTGATGCGCGCCAGCGCGCGGGTGATCTTGCGCGTCACGAAGGTCTCGCCGCGCACCGGGCTCTCGTGGTTGAAGAGGATGCCGTTGCAGGCATACATGCCGTAGGCTTCGCGGTAGTTGACGGTGATCCAGTAGGCGTAAAGCTTGGCCACCGCATAGGGCGAGCGCGGATAGAAGGGCGTCGTCTCGCGCTGCGGGATCTCCTGAACGAGACCGTAGAGTTCCGAGGTGCTGGCCTGGTAGAACTTCGACTTCTTCTCCAGCCCGAGGATGCGGATGGCTTCCAGGATGCGCAGCGCGCCGAGAGCGTCGGAGTTTGCCGTATACTCCGGCTCCTCGAACGACACCGCCACGTGCGACTGGGCCGCCAGGTTGTAGATCTCGTCCGGCTGGACCTGCTGGATGATGCGGATGAGGCTCGACGAATCGGTCATGTCGCCGTAGTGCAGCACCAGCTTGCGGTTCTTCTCGTGCGGATCCTGGTACAGGTGGTCGATGCGGTCGGTATTGAAGAGCGAGGTGCGGCGCTTGATACCGTGCACCTCATATCCCTTGGCGAGCAGAAGTTCCGCAAGATAGGAACCGTCCTGGCCCGTAATGCCGGTGATCAACGCAACTTTCATGTTTCCATCGCCTTTTCGGGGTCTATACTTGAGGCCGAAGTACTGCGTAGCAAAAATGTTTTTGGTCCGGAAGTGCAATGCAGCAAAATAAGCGCCATCATACTCGCAAAGCCACGACCGGCCCCGGTTTGTAGCGGGCGCGCCCGTTTTTCGAGATGGAGTCCGCAGTAAATCGCCGAGCCGACGCCGAAAGATGTCGTCGCGATACAGAACGATCCATAATCTTGATGATGGTGGGGATGGCGGACAGAGAGGGATTCGAACCCTCGATACGCTTTCACGTATACACGCGTTCCAGGCGTGCGCCTTCAACCACTCGGCCACCTGTCCTTGAAGAGGAAGGGCTGCCTGCACATTGGCAAAGCAGCGGTCGGGCGGGATATATACCGATGAATTCCTGCGGATCAACCGGAATTTACGGGAAAATGCATCGGTGTCCGATCAATCGCACGATTGCGCCTCTTAGGCGCCCGCGCTATCGCTGATCAAAGGGGTGCAGCGCACGCTATCCCTGAAGCGGAAGGAGGCAGAGGCCTTGGTAAGGACCGTCTTTCATTTTCTGAGCCTCGTCGCCTTGGTGGCTGCAATCATGGCAGGTACGCTGGACGCCATCGAGTCCGTGTCCTCGTCTGCCGTGGTCATGACTTCACTCGGAAACCACTGGCAGAACCTCGACGTCGTCAGCCTGACACTGGCAGAGGAGGCCTTCGCCTCCTATATCAGTGCCGATGCATGGCGCTGGGCCGTGGCGCCGGTTCTGGCGCAGCCGGCCTTTGGCGTGTTCCTCGTGATTGCCCTGTTGTTCTGGATGATCGGCTACCGACGTCCACGATTCGCGGGTCGCTTCTCGGCCTGACGGCTCTTGAAGCAATTGTGACGGACCGTCATGCCGCCGGCAGGCAGTGCAAGTTCCGACCCCAAGGAGGCGATGATGTTCGTGATCGACATGTTCAACAAGAAGACGGCAATGCCGACGCCGGACAATGCGCTGCCGGGCCGCAGCGATCCGCTCCCGACGGCGCAGACGCATTTCGTCAACGGCCGACCGTTGAAGGGTCCCTATCCGGAAGGACTGGAGATCGCCTATCTCGGCATGGGCTGCTTCTGGGGCGCCGAACGCCTGTTCTGGACCATCCCGGGCGTCTACGTCACGGCTGTCGGCTATGCCGGCGGCATCACGCCCAATCCGACCTATAACGAGACCACCACGGGCCTCACCGGCCATGCGGAGATCGTCAAGGTGGTCTTCGATCCCTCGGTGGTCTCCTATCGCGATCTGCTGAAGGTGTTCTTCGAAGAGCACGATCCGACGCAGGGCATGCGCCAGGGTAACGACATCGGCACCACCTACCGATCGGCCGTCTATACGACGACCGACGAGCAGGCTGTCGAGGCAGGGCAGGCGGCGGAAGCCTTTCAGGGCGCCTTGGACGCCGCCGGCAAGAAGGTCAGGATCACCACCGAGTTCGCTCCTCTGGACGTCTTCTATTATGCCGAGGATTATCATCAGCAGTATCTCGCCAAGAACCCCGGTGGCTATTGCGGCCTGAAGGGCACCGGCGTGGCCTGCCCGGTCGGCTGACAGACAACGGCAGCCAGTTGTTCATGCCGCGGATTTCATCGGTCCGCGGCATGTTTTTGTGCAGTTGCACGACGTGCTCCGGATTTTTACCAGATGAAAAAAATCGGGTGAATTTTTCCATGGCCCATGCAAAAGTGCGGGCAGCCGGTCTCTCGTGGGGAGGACTGGTGGCCGCAGACGCGCCTGGTACCAGGGATGCGGGAGACCCAGCTATCAACTTACAAAAAAACAGGGCTGAACGATGAAAAGAACCCTTCTGACTCTCATGGCGATGGCCGCAATGTCGGCGACTGCGCTGGCAGCCGAGATCAAGCCCGCATTGGTCTACGGAACGGGCGGCAAGTTCGACAAATCCTTCAACGAGGCTGCCCATGCCGGCGCCGAACAGTTCAAGGCGGAGGCGGGGGTCGAATACCGGGATTTCGAGCCGACCAGCGATACGCAGGGCGAGCAGGCGATCCGCAATTTCGCAAGCCGCGGCTATAACCCCGTGGTCGCCGTCTCCTTCGCCTGGACATCGGCGATGGAAAAGGTCGCGGCCGAGTTCCCCGACACCAAGTTCGTGATCGTCGACGCCGTTGTCGACCTGCCGAACGTGCGCTCCGTCGTCTACAACGAGGAACAGGGCTCCTACCTCGTTGGCCTTCTCGCAGGCATGGCGTCCGAGACCGGCAAGGTCGGTTTCGTCGGCGGCATGGATATTCCGCTGATCCGCAAGTTTGGCTGCGGCTATGTCCAGGGCGTCAAGGCGGCCAATCCGGATGCGCAGGTCTTCCAGAACATGGTCGGCACCACGGGTGCGGCCTGGAACGATCCGGTGCGTGCCGGTGAACTCACCAAGAACCAGATCGACCAGGGTGCGGATGTAGTCTACGCGGCAGCCGGCGCAAGCGGCCTCGGTGTCCTGCAGACGGCAGCCGACAACGACAAGCTCGGCATCGGCGTCGATTCCAACCAGAACCACCTGCATCCGGGCAAGGTGCTGACCTCGATGGTCAAGCGCGTCGACCTCGCGGTCTACAACGCCTTCAAGGATACTCAGGGCGATGCCTTCACGGCCGGCGTTCAGGCTCTTGGCGTCGAACAGGATGGCGTCACCTATGCGGTCGACGACAACAACAAGGACCTGATCACGCCGGAAATGACGGCTGCCGTCGAAAAGGCGAAGGCCGACATCGTTGCCGGAACCGTCAAGGTCCATGACTACATGTCGGACAATTCCTGCCCGAACTAACACCTGCGGGCGCATGTGACACATCACATGCGCCCTTTTCATGCCCGGATGCGAAAGGCGGACGCTTGAGCCTCGACCCTTCAACAGTGCCTGCCATCGAGCTTGTCGGCATCGACAAGAAGTTCGGACCGGTGCACGCCAACAAGAACATCAACCTGACGGTCGCCAAGGGAACCATCCACGGCATCATCGGCGAAAACGGTGCCGGCAAGTCGACGCTGATGTCGATCCTCTACGGCTTCTATCAGGCCGATCAGGGACAGATCCACATCCACGGCAAGCAGACCGTTATCCGCGACAGCCAGGCCGCGATTTCCCTGGGCATCGGCATGGTGCATCAGCACTTCATGCTCGTGGAAAACTTCACGGTTCTCGAGAACATCATCCTGGGTGTCGAGGGCGGCATGCTGCTGGGCCGCGATACGGACCGTGCGCGTGCAAAACTCCAGCAGTTGCAGAAGGATTACGGCCTCGACGTCGATCTCGACGCCATCATCGAGGAACTGCCGGTCGGCCGGCAACAGCGCGTGGAGATTCTGAAAGCGCTCTACCGCGGCGCCGACATCCTGATTCTCGACGAGCCGACCGGCGTCCTGACGCCGGCCGAGGCCGACCACCTCTTCGAGGTTCTTCGGGTCCTGCGCGAGCAGGGCAAGACGATCATCCTCATCACCCACAAGCTGCGCGAGATCATGGCGATCACCGATGAGGTCTCCGTCATGCGCCGCGGCGAGATGGTGGCGACACGGACGACGGCAGAGACGACGGTGGAGGAACTGGCCGAGTTGATGGTGGGCCGCCGCGTGCTCCTGCATGTGGACAAGGACGCGGCCCGACCAGGCCCGGTGCTGCTGTCGGTGAAGAACCTCACCGTCAAGGACGGTCGCGGCGTCACCATGGTGGACAATGTTTCTTTCGACGTGCGCGCCGGCGAGATCGTCGGGATTGCCGGTGTCGCCGGCAATGGCCAGTCGGAGCTGCTGGAAGCCATCGCAGGCATCCGCAAGCCGTCATCCGGCGAGATCCTCATCGACGGCCAGCCGGTCGCCGGTCTCGATGCCGCCCGTCGGCGCGATCTCGGTCTTGCCCATATTCCCGAAGACCGCCACCACATGGGCTTGGTCCTGAAATTCGAGGAGTACGAAAATGCCATCCTCGGCTATCACCGTGACGAAAAATACGGCCGTGGCGGTTTTCTCGACCTGGAGGCGATCCGCAAGGATGCCGAGGAGAAGATCGCGAAATACGACATTCGCCCGCCGAACCCACGGCTGAAGACGGCGAATTTTTCCGGCGGCAATCAGCAGAAGATCGTCGTCGCCCGCGAGATCGAGCGTGACCCGAAGCTCCTGATCGTCGGCCAGCCGACCCGCGGCGTCGACGTCGGCGCCATCGAATTCATCCACCGCCGGATCATCGAAACCCGGGACGCCGGCAAGGCGGTCCTGCTCGTCTCCGTCGAGCTGGACGAGATCCGCTCCCTGTCGGATCGCATCCTGGTGATGTTTGCCGGCCGGATCGTCGGCGAGAAGACCAGCGACGCTGGCGAACAGACCCTTGGCCTGATGATGGCCGGTATCGCGGCGTGAGGCGCTTATGACAACTGCATCCGTGCCTCTTCCCAACTGGATCAGCTATGGCCTGATCCCGGTGATGAACCTCATGCTGGCCTTCTTTCTGTCAGGCCTCGTGGTCTGGTCGATCGGGGAAAGCCCCTGGGAGGCTTTGAAGTTCCTGATCCAGGGCTCGCTTGGACGCGGAGACGCTATCGGCTTCACGCTGTTCTACACGACGAGCTTCATCTTCACCGGCCTGTCGGTCGCCGTCGCCTTCCATGCCGGGCTCTTCAACATCGGCTCGGAAGGTCAGGCCTATGTCGGTGGACTGGGTGCTGCACTGGCGGCACTCGCGCTCGACCGCTATGTCCCCTGGTACGTGACGATGCCTTTCGCGATTGCCGGCGCGGCCATCTTCGGCGCCGCCTGGGCCCTGATTCCCGCCTGGCTGCAGGCCAGGCGGGGCAGCCATATCGTCATCACGACGATCATGTTCAATTTCATCGCCGCGGCGCTGATGGTCTACCTGCTGGTCAATGTCCTGATCGTACCGGGGAAAATGGCGCCGGAGACACGCACGTTTCTGGAGGGCGGGCAGCTGCCGAAGCTGGACTGGCTGATGGCGTTGTTCGGCCTGGATCTTGGCCCTGCACCCTTCAACGTGTCCTTCCTGATCGCGCTGGTGATGTGCTACCTCGTCTGGCTGCTGATCTGGCGCACGAAGTTCGGCTATGAGATGCGAACCCTCGGCATCAGCCCCTCGGCCGCCATCTATGCCGGCGTGCCCTATGTCCGCACCGTGATCATCGCCATGCTGATCTCGGGCGCTCTCGCCGGCATGATGGCGCTGAATGCCGTCAACGGCGCGGCGGCAAGACTCCAGGTGGAATTCGTCGCCGGCGCCGGTTTCGTCGGCATCGCGGTCTCGCTGATGGGGCGAAGCCACCCGGTGGGCATCATCCTTGCCGCGCTGCTGTTCGGCATCCTCTATCAGGGAGGGGCCGACCTCTCCTTCGAGATGCCGACCATCACCCGCGACATGATCGTCGTGATCCAGGGTCTGGTGATCCTCTTTGCGGGCGCCCTGGAACACATGCTGCGGCCGGCCGTCGTGCGCATCTACCAGCAATTCGCCAAGGCTTGAGGAGAGACGGATGGAGTTCTTCGATATCGTCGTCAGCATCCTCGGATCGACCGTCCGGCTGTCGATCCCCCTGCTGTTCACGGCGCTCGCCGGCCTGTTCTCCGAGCGCGCCGGGATCTTCGACATCGGGCTCGAGGGCAAGATGCTGGCCGCGGCCTTCGCCTCTGCCGTCGCGGCCTATCTGACCGGATCGCCGTGGCTTGGCCTGCTGGCCGGCATCGGTGTCTCCATCATGTTCTCGCTGGTGCATGGTTTTGCCTCCATCACCAATCGCGGCAACCAGATCGTCTCGGGCGTCGCCCTGAACTTCGTGGCGATCGGCCTGACGGTCGTCCTCGGCCAGGCGTGGTTCGGCCAGGGCGGGCGCACGCCGCAGTTGCCGGGCGACGCCCGTTTTTCGCCGATCATCCTGCCGGGCGCAGATGCCGTGCGCGATGTGCCGATCCTGGGCCCGCTCTACGCCAACGTCATTTCCGGCAACAACATCCTCACCTACATGGCTTTCGTGGCGGTGCCGATCGCCTGGTGGGTGCTGTTTCGCACCCGTTTCGGACTGAGGCTGCGGGCTGTGGGCGAAAACCCGGGTGCCGTCGATACCGCCGGCATTTCTGTCTCCTGGATGCGATACCGGGCCGTCATCGTCGCAGGGTTCCTCTGCGGTTTTTCCGGCACCTATCTGGCGATCGCGCAGTCGGCTGCCTTCATCAACAACATGTCGGCCGGCAAGGGCTATATCGCGCTGGCGGCGCTGATCTTCGCCAAGTGGAAGCCGGTTCCGGTCATGTTCGCCTGCCTGCTGTTCGGCTTCCTCGATGCGGTAGCCAATTTCATGCAGGGCAAGTCGGTGCCGCTGATCGGCGAGGTGCCGGTCCAGATCTTCCAGGCGCTGCCCTATATCCTGACCTGCATCCTGCTGGCCGGCTTCATCGGCGTCGCCCGCGCGCCCAAGGCCGGCGGTGCCCCCTATGTGAAGGAGCGATAAACGATGTCGCACGACCTCTTCGAAGCGGCCCGCGCCGCCATGTCGAAATCCTACGCTCCTTACTCGAAGTTTCCGGTAGGAGCCGCCATCCGTGCCGACGACGGGAAAATCCACGTCGGCGCCAATATCGAGAACATCTCCTTTCCCCAGGGCTGGTGCGCCGAACCGAGCGCCATCAGCGCGATGATCATGGCCGGCGGGCGGCGCATCGAGGAGATCGCCGTGATTGCCGAGAAGCTGCCGCTCTGCACGCCCTGCGGCGGCTGTCGTCAGAAGATCGCCGAGTTCGCCTCGGCCGAGACCCGGATCTACCTTTGCGACGACCTGGGCGTCCAGAAGACGGTCACCATGGGGGAGCTTCTGCCCTATGCGTTCGAGACGGATCTGCTGCGATGAGGGATGTCGCGGACCTGCTCATCGATCGGCTGCATGGGATGATGCCGAGATCGGCCCTCGTTCTCGGTTCGGGACTTGGTTCTCTTGTGGAGGAGATCGCGGATCCGATCCGCATCCCCTACAGCGAACTGCCGGGCTTTCCGGTCAGCGGCGTGACCGGACATGCGGGCGAACTGGTTGCCGGCCATCTCGGCCGTGAGCCGGTGATCATGCTGTCCGGCCGGGCCCATTACTACGAGAAGGGCGATGCCCGGGCGATGCGCTTCCCGATCGAGGTGCTGAAGGGCCTGGGCGTCCAGTCGCTGATCCTGACCAATGCCGCCGGTTCGCTGCGCCAGGACATGCCGCCCGGTTCGGTGATGCAGATCACCGATCACATCAACTATTCGGGCATGAACCCGCTGATCGGCGAAGAAGGCGACGGGCGCTTCGTCGGCATGACCGCTGCCTATGATGCCGATCTGGCAGTAGGCATGCGCAACGCGGCAATCCGCTGCGGCATTCCCCTTTTCTCCGGCGTCTACATGTGGTTTTCCGGTCCGAGTTTCGAAACTCCTGCGGAAATCCGCATGGCGCGGACTTTGGGCGCCGATGCCGTCGGCATGTCGACCGTTCCGGAAGTCATCCTCGCCCGCTATTACGGTTTGCGTGTCGCTGCGGCCTCCGTCATTACCAATTACGGGGCGGGAATGACCGGCAGCGAGCTGAGTCACGAGGAAACCAAGGACATGGCACCGGTCGGCGGCAAGCGGCTGGCAGCCATTCTTCGGGACATGCTGTCGGAGCACTCCCCGGCAAGCGGGGACGCCCGGTCTTGATTTGCGCCTTGCGTCGGCTCATTTGAAGACCGACTATAAGGTCATCCAACGAGGAGGTACCAGGCCATGGAGATCAACACTCCGCGGGAGGCGGCAAGCCTCGCGCTTTCCCTGCTCGACCTCACCAACCTGCGCGACGACTGCGACGCAGCCGCAATCGAGGTCCTTTGCCGCAGAGCCCGCACGCCGCATGGATCCGTAGCCGCCATCTGCATCTGGTCGCGCTTCGTCGCCCATGCCCGCAGCATCCTCGGCGCGGGCAGCACTGTGCGCATCGCAACCGTCGTCAATTTCCCGTCTGGCGACCTGCCGGTCCCGACCGTGGTCGAGGAGACTCGGCGCGCTGTCGTGGACGGTGCGGACGAGATCGATCTGGTGATCCCCTACAAGGCATTGCTGGATGGCGACGAATCAGCGGTGACGGACATGGTCGCGGCCGTGCGTGAAGCCTGCCCGCAGTCCTGCCTGAAGGTCATCATCGAGGCCGGCGAACTCAAGGACAGCAGCCTCATCCGCCGCGCTTCGGAACTGGCGATCGATGCGGGTGCCGATTTCATCAAGACCTCGACGGGCAAGGTTGCCGTCAACGCCACGCTGGAGGCCGCCGACATCATGCTGCGGACCATCCGCGATTCGAAAAAGCGGATCGGCTTCAAGCCCGCCGGCGGCATCGGCACGGTTGCCGACGCCGATCTCTACCTGCGGCTCGCGGAAACCATCATGGGTCCGAACTGGGTCATGCCGTCGACCTTCCGCTTCGGCGCGTCGAGCCTGCTCGACGACATCACGGCGGTCCTGAGTGGCCAGCCGTCGTCGCTGGCCGCATCTGGCTATTGAGCCGATCATGATCCCGCAGGAGATCATCAGGCGCAAACGGGATGGTCAGACCCTTTCCGGTGAGGAGATCGCGGCCTTCATCAATGGTTTGACCCGGGGGGACGTCACCGAGGGTCAGGCTGCGGCCTTTGCCATGGCCGTCTTCTTCCGCGGCATGTCGCGCGATGAAACCGTCGCCCTGACACTTGCGATGCGCGACAGCGGCGACGTCATGACATGGGCGGATATCGGCCGCCCGGTCGCCGACAAGCATTCCACCGGCGGCGTTGGCGACAATGTTTCTCTGGTGCTCGCGCCGCTCGTCGCCGCTTGCGGGTTGGCGGTGCCGATGATCTCCGGACGAGGCCTCGGCCATACCGGCGGCACGCTCGACAAGCTGCAATCCATTCCCGGCTACAACGTTGCTCCGGACCTCGCCCTGTTGCAGCGGGTGGTGTCGGAGGCGGGCTGTGCCATCGTCGGCCAGACCGGCGATCTGGCGCCGGCGGACCGGCGGCTCTATGCCATCCGGGACGTGACGGCCACCGTCGAATCCGTACCGATGATCACGGCCTCGATCCTGTCGAAGAAGCTCGCCGCGGGTCTGGAGACGCTGGTCCTCGACGTCAAGGTCGGCAATGGCGCCTTCATGGAAAGCCTGGAGGAAGCGGAGGCTCTGGCCCGCTCCCTTGTCGAGGTGGCGAATGGGGCAGGTACCCGCACCACCGCATTGCTGACCGACATGAACCAGCCGCTGGCGGATGCGGCCGGCAATGCGCTGGAGGTTCGCCACGCCATCGACCTTCTCTCGGGCCGCAAGAACGGCACCCGCGCCCATGAGCTGGTGCTTGCGCTTGCCGCGGAAATGCTGGTGCAGGCCGGAGTTGCCACGAACCTCGCGGAGGCGCGGCAGCAGGCGGAACGGGCGCTTGAAGGCGGCGAGGCGCTCGGTGTCTTCGCCCGCATGGTGCATCTCCTCGGCGGCCCTGCGGATCTCGTGGAACGGCCGGACCACTATCTTCCGGAAGCGGCGGCGGTCGTTCCTGTTGTGGCGCAGGAGAGCGGCTGGCTGTCGGCCTGTGCCACCCGCGACCTTGGTCTGGCCGTGATCGAACTGGGCGGCGGGCGCAAGCGGCCACAGGACGACATCGATCACGCGGTCGGCGTGGCCGACATTCTGCCGCTCGGCAGCCAGGTGTTCCGGGGCGATCCCATTGCCTTCGTGCATGCGGCAGACCGAGCCGAGGGCGAGCGGATGGCCGAGGCCGTTCGACGTTGCTTTGCAATGTCCGAGGAGGCCCCCGCGGTGACACCGGTCGTCATCGAGCGGATCACCTGATCATGGCGTCAACCTACGGTGAGGCGACCTACTTGGTGCCGTACATGCGGTCGCCGGCATCACCGAGGCCGGGCATGATATAGCCCTTCTCGTTGAGATGGCTGTCGATCGAGGCGGTGAAGATAGGCACGTCCGGATGCGCCTTGCGAAAATTTGCGATGCCCTCCGGGGCTGCCAGCAGGCACAGGAAGCGGAGATTGTAGGCGCCGCGCTCCTTGAGCTTGTCGATGGCGGCGATCGAGGAATTGCCGGTCGCCAGCATCGGATCGACGACGATGATCAGGCGGGCGGCGATGTCTTCGGGCGCCTTGAAGTAATATTCGACCGGCTGCAGCGTCTCGTGGTCGCGGTAGACGCCGATATGCGAGACGCGCGCCGACGGCACGAGCTCCAGCATGCCTTCGAGCAGTCCGTTTCCGGCTCGCAGGATGGAGGCGAAGACCAGCTTCTTGCCTTCCAGCACCGGCGATTCCATCTGCTGCATTGGCGTTTCGATGGTTTCCATCGTCATCTCGAGATCGCGGGTGACCTCGTAGCAGAGCAGGGTGGAAATCTCCCGCAGCAGGCGCCGGAAGCCTGCCGTCGACGTTTCCTTCTTGCGCATGATCGTCAGCTTGTGCTGCACCAGCGGATGATTGATGACCGTTACACCGTCCATCGGAAACCTGCCTTCCCCTGTTCGTTCATTTGTTCTCTTCTTCATCGAATGGCGAGAAACCGCAAGCCCTCAGGCGCGGTTTACCTCGGCTGAAGAACCGGCAGAGCCATGGTCAAGTCGCGCGAGCAGGTTGCTGCGGGTGTCTTCGTCGACGAACGCGGCCTCGATTGCCGTCCGCGTCATGCCGTTGATCTCCGCATCCGAAAACCCCATCACCTCGGCAGCGATCCGGTACTCGCGCTCCAGCGAAGTGTGGAAGAATGGCGGATCGTCGGAGTTGAGGCAGACGCGGACGCCGGCCTCCTTCAACTGGCGCAGCGGGTGGTGCTGGAAATCCGGATAGACCTGCAGCGCGACGTTGGAGCCGGGGCAGACCTCCAGAACCGTCCCCAGATCGGCAAGCCGGGCCACCAGATCCATGTCCTCGATGGCCCGGACGCCATGCCCTATTCGCGAGGGGCGCACGAGGTCCAGCGCATCCGTCACGCTGAAAGGGCCGCAGACCTCACCGGCGTGGATTGTCAGCCCGAGGCCCGCATCGCGGGCGATATCGAAGGCCCGGGCGTAGTCGGCGA
This sequence comes from Pseudorhizobium marinum, assembly GCF_000705355.1. Classification (NCBI taxonomy): domain Bacteria; kingdom Pseudomonadati; phylum Pseudomonadota; class Alphaproteobacteria; order Hyphomicrobiales; family Rhizobiaceae; genus Pseudorhizobium; species Pseudorhizobium marinum. The sequence continues at coordinate 131,248 of NZ_JMQK01000009.1, forward strand.
CGCGACCCATCCGCTCTTCGCCCGCCATATTGAAGCCTGTCACCAGAGGATTGCTGCTGCGTGCGGCGTAGTTCGCCGCCGCGATCACGCTGTCCGGCCCGAAATGCCGTTCGCCGGTGACGATGATGCGCGCTTCAATGCCGGTCTTGTCCCGGGCGTTGCGGATGCCTTCGGAAATTCCCGACAGATAGGCATCGGCGCCAAGCCCGATCCTGTCGCCATGGTCCGGCGAGACGATGATCTCGCTGTAGATCGTGTTCGCGGCCGCAAGCTCGGTGAGATAGGTCTCCGTCAGCAGCGCATAATCGGCGTCCGTCCGGAACAAGGCGGCCACGCGGTCGTAGCAGACAAGAAACTCGGAGAAATCGCTCCAGAGGTAGCGGCCGTCGGAGAGGAACGTGCTGGCGTCCACGCCATATTTCCGGGCCTGTTGCAGCGCTAGGGCGGGCGGCGCCGCCCCCTCGATATGGCAGTGGATCTCGGCTTTCATGAAAGTCGTCGTCAAAGAAAACTCCATCCGTGCGAACCGGCGGGAAGCGTCAGATGCGCTGCTATGGTTTCGCCGATGTCTGCGAAGGTGGGCCGCAGCCCGATGTCGCGGGAGCGGATGCCGGGGCCGAACGCCATGATCGGGACCCGCTCCCGGGTGTGATCCGTTCCTCGCCAGGTTGGGTCGCAGCCGTGGTCGGCGGTCAGCACGACGAGGTCGCCCGGTTTCAGCCGGCGGTGGATTTCCGGCAGCATGAGGTCGAAGGCCTCCAGTGCCGCGGCATATCCCGGCACGTCGCGGCGATGGCCGTAGAGCTGGTCGAAATCCACGAAGTTGGTGAAGACGAGATCGCCGTCCGCGGCAAGGTCCATAGCCTCCAGCGTTGCGGCCATCAGAGCGGCATTGCCGTTTGCCTTGACGACACGGGAGATGCCCTGATGGGCAAAGATGTCGCCGATCTTGCCGATCGCATGCACGGTGCGCCCGGCATCCACTGCGCGGTTCAGGAGCGTCGGCTCCGGTGGCGGAATGGAGAAATCGCGGCGATTGCCGGTCCGCTCGAACTCTGCGGCCGTCTCGCCGATGAAAGGTCGCGCGATGACGCGGCCGATGTTGAGCGGATCGACCAGCCGCCGCACCGTCCGACAAAGGTCGATCAGGCGCTCCAGTCCGAAGTGGACCTCGTGGGCGGCGATCTGCAAGACGGAATCGCTGGATGTGTAGCAGATCGGCTTGCCCGTCCGGATATGCTCTTCGCCGAGTTGCGCGATGATGTCGGTCCCGGAGGCGTGGCAGTTGCCGAGGATGCCGGGGACATCTCCCTCGCTGCAGATCGCTTCCACCAGCTCCGGCGGGAAGGCGTCGGTCTTGTCCGGAAAATAGCCCCAGTCGAACATCACCGGAGTGCCGGCGATCTCCCAATGTCCGGACGGGGTATCCTTGCCACGCGAGACCTCGTTGGCGGCTCCATGCAGACCGAAAATCCGGTCCGGGCGGTGCATGCCGGCGGGGTAGTCGCCGCTGGCAAGTCTGGCGATCTCCAGAAGGCCGAGAGAGGACATGTTGGGAAGCTTGAGCGGGCCTTCCCGCAGCCCGGCGCGATCGGCAATGCCTGCGGCACAGAATTCCGCGATATGGCCAAGCGTGTTGGAACCCAGGTCATCATAGGCGTCCGCATCGCGGGCACCGCCGACGCCGAAGGAATCAAGAACGAACAGGAAGGCTCGCGCCATGTATCACCCGAATGACTGAAGATGTCGCGGCAGCCTCGAGGGCCGGCGCTCAGGTTCATATAGCTTCAGTCAAATTTTAGCAAAGGGCCCGGAGGCCTGCTTCTCAGCAGTCGGTGCAGGCGATGGCCTTGCCGGACCGGGAGCGGTAGTAATAGTCCCTGCTGATGGTGATGCTGCGCATCTCGCTTGGAATGAGCCCCGGCATGAACATCAGCAGCTGATGGGGCACCGAAACCTCCGCATGCACGATGAATGTGTTCGCCACCTTCATCTTGTCGGGAATGGTGATCGTGTTGCCGGTTGTGTGAGGCTTGCCGCCGGATTCATCCCAGGACCAGGCGACTTTCGGGTTGGCAGCAGCATCAAGGGCAATTCCGGTGATCTTGATCAGGGTCGTGGTGCCGCCGTAGGGGACGAATATGCTCTGCGCCACATGCTCCATGCTGTTGAGGAACGAGTCGCTGACGGACTCCTGTTGCTGCGTCACGAGATCGGCGATCGTTCCGGCGGCACGCGTCACCCGCTTGGAGATGCTGAGCCCGATCGTGAGTTCGAACACCGTGATGTAGATCATCAGCAGCAGCGGCGCGATCAGCGCGAACTCCACGGCTCCCACGCCGCGTCTGTCGCTCCAAAGGCGGCGGATCTGCATCAACAGGCCGCAGCCGCGCTGCATCCTCTCGTCCGCCATCAGTAGTCCTCGTTCTTGTAGGTGGCGGTGGCGACGATCAGGAATTCCTTGGGCAAGGAGCCATCGGCAGGCCGGATGTTCGAGATATACGGCCGGACCAGATCGGTGATGATCTCCCAGCGATAATAGGCCCGCAGCATGTTGATCGTGCCGGAGCCGCCAGGTTGGTAGGCATTGGTGGCAGCCAGTGCGCCGAAGGACGCACCACCCACGCGCGGGATGGCTGTCGGTATGTCCGCGTAGGTGGAGAAACTGCGAACATCGAGAATCAACCGGTCGCTGTCTCCTCCGTTGCACTGGATGAGGATCGAGATCTCGTCACAGAATTTCGCGCGAAAGTCGCTTTCCTTGGTGTCGTTCTTGATCTCGCCCGTGCGCATCTGCCGCGCCATCGTGTCGACGGCGTTTCCGATCAGCTGCTCCCCGGTATAGGCCACGAATGTCTCGATGATCGCAAAGACGATCAGGAAATAGGGAATGGCGAGCAGCGCGAACTCGATCGCAGCCGCACCATCGCGCGAGCGCAACAGCCGCCGGGCAGAGGAGGGCGTCCTCTGTTCATCGACCGGTTCGCTGGATCTGTCGCGGGTTCTTGGCATCAACCGTATCCAATCAATGGAGGCAGGCGAATGCTATGGCGGCTTTATTAGGATTCCGTTGCCGCAGGTGCTGCTATTTGAGCCAATACCGCCTGGAACAAGGCATCAGGGGTTGGTGGCGCCGGCAATATCCGAATGCTGCTCGCAATTGGGAGTGCAGGAAAGGATCACCCGGTCGGTCTGACGATAGACCCGGAGCGTATTGCCTTCGTCGATAGACACGAGGATGCGTTCGTCGGCAATTGCATTGCCGTCGCTGTCGAGCAGCACGAGATTGGTGGTCCCGAAGCTGCGGCCGGTCACGACGATGGTGGTCGGGTCGGCGACCGTCGCATCGGCAACGGTGGAATTGCCGACAATCACCTTGCTGACGGGCCGGTCGAGCCGCAATACCCGCGCATGGTTCATGAACACGCGCAGCACGTCGCCCTGCCGCAACTGTTCCTCCGCATGGGTTGCAGCGGCCCCGCCAAGAGCGATGCCCAGAGCAAGCGAGAGGCAGATGATCGGGCTTGGGGTCATGCCGGGTGGGCCTTCAACTCGAGACTATGCTTACCAATCCTTCCCGGAAAATGGTGAACGAAGGCTTAAGCCCGTCCCCAAAATCAGCCTCTTGTACTGCCGGAGAATTTCGTCACTCTGTAGAAATCCTGGAGAGACGGACTTCGCCTTTTATATTTGTCTTTTCTTATCAACAGGATGGCCTCTGATCATGACAGGAGCCATTGCTGTCGCACATTAACGGCTCGCTAACGATATCCTTTAAGCGGATGGCAATCGTCAGCCGGTAGGGTTTTGGCATCCGAACAACGGCGAAAAAGTTGTCGGGAATGCTGTCCAATCCAACTGTGCTTCAGGAGAAATTGCATGTCGAAGTTTTTTGCTCGCTTTATCAAGGATGAGTCCGGTGCGACTGCGATCGAATATGGCCTGATCGCCGCCCTCATTTCCGTCGCTCTGATTGCTGGCGCCTCCACGCTGGGCGACTCTCTGAACGAGACCTTCGGTGCCATTGCGGGTAAGATGGAAGCCTGCGTTGATGGTGCATCTGACACTTGTAAGTAACTTCCAATGAATGGGGCGTCCTGCATCGCGGCGCCCCTTCAACGATCTACACCGTTCACTTTTTCAGTTCATGAGAGGTCGGATGCCCGCAATAGGCGCAGCAATACTGATGATTGCTCCGGTGTGTCTGTTCATTGCGGCCATCAGCGATCTCTTCACGATGACGATCCCCAATCGTGTATCGATTTTCCTCTTGGCTTCCTTCGCTGTTCTGGCTCCGGTTTCGGGCCTTCCTTGGGCGGAAATCAGCATGAGCGTCGCAGCGGGGGCTCTCGTGCTCGCCGTCTGTTTCGGCTTCTTCTCCCTCAACATCATGGGGGGCGGTGACGTGAAGCTGCTGGCGGCTTCCGCTGTCTGGTTCGGGTTCAGCCCGGCGCTCGGCGCGTTCATCGTCGCGACTGCCCTCTGGGGCGGAGTTGTCACCCTTCTGGTCCTGGTGCTTCGCGCGCAGGCCAACCGCTTCGCCTTGATCGAGACGGTGGTGCCGGCCCAGATCCTGGCCACGAAGAAGATCCCCTACGGCGTGGCCATCGGGATCGCCGGCATCATGACCTTCTGGGACTCGCCGATCGCCCTGGCTGCCCTCAAGATGCTCGGCTGATAGCAAGGCTCTAAACTTCTTATTTACCACGCGTGTAATGGGAAAATTAACCCTAATTACACGATTGGCGACCATTCTTCCCGGGAAGTGAATCTCCAAGGAATGGTCATGAAACCCGCTCGTATCCTCATTCTAGCCGTGGCCGTCGTCGCCGCAGGCCTCGCCGGCCTGCTCGCGATGCGTCTTTCTGGCACGAGCGCGCCGCAGATTGCCGAAACCGTCATCAAGCAGCCCTCCATCAACGTGCTGGTCTCCGCCGCCAACCTGCCCGTCGGCACGCGCCTGGGTGAAGACTCGCTGCGCTGGCTGGCCTGGCCTGAAGACGGCGTTGTCGAAGGCTTCATCACCGAAGCGGCCCAGCCGCAGGCCATGTCCGAACTGAACGGCATGGTCGTCCGGCTCCCGGTGTTCGAAGGTGAGCCGATCCGCGGCGAGAAGATCGCCGACTCCTCCGACCGCATCATGTCCTCCCTGCTGCCTGCAGGTAAGCGGGCCGTTGCCATCGAGATCTCGGTTGCCACCGGTGCCGGCGGCTTCGTGCTGCCCAATGACCGGGTCGATGTCATCATGGTGCGTAACCAGGACGACCGTTTCCTGACCGAAAACGTCCTCTCCAACGTTCGGGTGCTGGCAATCGACCAGCAGATCCAGGAAAGCCCGGATGGCTCCAAGGCCGTGGTCGGCACCACGGCGACGCTGGAACTGACGCCGGATCAGGCCCAGGTCATGGCCGTCGCACAGCAGATGGCCGATCGCCTGACGCTTGCTCTCCGGTCGGTTGCCGACGCGCAGGAGGCTGACACGGTGGCGGCCGACTACCTGCTGAACGGTGGCACCAAGGCGGAGATTCAGGTCATCAAGTCAGGCTCCATCGTGAGCAGCCCGCAGACACAGATACAGCCGCAGTAACGGAGTGCAAACGTGAGCCAGTTCAGACGTAAAGCGAAGAGCTCCGTGGCGGCCGGTGTCGCATTCTGCCTTGCCCTTGCCGGCCAGCCGCACGTTCTGTTGCAGGGAGGGACAGCGTTTCCTCAGGCTGTAGCGCAGGAAAACAGCATTGTGCGTATCAACGACGCGGGCAGGGGCGTGCGCAAGCGGCTGAAGCTCGGCCTCAACAAGGCGCTGGTGGTCGATCTTCCCGCCGACGCGCACGACATTCTTGTCGCCGATCCCTCTATGGCCGATGCCGTGACCCGCACCTCGCGGCGGATCTATCTGTTCGGCAAGACGGTCGGCCAGACGAACATCTTCATTTTCGGTCGCAACGGCGAGGAGATCGTCGCCCTCGACATCGAGATCGAACGCGACATTTCGGGCCTGGAGCAGAACCTGCGTCGCTTCCTGCCGGACTCCAGCATCAAGGTCGAAATCATCTCCGACAATATCGTGCTGAGCGGCACGGTCAGGACACCCCAGGACGCGGCCCAGGCGACGAAGCTTGCAACCATCTTTCTGAAAGGTGGTGAAGCGACGACGCGCACCGAGGTGGCGACCAGCCAGAGCTCCGGCGACGGAGCCGTCGCCCTGTTTGCCGAAGGCCGTCAGCAGTCGCAGGTGGTCAACCTGCTGGCCATCGAAGGCGAGGATCAGGTGACCCTCAAGGTCACCGTCGCCGAAATCCGTCGCGAGGTCCTGAAGCAGCTCGGTTTCGACAACACCTTCAGCCGCCAGCCGTCGGGAACGTCATCCGGTCTCGACGTCCTGACGATTGGCGCCGGCAGCTCCGGCCTCACCGGCAACATTGCCGGAACGGTGGGCCGCATGGGCATCCAGACGGCGCTGAGTGCGTTGGAGCAGGCCAAGGCCATCCGAACCTTGGCCGAGCCGACGCTGACCGCCATTTCGGGCCAGTCCGCCACCTTCAACTCCGGTGGCGAGCGCCTCTATTCGACCACCAATTCCGATGGCGATACCGTCATCACATCCTATGACTACGGCATCTCGCTCGCCTTCACGCCGACGGTCCTGTCGTCGGGCCGGATCAGCCTGCGCATCAAGACCAGCGTGTCTGAGCCGGTCGTTAACAGCAGCGGTCCGGAGTTTCGGACCCGCGAGGCCGAAACGGTTCTGGAACTGCCGTCAGGTGGTTCGATGGCCCTTGCAGGGCTCATCCGTGACGACGTTCAGCAGGGCATGAGCGGAACCCCGGGCGCCTCCAAGCTGCCGCTGTTCGGCGCCCTGTTTCGCGCGAAGACATTCGAGCGGACGGAGACGGAGCTCGTCATCATCGCCACGCCCTATCTCGTTCGCCCGGTGGCCCGCAACGAGCTGTCGCGGCCGGACGACAACTTCAACCCGGCGAGCGACGTGGCAAGCGTCTTCCTCGGGCATGTGAACCGCATCTACGGACGCAAGGACGCGCCAGCTCCTGTCCTTCCCTACGAAGGCAATGTCGGGTTTATCTACAAATGAAGAGCGCGAAGCCGAACATCATTGTGCCCCGTAACGGCGCACCGGAACTCCGCCGGACGGCGGAAACCCAGCATCAGGCCTCTCGGATCAACAGGGCAGGCAGGATCTCTGCCACCGCCGTCTTTCTCGGAATTGCAACGCTGCTTGGCAGCTGCGCCAACCGCGACGCGACGACGACAGGCTCGCTGCCGGACGATTACCGTACCCGCCATCCGATCGTGATCGGCGAAGCCGAGAAGACGATCGATATCCCGATCGCCACCGGCGACCAGGGCCTGACGCGCGGCCAGAGCGAGGTGATCGCCGGCTTCGCGGCGGAATACATGCGCACCTCCAAGGGGATCATCCGGATCATCATACCGCAGGGCGCCATCAATTCCGGCGCTGCCGCGGCCGCGGCCAGCGACACGCGACGCCTGCTGGTGCGCATGGGCGTTCAGAAGAACCACATCCTCCAGAGCAGTTACGCCGCGGCGGACTATGGGCAGGCGGCGCCGATCCGGCTTGCCTATGTCGCCATCACCGCGCAGGCCGGCCCCTGCGGCGAATGGCCGGCGGACATCGCCCTGAACACCGTCGAGAACAGGAATTACTACAATTTCGGCTGCGCCAGCCAGAGCAACCTGGCAGCCCAGATCGCCAACCCGAACGATCTTCTCGGTCCGCGGCGGATGACGCCGGCAGACGTGCAGCAGCGCGCGACGGGGATCGACCGCTATCGCAGCGCCACGACAGAACTCAGGGACACGCCATGATGAAATGTGTCCGACCAGACCAGAGGCCTTCGCTATGAGTACGGTGGACTACAGCATCGGCACGCCCACGTTCGAGGAGGTTTCTCCGGCGGATGAGGCGGCGCCGGCAGATCTTGCGGCGCTGCGCCCGCTGCCGCGCATCTCCATTCACGCCTTCTGCGAAAGCGATGCCATGCTGCGCACGATGGAGCGGATGAGCCGTGACCGTCGCATGGCCAAGGTCAACATGCGGGTTACCAACGGCGGCACCGAGGCAGCCGCCAACATGTTTGCGGGGAGCCCGACACCCAATCTCGTCGTTCTCGAGACCAGTGCAGAACCGGGCAACCTGCTCAACGAACTGGCGCCGCTTGCCGAGGTCTGCGACCCCTCGACCCGTGTCATCATCGTCGGCCGCTACAATGACATCGGGCTCTACCGGGAACTGATCCGCAACGGCATTTCCGAGTATCTGGTCGGACCCGTGCAGATGACGGAGATCCTGGCCTCGATCTCGGCGATCTTCGTCGATCCGGAGGCAGAGCCGCTCGGCAAGTCGATCGCCTTCGTCGGCGCCAAGGGCGGCGTCGGGTCCTCCACCATTGCCCACAACTGCGCATTCGGCATTTCCAACCTCTTTGCCACCGAGACCATTCTCGCCGATCTCGACCTTCCCTTCGGCACCGCCAACATCGACTTCGACCAGGACCCCTCGCAGGGGATCGCCGAAGCGGTGTTTGCGCCCGATCGCCTCGACGAGGTCTTTCTCGACCGCTTGCTCACCAAATGCTCCGAGCACCTGTCGATGCTGGCAGCCCCGTCACTCCTCGACAGGGCCTACGATTACGAGGGCATGGCCTTCCGCCCCGTCGTCGAGATCCTTCAGCGCAGCGCGCCGGTTGCGGTTCTCGATCTGCCGCATGTCTGGTCGGAATGGACGCGGTCCGTCCTGGCCGATGCCGATGAGGTTGTCATCACCGCCGTTCCGGACCTCGCCAACCTGCGCAACACCAAGAACATGCTCGATGCACTGAAGAAGCTGAGGCCGAACGACCGCCCGCCGCATCTGATCCTCAACCAGGTCGGCATGGCCAAGCGGCCGGAAATTGCCCCGGCGGATTTCTTCGAACCGCTGGAAATCGAGCCGATCGCGATCCTGCCCTTCGACGCGCAGATGTTCGGCAACGCCGCCAACAGTGGCCGGATGATTGCCGAGATCGACGCCAAATCTCCTGCGGCCGAGACCTTCTCGCAGATCTGCCACATCGTCACCGGCCGCTCGGCGATCAAGAAGACGAAGAAAGCCGGCCTGTCCAAGATGCTGGGGATGCTGGGCCGGAAGTGACTGCTGCACGAATGCTTGCGCCCCGGGGTGCGATGAAGACTGGATGAACGAATGTTTGGAAAACGCGGAAACGAAGGATTCGGGAAAAGCACCGGCGGCGGCAGCCTGGTCGATGCTGCGCCCGTGGCACCACCGTCTCCCGTCGCCGCCAAGCCGGCAGGGCCGGAGGTCTTTGCCGAACCGGTGCAGGACCGCAATGGCTCGCGTCAGCACGTCGCGCCGCCTCCGATCGCACCTGCGCCGGCTCCTCGCAAGAAGCAGGTCAGGACGGAGCACTACTACGACACCAAGAGCCAGGTCTTCTCGGCGCTGATCGACACGATCGACCTGTCGCAGCTCGCCAAGCTCGACGGCGAAAGCGCGCGTGAAGAGATCCGCGACATCGTCAACGACATCATCACCATCAAGAACTTCGCGATGTCGATCTCGGAGCAGGAGGAGCTGCTCGAGGACATCTGCAACGACGTCCTCGGCTACGGTCCGCTGGAGCCGCTGCTTGCCCGTGACGACATCTCCGACATCATGGTCAACGGGGCAGGCCAGACGTTCATCGAAGTGGCCGGCAAGACGCTGGAGTCCGAGATCCGCTTCCGCGACAACTCCCAGCTCCTGTCGATCTGCCAGCGGATCGTCAGCCAGGTCGGGCGGCGTGTCGATGAATCCTCGCCGATCTGCGATGCGCGCCTGCCCGATGGTTCGCGCGTCAACGTCATCGCACCGCCATTGGCCATCGACGGGCCGGCGCTGACGATCAGAAAGTTCAAGAAGGACAAGCTGACCCTTGAGCAGCTGGTCAAGTTCGGCTCGATCACGGCCGAAGGTGCCGTCCTTCTGCAGATTGTTGGCCGCGTCCGCTGCAACGTCGTGATCTCCGGCGGTACCGGCTCGGGTAAGACGACCCTGCTCAACTGCCTCACCCGCTACATCGACGAGGACGAGCGGATCATCACCTGCGAGGACACGGCCGAACTGCAGCTGCAGCAGCCGCATGTCGTCCGCCTCGAAACCCGCCCGCCCAACATCGAAGGCGAGGGCGAGATCACCATGCGTGATCTGGTCAAGAACTGCCTGCGCATGCGGCCCGAACGGATCATCGTCGGCGAAGTGCGTGGACCCGAGGTCTTCGACCTCTTGCAGGCGATGAACACCGGCCACGACGGCTCGATGGGCACCATCCACGCCAACACCCCGCGTGAGTGCCTGAGCCGCATGGAATCCATGATCGCCATGGGTGGCTTCCAGCTGCCGGCGAAGACGGTGCGCGAGATCATCTCCGGATCGGTGGATGTCATCATCCAGGCGGCCCGCCTGCGCGACGGTTCGCGTCGTATCACCCACGTCACAGAAGTCGTCGGCATGGAAGGCGATGTCATCGTGACCCAGGACCTGATGCGCTACGAGATCGAGGGCGAAGATGCCAACGGCAGACTGATCGGCCGGCACATGTCGACCGGCATCGCCAAGCCACACTTCTGGGATCGGGCCCGCTACTACAACGAGGAACGTCGTCTGGCCGCCGCACTGGATGCCATGGAACAGACGGCGGGATAGGAGCAATGTTCGGTCTCGACGCAAACATCCTGCTGATCGTGGCCCTGGTGGCGGTGTCTGCTGGCGCCGTCAGCTACGCGCTGCTGTTTTCGCGCATCGAGACGGAAAACAAGACCAGTGCCCGCATCAGCCGGGTGAAGTCGGCCGAATCGGACCTGTCGAAGGTCAAGGCTGCACGCGACCGGGTCCAGGAGCTCTCCAAGCGCCGCAAGTCGGTGCAGGATTCGCTGAAGGACCTGGAAAAGAAGCAGGAAGAGCGCTCCAAGAAGATGGGCGACGGCAGCCTGAAGTCGCGCCTTGCACAGACCGGGCTGCCTCTGACCATGCCGCGCTTCTACATGATGAGCGGCGCTCTCGGCGTCTTCGCGCTCGTGGCGGCCCTGCTGGCGGGTATCCCGCTGATTGCGGCTGCCGGTGCGGCCTTCGTGGCCGTGATCGGACTGCCGCGCTGGATTGTCGCCTTCCTCGTCAAGCGGCGCCAGAAACAGTTCCTCACCGAGTTTCCCAACGCGCTCGACGTCATGGTCCGTTCCATCAAGTCTGGTCTTCCGCTCAACGACGCGCTGCGACTGATCGCAGCCGATGGGCAGGAGCCGGTGAAGGCGGAGTTCCGGCGGGTGGTCGAATCGCAGCAGGTCGGCCTCAGCATTCCGGAAGCCTGCGTGCGCATGATGCAGACCATGCCGCTGCCGGAAGTGAATTTCTTCGCCATCGTCATCACCATCCAGAGCCAGGCCGGCGGCAATCTCTCCGAGGCGCTCGGAAACCTGGCCAAGGTTCTGCGCGAGCGCAAGAAGATGAAGGCCAAGGTGCAGGCCCTGTCGATGGAAGCCAAGGCCTCGGCCGTCATCATCGGCGCGCTCCCCTTCATCGTCGCCTTGCTCGTCTATCTGACCTCGCCGGAATACATGACGATCCTCTTCACCGATCCGCGCGGGCACATGATCATGCTTTTCTCGGCCATATGGATGTCGATCGGCATCTTCGTCATGCGCAACATGATCAACTTCGACTTCTAGGGGGCTGGCGGTGAAAGATCTCGCGACGACACTGACGGATCCGGCTCTGCTCTTTGCGATCTTCGTCGCGATCGCGGTATTCGCGACCTTCTTCTCTCTGGCGAGCCCCTTCCTCGAGCGCGGCAACCTCGACAAGCGCAGGAAGGCGGTCTCGACCGAACGGGAGCAGATGCGAGCCCGCGAGCGGGCCAGGATGACCGCCGAGGCCTCCAAGGCGACGCTCCGCACGCAGAACAACCAGTCGGTGCGCAACATCGTCGAGCGCTTCAATCTGCGCAAGGCGCTGGTCGACGACAACACCGTGAACAGACTGCGGGCTGCCGGTCTGCGGTCGCAGAACGCGCTGAACATCTTCCTCGTCGCGCGCTTCCTCCTGCCTTTCCTGTTTCTCACGCTGGCCATCGTCTGGATTTTCGTTCTCGGCAATCTGGCCGAGCGGCCGTTCGCCATCCGCATGCTGGCCGCAATCGTCTTCGCCTACGTCGGCTTCTATCTGCCCAATATCTATGTGACGAACCGCGTGACCAAGCGGCAGCATTCCATCCGGCGCGCCTGGCCGGACGCACTCGACCTGATGCTGATCTGCGTGGAATCGGGGATTTCCATGGAAGCGGCCATGCGTCGCGTCGCCGAGGAAATGAGCAGCCAGTCGCCGGAGCTGGCCGAGGAAATGGTGCTGACGACCGCCGAGCTCTCCTTCCTGCCGGATCGCCGCATCGCGCTGGAAAATCTCGGCATTCGCACGCAGCTCGACACGGTCAAGAACGTCACCCAGGCCCTGATCCAGGCCGAGCGCTACGGCACGCCGATCGCGCAGGCACTGCGGGTGCTGGCCCAGGAAGGACGTGACGAGCGGATGAACGAGGCGGAAAAGAAGGCTTCAGCCCTGCCACCGAAGCTCACCGTGCCGATGATCCTGTTCTTCCTGCCGGTGCTGATCGCCGTCATCCTCGGTCCCGCAGGGATACAGGTCTCCGATCGCTTCTAGCCGCTCAGCTCGGCAGCCCCAGCACCTTTTCAAAGAGCTCCCAGCTCTCGTCCATCGGGTAGGCATAGCTCACGAATGGCAGGCCGATATGGCCGTAGAGCAGGGAAAGCTGCCATTCGGCGGTCTCTTCGTCGACATTGGCGATCTGCTGCAGGTAGATCACCGAGGCAAGCCCGGTGCGATCCGCACCACCCTGGCAATGGATCAGCAGGGGCTTGGGTGCATCGCGCAGCAGCGCGATCAGCTGGAAGCTCTCCTCGGCGGTCAGTTGCCGACCCGCAGACATGCGGAAATTCAGGTGATTCACACCAAGCCGCTGGGCTACCGCCGTCTCGTCCTTGTACCAGTCACTTTCACTTTCCCCGCGAAGATTGACCACCGTCCTGATGCCGTAGGACTGGATATAACCTTCGAGGGCGGCCGGGGTGGGCTGCGCCGACCGATAAAGCTCGCCGGCGATGACTTCGTGGAAGTTGCCGGTCAGATGCAGGAGGCCGACATAGGAGCCGACCAGCAGTGCCGAGGCAAGCACCAGCCTCATGGACCATTTCAAAATTCGCCGCATGACAACCATTTCCCAGTCCAGCTTTGGAGTTCAGGAGATGACTGTAGCGGATCTTGCGCGGCTTGTCGTCTAGTTGACTGCGGGCTTGGCCTTGGCGTCCTTGTCGGCAAGCTTCGCCCAGGAGTTCTGCTGCGACAGCATGGAACGCAGGTAGGTGACATTCGCATCGGCCTGCTGCTGGGAGAGCTCACGCTTGGCGATCGTCTCGGCCTCGGCGAACCGGCCCTGGAGGCCGACGACAAGCGCCAGGTTCTGGCGCACGCGGCTGTCGGCGGCGGGCTGCTGGGCGGCATTGCGCATGTAGGTCTCGGCCGTGCGCAGGTCGCCGGTCAGGACATAGGACATGCCGAGATTGGAAATGATGGTCGGCTCGTTCGGCTGCGCATCGAGCGCCATGCGGTACTTCTGCCGGGCCTCGTCCGAGCGCCCGAGCTGATCGAGGACTGCGCCTTCGGCAGAATAGAGCCGCCAGTCGGGGCGATCCGGGGTCTGCGCGCGCCGAATGGTTTCCAGAGCCTGCTCGAACTGGCCGGCTGCCGCCTGCGCCTTGCCGTAGGCTGACAGCACGTCGCGATCCGTCGGATGGGCGATCACCACCTGCTGCATCACCGCAAGGGCCTGAACATGCTTGCCGGTCATGCCGAGCACCTGGGCATAGCGAAGGCCCGCGTTGCGGTCCTTCGGATTGCGCTCATAGGCGGCCCCGATCGAGCGCTCGAGGTTGTCGAGCTGGCTGGCGCTCATGGCCTCCATGGATGCCGCGGACGGCTGGATCGAGCCGGTGGTGGTGACGTCCTTCTTTGTCGCGCAACCCGCGAGCGCCAGGGCGATCAGGACAGCGCCGGTTGCCTGGGCAAGACGGGCCTTCCGGATCTGGAGCGTGGTGCTTCGGGTCATGGCAATCATTCTCGTCGCTCGGATGTGCGCTGCGATCGGTATCGACCGATGGCGCATTGCTCCGTCTAGCAATAGACTGTTAACCCTAACAGACAGTTAAAGCGCTGATTCCTCACGAGAAGGTTCCTATGTCCAGCTATCGCTACATCGATCGTCCGTCGGTTTTGACCGAGAAATCGGCAGCCTCCCGTCCCGTCCATGCGGTCACGGCGGCTGACATGGAAGACGGCACCATTGATGCCGCAGCGCTTGCATGGGCGCGCGCGACGGGTTTTGCCGCGGACGCCGGCAGCCTGCTGCTGGTACCCGGCGCCGACGGCACGCTGGCCGCAGCCCTCTTCGGCCTGGGCAGCGAGCCGGACGCGGCGCTGTCGGCCGGGAAACTGTCGAAGCTCCTGCCCGCCGGCGACTGGCACGTCGAGAGCCCCTTGTCGGCCGAAAAGATCGCGCTTGGTTTCGGTCTCGGAAGCTATCGCTTCAGCCGCTACCGGCAAGACAAGCAGAAGCAGGTACGCCTGGCGCTGGGCGACGAGGTTCGCATCGAGGTCGAACGGCAGCTGGCGGGGGCCTTTCTGGCGCGCGACCTGATCAATACGCCGACCAACGACATGGGGCCGGAAGACCTCGAGGTCGTGTTCCGCGCGCTCGGCCTGCACTACGGCGCCCAGGCCACCTCCATCGTCGGCGATGATCTTCTGGCGCAGAATTTTCCGCTCATCCACGCCGTCGGGCGCGCCAGCGCCCAGGCGCCACGCCTTCTCGAGATGCGCTGGGGCAGGCAGGGCGCGCCACGGGTGACGCTGGTCGGCAAGGGCGTGTGCTTCGATACCGGCGGGCTCAACATCAAGAGCGCCTCCAACATGGCGCTGATGAAGAAGGACATGGGCGGGGCGGCAAATGTCCTCGGCCTCGCGCTGATGATCATGGACGCCGGACTGGACGTCGATCTGCGTGTGCTGGTGCCTGCGGTCGAGAACTCCATAGCCGGCAATGCCTTCCGTCCAGGCGACATATACCGCAGCCGCAAGGGCCTGACGGTGCAGATCGACAACACCGATGCGGAAGGCCGCCTCGTGCTGGCCGACGCACTGAGCTACGCCGACGAGACGCCGCCCGACCTGCTGATCGACATGGCCACGCTGACGGGGGCTGCGCGCGTGGCACTGGGAACCGACATCGCCCCCTTCTTCACCGATGACGAGGCGCTGGCGACGCGTCTGTCGGAAATCTCCCGCGAGGAGAACGATCCGATGTGGCGCCTGCCGCTCTGGCCGGGATACGACAAGGACCTGAAGTCGCGCGCCGCCGATATCACCAATGCGCCCTCCGGCGGCATGGCCGGTTCGATCACCGCGGCCCTGTTTCTGAAGCGCTTCGTGGGCAAGCAGACGCGCTGGGCGCATTTCGACATCTACGGCTGGACGCTGTCGGAAAAGCCGCATGCGCCGCTCGGCGGCGAGGCCTTCGCCATACGAACCCTCTACCGCTACGTCCGGGACCTTGCGGGTCAATGATCCGGTAAGGGGTTCGGCCTAGGATTGCCGCTGGTATCTTTCGCAGAGGAGCGGTGATGTCGGTGGAACTGACGGCGACGGATGCGCTGGGGCTTTGGCACCGCGTGACGCTGGAACAGGTGCGCGGCGAAGGCGCCGATCTCAGCCTGCGGCAGCTGGCAATCCTGCTGCAGATCTATCTGCTGCCGCCACCGCACACGGTGCGTGGGCTGGCGGCAACACTCGAGGTCACCAAGCCGGTGGTCACCCGCGCGCTCGACACGATGGGGCACCTCGGCCTGGTGGAGCGGGTGCGCGACGAGAAGGACCGGCGCAACGTCGTGGTGAAACGGACGGTTGCCGGTTCACTCTACCTGGAACAGCTTGCGGACCTGATCCGCATGGAGGGCAGGCGGTAGCCTGGGAACGACATGACCGTGACATTGGACAGACGCCTGAACGCCTTCCGCCCGGACCTGGCCGACGAGGCTCTGCGCGGCCAGGTGGAAGCCGAACGCTTCATCGCAGGCAAGGCGGCCCGAATCACCATGCCGGTGGCGGCGCTGCGCCCTGCGCCCGACAGCGCCTGCGGCATCGATACGGAACTGCTGCTGGGCGAGACTGTTCGCGTTTTCGAGCGCAAGAACGGCTGGGCCTGGGTTCAGGCCGACCAGGACCGCTATGTCGGCTATCTGCCCGAAATGCAGCTGGGAGACCCCGAGGAGGTGACCCACTTTGTCTGCGTGCCGCGCACCTTCCTGTATCCCGAACCGGAGCTTCGCCGCCCGCCGGTCGCATCCCTCTCCATGGGAAGCCGGGTGCGGACCGTCGGCGAGGCTGAAACCCGCGGCACCCGCTATGTGACGCTCGCGGACGGCACGGCACTGATCGCGTCGCATTGCCTGCCATTGGGGGAGAACCTGACGGATGACTACGTGACGGTCGCCGCACGGTTTCTTGAGACACCCTACCTCTGGGGCGGCAGATCCGGTTTCGGGATCGATTGCTCTGCCCTGGTGCAGCTGGCGCTGATGATGACCGGGCGCTCGGCGCCGCGCGATTCCGACATGCAGGCTGCGTTCGGCACCGGAATTGCACGGGAGGAGCTGCGGCGCGGCGATCTCGTCTTCTGGAAGGGCCATGTCGGCATCATGGAGGACGACAAGACGCTCCTGCATGCGAACGGCCACACCATGACGGTTGCCCGCGAGAACTTCGAGGCGGCGGTGCAGCGAATCGGCTGGCTCTACAGTCTGCCGACCGGCTATCGCCGGATCTAGCGATCACAAAAACGTGGCGACGATGCCGTGGCAAGGGCTCGCCGCAGTTCGTATGTAGAGGTGGTCGATTCGAGGATTCGCGATGATCAAGACCGCCTGGATTTTGCCGCTGCTGATGCTCCTTGCCGTGGTGCTCGCAACCCTTGCCCCGGCAAGGGCGCAGGATGGCGCCTTTGCCCAGCGCGGGCAGACGGCGTTCCACGATCTCCCCGGCGTCGTGCCGGAGCAGGACCGTGTCCAGAGGCAGGACTATACCTGTTCGAGCAGCATCGAAAACGTCTACCGGGGTCGCGGCGGTTACGACATCCTCTATGGTGATGTCGCGCCGCGCCGGGTCTATCATTGTCAGACCGAGAGCGGCCTGACCTACTCCGGCACGGAGCTGCCCAACACGCATTGGGTTCCGGGTCTCAATCCGCACCACCTCCCCAAGTAACATTGATCGTTCCGTCACGGCCGTCGATCCTGCGGTTCGTTGATCGCAATGACCTGTGCATGCCGTGTCTTGTCTGATGACATGACGACGTTAGATGCTAGGCTTGGAGCAGCAAATGAAGATGTGCGGTGTCTGCCGCACGCAGGGAGGCACCATGTCATCGCAACTCATCGTCCCCGATCTCTCCGGAAAATCGGTCCTCATCACCGGCGCCTCTACGGGCATCGGCGCGGCACTCGCCCGCGCCTTCGCGGCACAGGGCGCCTCCGTCGGACTGCACTATAATTCCAGCGTCGATGCGGCCACGGCCTTGGCTGCGGAGATCGAGGCCGCAGGCGGCAAGACGGTGCTGATCCGCGGCGACGCGTCGAAATCCGGCGAGATGGCGCGCGTCGTCGAAGAGGCCGCGTCCGCATTCGGCCGCCTGGATGGTCTCATCAACAATGCCGGTGGCATGGTCGCTCGCGTCCCTTACCAGGAGATGACGGATGCGCATTACGATGCCGTGATGGATCTGAATGCCCGCTCGGTGCTGGCCGCCTCCACGGCTGCCATTCCGCACCTGAAGCTGCGCGGCGGCTTCATCATCAACACCACCTCGATTGCCGCCCGCAACGGCGCCAGCAACGGCGCCGGCCTCTACGGGTCGTCGAAGGCCTTCGTCTCCAACGTCACCCGCGGCATGGCCAAGGAGCTCATCCCATTCGGCATCCGCGTCAATGGCGTGGCTCCCGGCGTCATCGCAACCCCGTTCCACGAGCGCTATTCGACCTCGCAGCAGCTGCAGGCGGCGCTGTCCACCATTCCGCAGGGCCGCCTCGGCACGGCCGAAGATTGCGTCGGTGCCTACCTCTTTCTCGCCTCGGAAATGCTGTCCAGCTATCTGATTGGCCAGGTGATCGAGGTCAACGGGGGCCAGTTGATGCCGTAATCCGGCGTCATTGCAGAGAGAACGCGACGGACAACATCGGGAGGATTGAGAAATGGGAAAACGGATCGTCTTCACCGGCGGCAGCGGCAAGGCGGGGCGCCACGTGGTTCCCTATCTCGTCGGGCAGGGGCATGAGGTCTTCAACATCGACCTGGCGCCACTTGATTGCCCCGGCGTCAACACGCTGACGGCGGATCTCACCGACAGTGGCGAGACCTTCAATGCCCTGTCCATGCACTTCGGGTTCGACGGCCTGGAAACCGGGCGGGGCCCGGCGCCCGTCGATGCCGTCGTGCATTTCGCCGCCGTACCGCGCATCCTGATCCGCCCGGACAACGCCACCTTCGCCGCCAACGCCGTCTCGACCTACAACGTCATCGAGGCGGCGGTGAAGCTCGGCATCCGCAAGGTCATCATCGCCTCCAGCGAGACGACCTATGGCGTCTGCTTTGCCGAAGGCGACAAGGATTACCACAGCTTTCCGCTGACCGAGGACTACGACGTCGATCCTATGGACAGCTACGGTCTCTCCAAGGTGGTCAACGAGAAGACGGCGCGCGCCTTCGCGATGCGCTCCGGCGCCGACATCTACGCCCTGCGGATCGGCAACGTCATCGAGCCGCACGAGTACGACAAGTTTCCGGCCTTCATCGCCGATCCGCCGTCGCGCAAGCGCAATGCCTGGAGCTACATCGACGCCCGCGACCTTGGCCAGATCGTCCACCGCTGCGTCGAAAAGGATGGTCTCGGATTCCAGGTCTTCAATGCCGTCAACGACACCATCACCGCCTGGGAGCCGACCCGCTCCTTCCTGGGGCGTTGGGCGCCCGGCACGCCGATCGCCGGGGATATCGGCGAGTTCGAGGCGCCGATCTCCAACCGCAAGATCCGCGATGTCCTGGGTTTCCGGGAAGAGCATGATTGGCGCAAATACGTGCCCAAGCCCTGATGGCAAGGGTTCCCGTTGCGGCCGACAATCACTCGGCCGCGACGGAGGTCGGCTCGAATTGTTCCTTGAGCTTCTGCGGCTTCTTCGCGAGCGGACGATCGGCATCGCGGGCCGCACTTTCCTTCAAGAGCTTGACGAGCCAGTCGACGAAGACCCGCACCTTGTTGCCGAGATGCCGGGTCCGCGGATAGACGATGTAGAGCGGCAGCGGCTCCCGCTCCCAGTCCGTCAGCACCTCGACGAGCTGCCCCTTCTCCACCGCATCGCGCGCCATGAACTGCGGCGCCTGAGCGACCCCCATGCCGGAGACGGCGGCGGCGATATAGCTGCGGCTGTCGTTGACCGAGACAGCGTAGCGGGGCGTGATCTCCAGCGTCTCCTCGCCGCGTCGAAACTCCATCGGCAGGACGCGGCCCGCCTGCGCGTTGAGGTAGCCCACCGAAAAGAACTGCGCCTCCAGGTCGCGCGGATGCTCCGGCATGCCGAACATCTCGATGAAGCCCGGCGACACATAGGTCCGAAGGCTGATCTCTCCCACTTTCCGGGCAATCAGCGACTGGTCCGTCGGCGTTCCTGCCCTGAGCGCGCAGTCGACGTTCTCGGCCACATAGTCGATCAGCCGATCGCCGACGCCGATGTCGAGCGTGATCTGCGGATAGCTGCAGTAGAAGCTGCAGAGCGAGGGGATGACGATCAGGTCGGCGAAGGCGCCCGCCATTTCGACGCGCAGCCGGCCGGAGGGCTGCGACTGCGACGAGGAGATGCTGCCGTCGAGCTCTTCGAGGTCCGACAGGAACTGTGCCGCCCGCTCGTAGTAGAGCGCGCCCTCGGTGGTGACGGCGACCTGCCGCGTCGTGCGGTTCAGGAGCTTGGCCCGAAGGTGGCCTTCGAGATTCTGCACCAGATTGGTCACCGTCGTCTTCGACATGTCGAGCGTACGTGCGGCTCGGGTGAAATTGCCGGTTTCGACGACTCGGACGAAGGCGCGCATTGCAGAAAGCTGATCCATGACATGACCTCGTTGCGGCGCAATATTGTCCCGCTATAGTGGACATTGAAGTACGAATTGGAAACTTGTGCAGTTTCCGCCGAACAATAATATCAGGTGGCGTCGCGGAAACAAGAAGCTGCCTTGGGTAAAGAGCAGGCAGAGGACGAAATGAGGATGCGATGGGAAGAAGTCGAGCTGGATATGCCCACGAGGCCCCGCATGCCGATGCGGCTCTACGAGCCCCCGGTCAGGCAGAAGGCCCCGCCGCTCGTGCTTTATTTCCGTGGTGGTGCCTTTCAGCAGGATGAGCCTGCCGATCGGGAAACACCCATCGCCAGTGCACTCGCCGCAAGCGGTGCCGTGGTGGTGGAAGCAGATTACGGCAGCATCTCACGGAACATGTTCCCGGATGCTGTGGATTGCGGCCTCGCGGCACTTCGGTGCCTGAGTTCGCGGCGCAGGCAGTTGGGTGGGGTGAAATCCCTGATCCTGGTGGCCGGCGAAGAGGCGGGTGGAAACGTGGCGGCGGGGCTGGCGCTGAAAGCCCGCGACCAGATGCCCGGCCAATTGCATGGCCAGGTTCTGCTGTCGCCACTGATCGACCCGACGATGAGTTCGGTGTCGATCCGTCAGGCGGATACCATCGGCATGCGCGACCGCTGGTCCGATGGCTGGATGCGCTATCTGCGGGGGTTCTGCGGATCCACGCATCCCTACGCGGCGCCGTGTCTCTGTTCGCGGCTCTCCGCGGTGGCGCCGGCGCTGGTGGTGACGTCCGAGGACGATCCGCTGCACGACGAGGTGGTCAGTTATGCCGATCGCCTCGGTGAAGCTGGGGTCAAGGTGCGCCAACATGTCTTTCCGGCCGGCAGCGGCTGGAATGAGATCTACAACGAGGAAGGCGGCGCCTGGATGCAGGCGCTCTGTGTTCAGTTCAGCCTCTTCGTCCAGGACTTGCGTGCATGAACTATCGATTTGAAAGCATGTGGCGGCCGAATTAGGCCGCAAGGAGACCGTCGATGACATCGAAGAACCGAAGCTGGCCCCTGTGGGGCGCCGGACTGGCACTGGCCGCCTCAGTGGCGGGGGCTGTCCTGTATTTTGATCTGGGCCGGATGGCTGAGGCGACGCCGGCTGCAGCCGCACCGGCTGCCCCTCCGGCCATTCCCGTGACGGTCGCGGCCATCGAGCCCTCGAGCGTGACCACGTGGCAGGAATTTTCCGGACGGCTGGAGGCGGTCGACCGCGTGCAGATCCGTCCGCGCGTCGCCGGTACCATCCAGCAGGTGCATTTCCGCGAAGGCGGGCTGGTCGCGGCCGGCGACCGGCTGATCACCATCGATCCGGCACCCTATGCCGCAGCGGTCGCCCAGGCGGAAGGTCTCGCAGCCTCTGCCCGCGCGCGGCTGGAGCTGGCCACGACGGAACTTGACCGCGGCAATGCGCTGCTGTCCCGCAAGACGATTTCGGAAAGCGAGGTGGCGCAGCGCAAGGGTGCCCAGCGTGAGGCCCTGGCTGCCCTGCAATCGGCCGAAGCTGCCCTGAAGCTCGCCCAGCTCGATCTCGATTACACCGAGATCAAGGCGCCGATCGCCGGTCGCGTCGGCAGGCTGGAAGTCACGCCCGGCAACCTCGTGGGATCCGGTGATGCGGCCCAGCCGCTGACGACGCTGGTATCGGTCGATCCGATCTATGCGAGCTTCGATGCCGGCGAGGAACTGGTCGCGACCGTCCTGGCGGAGCTGCCGGTGAAGGATGACGGTGTGCGGGCCCTGGAGAATGTGCCCGTCGAGATCGCCACGCTGGCGGACGGAGCGGCTGTCCGCGGCAAGCTGCAACTGGTGGACAATGAAGTGAACGCCGCCAGCGGCACGATCCGCCTGCGGGCCGTCTTCGACAACCCGGACGGCCTGCTGATCCCCGGTCAGTTCGTCCGCGTCCGCCTTGGACAGCCGAAGCCGCAGGAACATCTCCTGGTCAGCGAGCGGGCCATCGGCTCGGATCAGGACAAGAAGTTCGTCTTCGTCGTCGATGACGCCAATACCGTCGTCTACCGCCAGGTGGATCTCGGTGGCGCCGTGGACGGCAAGCGCATCGTCGAAAACGGTCTTGCCGCCGGCGACCGCGTCGTCGTCAACGGCCTGCAGCGCATCCGCCCCGGCGCCGTCGTCGATCCGCAGGTCGAGGCGGAAGTCGCCCACAACTAGCAACCAGCCCGACTGGCGCCGTGGGGCGCCAGCCACGGAATTCGTGTCAGCAGTCAGCACCGTCGTTCGTGACCACCGGTCGCGGGCAGGGTCTGTTCGTGCCTTGTTTTGCCCTGGAGAGAGGGTTCTGAGATGAACATTTCGAGATTTTTCATCGACCGTCCGGTCTTTGCGGCCGTGCTGTCGGTCCTGATCGTGGTGGCGGGTCTGATCGGCCTGCGCGCACTGCCGATATCCGAGTACCCGGAGGTCGTGCCGCCGTCGATCGTGGTGCGCGCGGTCTATCCCGGCGCCAATCCGACCGTGATTGCCCAAACGGTGGCGACACCGCTCGAGGAGCAGATCAACGGCGTCGAGGACATGCTCTACATGTCGAGCCAGGCGACGTCCGACGGCGTGCTGACGCTGACGGTCACCTTCAAGCTCGGCACCGATGCCGACAAGGCCCAGCAGCTGGTCCAGAACCGTGTCTCCCAGGCCGAGCCGAGGCTTCCGGCAGAGGTTCGCGCGCTCGGTCTCACGACCGTCAAGAGCTCGCCGGACTTCATCATGGTCGTCAACCTCGTCTCGTCCGACGACCGCTACGACATCACCTATCTGCGCAACTACGCCACCCTCAACGTCAAGGACCGGCTCGCTCGGATCGAGGGCGTCGGCCAGGTGCAGGTCTTCGGCGCCGGCGACTATTCGATGCGCGTCTGGATCGACCCGCAGAAGGCGGCGGAACATTCGCTGGCGGCAAGCGACATCAGCAATTCCATCCGGGCCCAGAATGTTCAGGCGGCCGCCGGCATAATCGGCGCCTCGCCGAGCGTGCCCGGAACCGGGCTGCAGCTCAACGTCAATGCCCAGGGGCGACTGGAAACCCCGGAGGAATTCGGCAACATCATCGTCAAGAGCGGTGAGAACGGCGAGATCACCCGCCTGCGCGACGTTGCGCGCATCGAGCTCGGTGCCGCCGACTACACGCTGCGCTCGCTGCTCGACGGCCAGCCGGCCGTGGCCGTGGCGGTGCTTCAGGCACCCGGCTCCAACGCCATCGACATCGCCGAATCGGTCGGCCAGACCATGGACGAGCTGCAGCTCGCCATGCCGGAAGGCGTGAAATACGAGATCGTCTACGACACCACCAAATTCGTCCGCTCCTCCATCGAGAAGGTCGTCGAGACGCTTCTGGAAGCGATCGCACTGGTCGTCCTGGTGGTCATCCTCTTCCTCCAGACCTGGCGTGCCTCGATCATCCCGCTGATCGCCGTCCCGGTCTCGATCATCGGCACCTTCGCGGTAATGTATGCCTTCGGATTCTCGATCAACGCGCTGACGCTGTTCGGGCTGGTGCTGGCGATCGGCATCGTCGTCGACGACGCGATCGTCGTCGTTGAAAACGTCGAGCGCAACATCGAGAACGGCCTCTCGCCGCGTGAGGCCACCTACAAGGCCATGCGCGAAGTCTCCGGCCCGATCATCGCGATCGCTTTGGTGCTCGTTGCCGTCTTCGTGCCGCTCGCCTTCATCACCGGCCTGTCGGGCCAGTTCTACCGGCAGTTCGCGCTGACGATCGCCATTTCCACGGTGATCTCGGCCATCAACTCGCTGACGCTGTCCCCGGCGCTGGCCGCTCTTCTCCTGAAGGACCACCATGCCCCGAAGGACTGGCTGACGCGCATGATGGATGGCGTCTTAGGCTGGTTCTTCCGCGGCTTCAACCGCGCCTTCGGTGCCGCTTCCAACGGCTATGGCCGGACCGTCGGCGGCCTCCTGTCGCGCAAGAGCCTGGTGATGCTCGTCTACCTGGCACTCGTGGGCGCCACCTATGCCATGTTCTCGGCCGTTCCGGGCGGCTTCGTGCCGGCGCAGGACAAGCAGTATCTGATCGGCTTTGCCCAGCTTCCGGATGGCGCGACGCTCGACCGTACGGAGGATGTCATCCGCAAGATGAGCGACATCGCGCTGGAACAGCCCGGCGTCGCCCATGCCATTGCCTTCCCCGGCCTCTCGATCAACGGCTTCACGATCGGCTCCAACGCCGGCATCGTCTTCGCCGTGCTCGACGACTTCGAGGAGCGCAAGACGCCTGACCTCTCCGGTGGTGCCATCGCCATGGCGTTGAACCAGAAGTATTCCGGGATCCAGGAAGCCTTCATCGCCATGTTCCCGCCGCCGCCGGTCAACGGCCTCGGCTCGACGGGTGGCTTCAAGCTGCAGCTCGAGGACCGCGCCGGCTACGGCGCCCAGGCGCTTGACGAAGCCACCAAGGCGGTCATCGCCAAGGCCTATCAGACCCCGGAACTGGCCGGCATCTTCTCAAGCTACCAGATCAACGTGCCGCAGCTCTATGCCGATGTCGATCGCGCCAAGGCCGAGCAGCTGGGCGTGGCCGTCACGGACGTCTTCGAGACGCTTCAGATCTATCTCGGCTCGCTCTACGTCAACGACTTCAATGCTTTCGGCCGCACCTACAGCGTTCGCGTCCAGGCGGACGCGAACTTCCGGGCCGAGGCGCAGGATATCGGCGAGCTGAAGGTCCGCTCGCGCTCCGGCGAGATGATCCCGCTCTCGGCCCTCCTCAAGGTCGACGAGACGACGGGTCCGGAACGGGCGACCCGCTACAACGGCTTCCTGGCCGCCGATATCAACGGCGGCCCGGCACCGGGTTATTCCTCCGGCCAGGCCCAGGCTGCCATCGAGAAGATCGTCCGGGAGACTGTGCCGCAGGGGATCGACTTCGAATGGACGGATCTGACCTATCAGGAGATCCTGGCGGGCAACTCCAGCATCGTCGTCTTCCCGCTGGCGCTGCTCCTCGTCTATCTCGTGCTGGCGGCCCAGTATGAAAGCCTGACGCTGCCGATCGCCATCATCATGATCGTGCCGATGGGCGTGCTGGCGGCGCTGACGGGGGTCTGGCTGACGGGCGGAGACAACAACATCTTCACCCAGATCGGCCTCGTCGTCCTTGTCGGGCTTTCGGCAAAGAACGCGATCCTGATCGTGGAGTTTGCCCGCGAGCTCGAGCTGGAGGGAAGGACACCCTTCGAGGCCGCCGTCGAATCAAGCCGGCTGCGCCTGCGGCCGATCCTGATGACCTCGCTGGCCTTCATCATGGGCGTCGTGCCGCTGGTGATCTCCACCGGCGCGGGCGCGGAGATGCGCTCCGCCATGGGCGTCGCCGTCTTCTCCGGCATGATCGGCGTGACCTTCTTCGGCATCTTCATGACGCCGGTCTTCTACCTGCTCGCCCGCATCCTGACCGGCAGCCGTCCCCTGCGGCGATCCGGTACGGAGGAGGTCCCCGCTCTCTCTCCAGCGGAGTAGACCTCGGTGCCGTGCGGGCTTCTACTGGGCTCGCACGGCCGCCATTCAAGGTTACGAATCCTTCACGGCAATTGCCGGAGGATCTGAAACGCAAACAGCCGGCCACTCTGCGCGAAGCAGTGTGGCCGGCTGTTTTCTATGTCAGGAAGTTGAACGCAATCAATGCGTTCCGAATGGAATGGTGCCCAGAAGAGGACTCGAACCTCCACACCCTTTCGAGTACCAGCACCTGAAGCTGGCGCGTCTACCAATTCCGCCATCTGGGCGACGGAGAGCGATTTACGGGGGTGGCCCCTCGCTGTCAACCGGCTTCTTTGAAGTTTCTGTGTCGGTGGCTATAAATCTTTGCATGGCCGCATCAGGACCCTGGAGAAGAGCCTCCGTCCGCCGATCCGCGGTCGAGATGACCGAGGTCTCGAGCCGGGTCGATGACGTCCCGAACCCGCTGCTTCAGCTCCTTGGGCCCGGGGAAGCCACCGTCGCGCTTGCGCTCCCACAGGAGCGCGTCGTCGATGCGGATCTCGAAATTGCCGCCGGTCCCGGGAATCAACGCCACTTCGCCGAGGCTGTCGGAGAAGGTCTGCAGCAGTTCCTGCGCCATCCAGCCGGCCCGCAGCAGCCAGTTGCACTGGGTGCAGTAGAGAATGGTGATGCGTGGCTTGTCCATGGCGGCTCCCGGCATGATTTCTGTGGCGTTCGCGGTGGCGCATGCGGCATCCCTTGCTGGCAGCACCGCCTCCTTCAGCAAATCCACTTGCGCATTGCAGCGCAAGATCTTTCAATGGATCAACGTGCATCGGCAGGGGTGGGTAATGACAGAAATCTTCGAGGGCGGCTGCTTTTGCGGCCGTATCCGCTACCGGCAGCATGGCCGTCCGATGTTCGTACACTGTTGTCACTGCCGCGATTGCCAGCGCCAAAGCGGCAGTGCCTTTGCCGTCAACGCGCTGATCGAGGCTGATCGCGTCGAGATCGTCGAGGGCGAACCGGTGATGATCACGCTGCCGACCGACAGCGGTTATCCCCATGATGTCTATCGCTGCCCGCAATGCCAGTCGGCGCTCTGGAGCGATTACGGCCGTAGAGGCTGGTTGCGGTTCATGCGGGTGACGACCCTGGACCGGGCGGACGAATTTGCGCCCGACATTCACATCTTCACCCGCTCTCGGCTGCCGTGGGTGCGCCTGCCGGAGAGTGCGGTTGTCGTCGAGGAATATTACAGCCCGGCAAAGCTCTGGCCGCAGCAAAGCCTCGATCGTCGCGAGGCCGCGCGCCTGAAGGCTGACGCGGACCGCTAGCCGGGCACGAAAAAGAGGGCCCGGCAAGCGGGAGCCCTCTGAACAGTAGACGGTCAGATCAGGTCGGGCGATTGGCGCCGCCGCCGCCGCCGTCGCTGGCACGCTGGTATTTGCGTGCCTCGTCGGCGACCTTGTCCCGTGCGGTATCATGCACCTCGGAGGCAACCTCCGCAGCCTTGCTGTAGACGTCCGAGGCGGCTTCTTCCACCTTGTGCATGGTATCGGATGCCTTTGCCGACATCTCGTTGCGCACGCCGTCGGCCGTCTCGCCCATGGCGTCGTCTTCACGACGGGTGTGGGGCAGGGCCGCGCCGATCGCCGCTCCGAGAGCAAAGGCAAGCGCGCCGCCAATCAGCGGCTGGTCCTGGAAGTGCTTGGCGATGCTCTCGTTGAGATGCGTCGCCTGATCGCGGGCGGAACCACCCATGGCCATGGCGCTGTTGCCGGCAGAGCGGGCGCCGCCCATGACTGAACCCTTTGCGCGTCCGGCCGAGGATCCGATGCGCCGCCAGGTTTTCGATACCCAACCGGAAGCCTCATCGAACATGCGGCCTGCTTCATCCCGGATGTCATGCATCTGCTGGCCGGTCGCATCCGCAAAGCCGCGGTAGGTCTTGCCGGTCTCGTCCATGAAGTGGCCCGCACGGCGGCCGGTTTCGTCCGTCAGCGCCCTGAAGCGGCTGCCGCGGTCGTCCGAGAAGTGGCTGTAGCGGTGGGCGCCGTCCGTCTGGACCGGACCCACGCGGCGGACCGAGCCGGTCACCGGCGCCAGCGGATACTCGATCTCGTCATCGTCGTGGCCGAGATCGTCATGGCTCTGGTTGGCGCCCGGGTTTGCCATCAGCCATGCCATGCTGATGCCCATCAGGGCGACCGGGATGGGATTGGTCTTCATGGCGTTGCCGAGGTTGGCGACATACTCGCCACCGCCGCTGGACTTGGCATAGGCCATCGCCTCGTCGAGAAGCTGGCCCGGCGACATCTTCGCCTGGATGGCGTCGATGCGCTCTTCGATCCGCAGCCGGTCCTGGGCAATTTCGTGTTCGAGCTCTTCGGCTCGCTTGGTGTCGGTCGTGGACATTAGACGCGCTCCTTGATGATCTGTGCATCCTGGCGAAGGGACGACGAGGTCCGGTCAAACGAAAGGTTCTCGCCGCGAAGCGTGGAAAGTCCCTTCTTGATCATGCCGTAGGCCAGCAGGGCCACGACGACGCCGACGATGACGGAGGAGAGGGCATCCGCGCCGGTCTCGGACATGCCCTGTGCGACGAAGAAGGCCGCCAGGCCGTTCACGAGCGCTGCAAGCAGCACGCCGACGGCGGCGATGGCGAAGACCAGACCTGCGCCGAAGGCTTCGAGGCCGTTGACGGCGTGGGACATCTTCTCCGAGGCTTCGGTCTTGGCGAGGTTGATTTCCTTCCGGAACAGACCGGTGATGTCGGAAACGAGGCCGCTCACCAGTTCGGAAAGAGGACGATTGTCGATCGGATTAGCCATTGCGGGAACCCTCCGTGGGATAGCCCGTCGGGTAGCCGGCACCTGTTGTGGGGCTGACGGGTGATGTTGATGATGGTGTGGTGCTCGGAGCAGCGCTGCGGCTCGGGGCGGTGCCCATGCCTGCAGTCGTGCTCGCGCCGGTGGTCCGATTGGCCGACCCCTGGGTCTTGGCGCCACGGTCTGCCGAGGCTGTCAGGAAGCGGCTTGCGGCAAATCCGGCAAGCGCAGCGATGCCGATGAAGGCAGCCGGCTGACGGCGACCGAAATCCTCGGCCATGCCGGCGATCTCGCCCATGTCCTTGCCCTTGATGTCGTCGGCAAAGCGGTGGACGCTGGAGCCGATCTGCTTGGCATAGCGGCCGACTTCGGGCTGGTCCTGCTCGAGCTCCGAGCCTGCCTTTTCGATGGCGGACGCAATGCCGCTGACGCGGTCGGCGGCGAAGTTCTTCTGGTCGTCGGCTGCATCCTTGGCACGCTGGCTGGCGTTGCCGATCTCGGCCTGGGCCGTGGACTTGGCGCTCTGCCAGTCCTCGTTGACCTTGTCCTTCAGGCCGCTGCCGGCCTGCTGTGCTGTCGTGGAGGCCGAAGCACCTGCGGCGGACGCTGCGGACCTGACGCTGGACGACGTCGAGCTGGACGAAGGCGATGGTTGCGCCGGCTTTACGCCAGGCGTCTGTGTGGAGCCGGGGTTGAGGCCGGATCCTTGATTCAAATCTCGTTCGGTCATTGGACTCTCCCAGATAGGTGAAAGGGACGATGTGACGACACCGTTCTGATGCGATCGGGGACTCAACCTTTCATGGCCTCGAAATGTTCCGAAAGTGTCGGCAATTCGACAGCAGGCCGGGGCGACAGGGTGCCGATCACCTTTGCGCGATCACTCCGGGAATACGTCGATCGGGGGGGGGCGTGGCGCCCGCGATTAAGATTGGATTCAACCTTTCGCGGTAATCATCCGTTAGCTTTTCCGCGACGGCGTCGTAAGGCGCGCAGCGGTTGGCTTGTCTCGACTCTGTTTTGCGTGCGGGTAATTATGCGTTTCTCGGCTTTGTCAGCGGCTTTCCTTGCCGGCCTTATGCTCTCCGGCTGCACGTCCGGCTCCGGTCCCGAAGGTCTCCTGGCGGGTCTCCCGTCGAAGGAGGTGACCGGGTCTGTCACCCCGGCACCGGTACCCTCGGCAGTCGTTGGCGAACCCGCGGCACAAACGCAAGGGCAGCCGGCGGAGGCGCTTGCCTGGGCCGACGGGACGCCTCAGCCGCAGGCCTTTGCGCCAGCCGTCACGACGGTCGGCATGCCGATCCCCTCTGACCGGCCCATGGCCATGCTCTCGCCGCAGAACCCGGCAGCCACGACGCAAGGACGTCTGCGCGTCTACGGCCAGCAGTTCCGGGATGCAAAGCCCATCAACTTCGGCAAGGTGCAGCCCAGGCATTATGCCGTCCACGGCGTCGACGTTTCCCGTTGGCAGGGCGATATCGACTGGCCGAAGCTGCGCACGCAGGGTGCGAACTTCGCCTATATCAAGGCCACCGATGGCGGCGATCATCTCGACCCCATGTTCAAGACCAACTGGCGCAAGGCCAAGGAAGCCGGCATCCGCCGCGGCGCCTATCATTTCTTCTACTGGTGCCGCCGTGCCAGCGAGCAGGCCGACTGGTTCATCCGCAACGTGCCGCGCGATCCGGACGCTCTTCCGCCGGTGATCGATGTGGAATGGAATGGCGAATCGAGCTGCAAGCGCCGGCCTTCGCGCGCCGACGTTCTCGAAAAAATGCAGGTCTTCGTGGACAAGCTCGAGCGCCATTACGGCCAGCGGCCGGTGATCTACACCGCACCGGACTTCTACAAGGACAATCTCGTCGGCGCCTTCGAGAACTATCCCTTCTGGCTGCGTGCCGTCGCCCAGCATCCCTCCACGGTCTATCCGGGCCGCAAGTGGGTGTTCTGGCAGTATTCCGGCTCCGGCCTGTCGCAGGGCGTCAATGGCAGGATCGACCTCAATGTCTTCAACGGCAGCGAGGATGGCTGGCACAACTGGGTGGCCCGGCGCACCAGTTAAGCCGCTATAGGGGAGGCGAGGCGGCAGCCTCCGCCTTCAGCCATTCGGTCAGCCGATCGATGTTCCGGTCCTGGGATCGCGGTGCAAGGACCCAGTAGCCGCGGTCCATGTCGCTGAGTTCCGGCCCCGCCGTGACCAGCATGCCCGACGCGACCATCGAATCGACGAGGCCAAGCCAGCCGAGCGCCATGCCCTGGCCGCCGAGTGCCGCCTGCACCACCATCGCGTAGTTGTTGAAGCTGACGTCGCCGCCGAGAGGTTCCGCCTCCCGGCGGATTTCCATCGCCGCAAAATAGCTCGCCCAGTCGAACCAGGGGGAGGAGAGGGCGGTGTCGAGGTGGATCAACGGCGCGCGCGACAGGGAGAGAAGCGATGTCTCCTCTGCCTGCAGGAAGGCCTGGGAGCAGACGGGCACCACACGCTCCGGCATGATCATCTCTCCGGCATGTCCGAACTGCGCCCGCGAACCGAAGGCCACGGCAATTTCCGCCTCCTCCGCCCAATCGGATTCCAGCCGCTGCGTCGAGACGATCTGGATGTCGAAATCGGGGTAGAGCAGCCGAAAGCTGTGCATCCGGGGGATCAGCCACAGCGTCGCAAAGGCGTAATCCGTGCAGAGCCGCAACGCCGGGCGTTTCACCTCCGCTCTCAGGTCTTCCGCCAGCGCGTCGACATCGCTCACCGTTTTCTCGGCGATGGCGAGCAGGCGCTTGCCCTCCTCGGTGAGAGACACCCCCCGGTGCTGGCGATGCAGCAGCGGCCGACCGAAAGACGCTTCCAGCTGGCGGATCTGGTAGCTGACCGCAGGCTGGCTCAGTCCCTGCACGCGGGCGGCTGCCGAGAGCGATCCCTCCCGGGCAATCTCCACGAACAGCCGCATCCAGCCGATATCGACAGGCAGATGGCTCATAAAATTTCTTTATGGCTACTATTCAAAATCACGGGCTTCACAGCCGTATCTCATCAGTCTTCAATAAGTCCAGCAAATACAAGAAGGGGAAGAAGCATGACTTTGACTTCCACATTGGCTGCTCGGGCTCTGGCCTGCACCGCAGCAATTGCCACTCTCACAGCCGCACCGCTCACGGCGTCCGCCGCTGATCCGGAAGCCTGCCAGGCCATCCGCCTGTCTGATCCGGGCTGGACCGATATCACCGCCACCAACGGCGTTGCGGCCTATCTCCTCGAAACGCTCGGCTACGATCCGGACGTCAAGACGCTCTCCGTGCCGATCGGCTACCAGTCGATGAAGAACGGCGAGATCGACGTCTTTCTCGGCAACTGGATGCCGGCGCAGCAGGCCTTCATCGACGACCTGAATTCTTCCAACTCCATCGAGGTCCTGAACAAGAACCTCGAAGGCGCCAAGTTCACCCTCGCCGTGCCGGCGTCGGTCGCGGCGGAGCAGGGCGTCAAGGACTTCGCCGATCTGGCCGAGCATGCCGATGAGTTCGAGCGCAAGATCTACGGCATCGAACCGGGCGCACCGGCCAATACCAATATCCAGAAGATGATCGACTCCGGCGATTTCAGTCTGAAGGACTGGGAGCTGGTCGAATCCGGCGAACAGGCCATGCTGGCGCAGGTCGAGCGTGCCAACAAGGCCGGGGAACCGATCGTCTTCCTCGCCTGGGCGCCGCATCCGATGAACGCGCGCTTCGACATCAGCTACCTGTCGGGCGGCGACGACTATTTCGGGGCCAATTTCGGTGGCGCCGAAGTCTACACGCTGGCGCGTACTGGCTGGCCTGAGCAGTGCCCGAACGCCGCAACCTTCCTGAAGCAGATCACATTCACCGTCGACATGGAAAACGTCCTGATGGGCGAGATCCTCGGCGGCGAGAATCCTCAGGATGCCGCGGAAGCCTGGCTGAAGGAAAATCCTTCGGCCTACGAGCCGTGGCTGGCCGGTGTGACGACCTTTGACGGCAAGCCCGCCAAGGAAGCCGTCGACGCCGCACTCGGACTCTGAGGGCAACCAGTGCAGCCAAGACCGAATGTGCTGATCCTGATGGTGGATCAGCTGAACGGGACCTTGTTTCCGGATGGACCGGCGCAGTTCCTTCACGCGCCCCATCTGAAGTCCCTGGCGAAGCGCTCCGTGCGCTTCGCCAATTCCTATACGGCAAGCCCCCTCTGTGCGCCGGCGCGCGCGTCCTTCATGTCGGGGCAACTGCCGAGCCGGACGCGGGTCTATGACAATGCCGCAGAATTCGCCTCCGACATTCCGACCTACGCCCATCATCTGCGCCGCGCCGGCTACCAGACATCGCTGTCCGGCAAGATGCATTTCGTCGGTCCGGACCAGATGCATGGGTTCGAAGAGCGGCTGACCACCGACATCTATCCGGCCGATTTCGGCTGGACTCCGGATTATACAAAGCCGGGTGAGCGGATCGATTGGTGGTACCACAACCTGGGCTCCGTGACAGGCGCAGGCGTCGCCGAGATCTCAAACCAGATGGAATACGACGACGAGGTCGCCTACAACGCGACCCGCAAGCTCTACGATCTGTCGCGTGGCCAGGATGAGCGCCCCTGGTGTCTCACCGTCAGCTTCACCCATCCGCACGATCCCTATGTGGCCCGACGCCGCTACTGGGACCTCTACGAAGATTGCGACCAACTTGATCCCGCCGTTCCCGCCATTCCCTATGAGGAGCAGGACCCGCATTCGCAGCGCCTGATGGACGCCTGCGACCATAAGGCCTTCGAGATCACGGATGAAAACATCCGCCGGGCGCGCCGCGGCTACTTTGCCAGCATCTCCTACGTCGACGACAAGATCGGCGAGATCTTGGACGTCCTGGAGCGCACGCGCATGGCGGAGAACACCGCCATCGTCTTCGTGTCCGACCATGGCGACATGCTCGGCGACCGCGGTCTCTGGTTCAAGATGAACTTTCTGGAAGGCTCCGCCCGCGTGCCGCTGATGATTGCCGCCCCCGGCTGGAAGCCGGGCCTGGTGACGGAGCCGGTCTCCACGCTCGACGTCTGCCCCACGGTGTCGGCCATTGCCGGGATCGACATCAGCTTCCTGGCGCCATGGACGGACGGTGAGGATCTGACCGCCCTGGCAAAGGGGCAGCAGGCCCGCGAGCCGGTGCCGATGGAATATGCCGCCGAAGGATCCATAGCGCCGATGGTGGCCATCCGCGACCGTAGGTACAAGCTGACGCTCTGCGACCGTGACCCGCCTATCCTGGTGGATCTCGAGGCTGATCCCGACGAACTGGAGAACCTTGCGGGCGATCCGGCGCATGCGGACGCGATGCAGAGACTGTCGGCCCTGGCCGCCGAACGGTGGGATCTCGAGCGCTTCGATGCGGCGGTGCGCGAAAGTCAGGCCCGTCGGCACGTGGTCTATGAGGCGCTGCGCAACGGCGCCTATTATCCCTGGGACTATCAGCCGCTGCAGCGCGCCTCGGAACGCTACATGCGCAACCACATGGATCTCAACGTGCTGGAGGAGAACCAGCGGTTTCCACGCGGCGAGTAGGATTGCCGGTCATCTCTTCTCACGCACGGAACAAAATTCCGTGAGTCTTCGTTTCCTTGGCAGGTTTAACGGAGGAAGTACCTATGACCTATGATCCGAATGATACGCGCACAGGCCCGCGCTCACCGAATGATCCTCGGCCGGAGGTCGTCAACCATGTTGACGCACGCAGCCGCGGCTCGTCCTGGATGCCCTGGGTGGCCGTCCTTGCAGTAGTCCTGATTGCGGCGTTCGTCTGGAGCAACATGGGCGGCGAGCCGGGAACGGATCCTGCCACGACCTCGGCAACTGACGCGCCCGCCGTGACCAACGACGCGCCGGCCCCGGTCGCACCTGCGGCACCTGCCGCCCCGGCTGCGCCAACCAACGATGCTGCTCCCGCGGCTCCGGCTGGCAACGGCGGCTAACTGCCCTCGCTGCAAGAAATAAACCGTCCGCTGTTGCGGGCGGTTTTTCTATGAGGCTCTGCTTATGAAGAGTATGGTATCGGTGGGAGCCTTGCTTGCGGGCGTGCCTGAGTTGCGCCATAGATAGGTGATTATCCATCCCCAGTAAGCCTGCGCCGAAAGCCCGCCATCAACAGATGAGCCAGCAGGTGAGGCAATGTCCGTGGCACCGCCAACAGGGCATTCCTCGGTGCCCATGATGCCTGATTGTGTCGAAAGAGTAAGTGTTTGAAAGCGCTTGAGATGCTGAATGGCCTGGGGCCGACGTCGCCACTCGGCAGCCCATCCAGCTGGCCTGCGGGTCTGCAAACACTGGTTGCGACGGTTCTGCAGGCGCCGCTGCAGGTCATCCTTTTCTGGGGTACGGACTATATTGCCCTCTACAACGATGCTTATGCGGCAACAATCGGCGACAAGCACCCGTCCGCTTTCGGCCAGCCGGCTTCCTTCCACTGGCGCGAACTGTGGCATGATCTGGAGCCGCTTCTGGCTCAGGTGCGCGAGACCGGAAACCCGGTCTTGATGAAGGACCGGCCTTTCGCCATCGAGCGCCAGGGCCTGCCGGAAAACGTCACCTTCGACATCTCCTTTTCGCCTGTGCCAGGCGAGGCGGGCGCTGCGGCCGGCGTTCTGTGCATCGTCAACGAGACCACCGAGCGCACCGCTTACGAGCAGCGGATCCGGGAAAGCGAGATACGCTTTCGCAATATGGCCGACAGCGCGCCCGTGATGATGTGG
Source organism: Pseudorhizobium marinum (assembly GCF_000705355.1). Classification (NCBI taxonomy): domain Bacteria; kingdom Pseudomonadati; phylum Pseudomonadota; class Alphaproteobacteria; order Hyphomicrobiales; family Rhizobiaceae; genus Pseudorhizobium; species Pseudorhizobium marinum. The sequence continues at coordinate 166,576 of NZ_JMQK01000009.1, forward strand.
GTGGTCGACGAGACCGGCTACTGCACCTACCTCAACTTGCGCTGGTACGCCTTCACCGGCCAGACTGCCGAACAGGCGGAAGGCTACGGCTGGCTGGAGGCGATGCATCCGGACGACAAGGAGCGCGCCAGCAGCGTGTTCCTTCAGGCGCTGGCCAGCAAGCAACCCTTCCGTCTCGAATATCGCCTGCGGCGCGCCGATGGCGTCTACCGGTGGGCGATCGATGCCGCGGAGCCGAGATTCACGCCGGACGGAGTCTTCGTCGGCTACATCGGCTCGGTCATCGACATCGACGACCGTTTCGAGATCGAACAGAAGCTGCGCCAGAGCGAGGCAGACCTGAGAGCGATCACGCACTCGATCGACCAGATGATCTGGGCTACCCGCCCCGACGGATTTCATGATTTCTACAACGACCGCTGGTACGAATATACCGGCGTTCCCTACGGTTCGACCGATGGTGCGGGCTGGAACGACATGTTCCATCCGGACGACCAGGAGCGTGCCTGGGCCATATGGCAGGAATCGCTGTCCAGCGGTAAACCCTATCATATCGAGTACCGGCTGAAGCACCGCTCCGGCGAGTATCGCTGGGTGATCGGCCGCGCAAACGCCGTGCGGGGCCCGGATGGCGAAATTCTCCGCTGGTACGGTACCTGCACCGACATCCATGAGCTGAAGACCGCCGAGCTGCACCGCTCCGCCCTGGTTGCCTTCCAGGAAAAGGTGGCCGATCTCGACGATCCTGTCGATGTGGCCTATGCCGCCTCCCAGATGCTGGGAGATGCCCTGAAGGTTGATCGTGTTGGCTACGGGACCATCGACATCGAGGCGGAGACCGTTCTGATCGATCGGGACTGGACCGCCGAGACCGTCGAAAGCCTCAAGGGCGTGCGGCACCTGCGCCACTACGGCAGTTTCGTCGACGACCTGAAACGCGGTGAGACGGTCGTCTTCGAGGATGCCGAACGGGATCCCCGCACCCGGGACAAGGCGGCCAACCTGGCGGCAATCTCCGCCCGTTCCATCGTCAACATCCCGATCCGCGAGCAGAGCGGGCTGGTGGCGCTGCTCTTCATCAACAGTGCAAAACCCCGGCACTGGACCGAGGAAGAACTGCGCTTCATTCGCGACGTCGCCGAACTGACCCGCCAGGCCGTGGAGCGCCGCCGCGCCGAGGCGGAACTGCGCCATCTGACGCAGACGCTGGAAGAGCAGGTCCTGCAGCGGACGGAAGAGCTGCGCCGCTCGGAAGAACAGCTGCGCCAGAGCCAGAAGATGGAAGCGGTCGGCCAGCTGACCGGCGGCATCGCCCACGACTTCAACAACAATCTCGCTGTCATCATCGGCGGCCTGAGCCTCCTGCAGCGACGCCTCAAGCGCGGCGAGACCCACGACCTCGAACGCCTGATCGTCGGCGCCACGGAAGGTGCCCAGCGGGCGGCGACTCTGACCCAGCGGCTGCTCGCCTTCTCCCGCCAGCAGCCACTGTCTCCGGAGTCTGTCGACGGCAACCGCATGGTCGCCGGCATGAACGACCTTTTGGTGCGCTCGCTCGGCGAGCATATCCGCATCGAGACGGTGCTGGCCGCCGGGCTCTGGAAGACCAGGGCCGATGTCAGCCAGCTGGAGAACGCCATCCTCAACCTCGCCGTCAACGCCCGCGATGCCATGCCCGACGGCGGCCGCCTGACGATCGAGACGGCCAATGCCCATGTCGATGATGCCTATGCAGGCGAACACGACATCGGCGCCGGCCAATACGTGCTGATTGCGGTGACCGATACCGGCACCGGCATGACCTCTGACGTCATCGCGCGCGCCTTCGACCCCTTTTTCACCACCAAGGTGGTCGGTAAGGGGACAGGCCTTGGCCTCAGCCAGGTCTTCGGCTTCGTGCGGCAGACGGGCGGCCACATCAAGATCTATTCCGAGCCCGGCCAGGGAACGACCGTCAAGATCTATCTGCGCCGCTTCTACGGCGAGGACGCCCCGCCGACGATTGCCGTCGTCGAGCCGCAGGCTCCGCGCGGCACCGGCGAGCGCATCTTTGTCGTCGAAGACGATGATCGCGTCCGCTTCTTCACCGTCGAGACGCTGCGCGAACTCGGCTACAGCGTCACCTATGCCGCAAGTGGCCCGGAAGCGCTGTCGGTCTTCGAGGCCGGCCACCGCTTCGACCTCCTGTTCACCGACATCGTTATGCCGGAAATGAACGGCCGCAGGCTCGCCGACAAGGCGCTCGAACTGCAGCCCGGGCTGAAGGTCGTCTTTGCGACCGGCTACACCAGCAATGCCGTCGTCCACAACGGCATCGTCGATCCTGGCACCAACTTCCTGCAGAAGCCCTTCACCATCGACCAGGTGGCCCGCAAGCTGCGCGACGTTCTCGACGCCACCGCCTAATTCTTCGCGGCTATGAGGTTGCTGCGCTCGCGCCTTCGTCTGAGCCCCGGGAGAGGGCAGGCGGGTGGTCCCGACGTGGTTTCCGAAAGTTCGGGAGCCATGCTCGAGCAGCAAATGCTGAAATAATGAGCAGTAAAAGAAATGGTCAAAATTTAGCTTGACCACCGGAGAAATTTGGCCTCCACTGCACCAATCGAGAATTGGTGCGGGATTGGTGCAGCCGTGGAGACGACCGGACACGACAACGCAAACTACGCGCTGGACCGCCTCCGAGAACTGCTCGGCAAGGGGCAGATCGATGCGGACGGGAAGCTGCCGACCGAACGGGCGCTTTCGGAAATGCTCGGTACCGGACGGCGAGCCGTCCGCCGGGCGCTGGAAGTCCTGGAATCGGAAGGTCTGATCTGGCGCAAGCAGGGTGCCGGAACCTTCGTCGGCGAACGTCCCGATGGCCTGGGCGGTGATTTCGGTGCCATCGTCGCCGTGACCGATCCGATGGAGATCATGGAAGTCCGGCTTCGCATCGAACCCCAGCTTGCCCAGCTTGCCGCCCTGCGCGCCAAGCCGAAGGAGATCGAGCGGATGCGGGCGCTTGCGGCCAAGATCATCGACAGCGAGGACGCCGACACCCGGGAACTCTGGGACGGCGCGCTGCATCGGCAGATTGCCCAGAGCGCCGGCAACCAGCTGTTTCTCACCATCTTCGACGTCGTCAACCGCGTCCGCCAGGACGAGGCCTGGCAGGCACTGCGGGAGCGTGCGCGAGCGGCCGGCAACACGGTCAATATCTCGCTGGCCCAGCACATCGCCATCATCGACGCCATTGCCGAACGCGACCCGTCCCGGGCCGGTGAGGCCATGCGTCAGCACCTCCTGATGCTCCAGGAGCGTCTCATCCGGGCCACCTCGCTTGAGCATCCGGAGGATACCGGTCTCAGCCATGCATCCTGACTTCGGCTCATGCAGCCGGACCACGCCGGAGAAAACCGGCCAAGAACAAGAATGTCCCCGAAAACAGCCAGAGGAAAGATCATGAGAAAACTGACCACACTGACAGCAGCACTGTTGGCAACTGCCATCGCCTTCCCGGCGGCATCCGCTGAACTTCGCATCGGCCTCCAGGACGATGCCGACGTTCTCGATCCCGCGCAGTCGAGAACCTTCGTCGGCCGCATCGTCTACACCGCCATGTGCGACAAGCTGGTCGACATCTCCCAGGAGATGAAGATCGTGCCGCAGCTGGCCACCGAATGGAACTGGTCGCAGGACGGCAAGGAACTGACCATGACACTGCGGGAGGGCGTCAAGTTTCACGACGATACGCCGTTCAACGCGGAAGCCGTGGTGGCCACCATCGAACGCAACATGACGCTGCCGGAATCGCGCCGCAAGAGCGAGCTTTCGTCCGTCGAGAAGGTTGAGGCCACCGGCGAGCACGAGGTGAAATTCACCCTGAAAAGCCCGGACGTGACCCTCCTGGCGCAGCTCTCCGACCGCGCCGGCATGATCGTTTCACCGAAGGCCGCAGAGGAACTCGGCGCAAACTTCGGCAGCCATCCGGTCTGCGCCGGCCCGTTCAAGTTCGTCGAGCGCATCCAGCAGGACCGGATCGTGCTGGAGAAGTTCCAGGACTACTGGAACGCGGATCAGGTCTTCCTCGACAAGGTGACCTACCTGCCGATCCCCGACACCACCGTTCGGCTTGCCAACCTGCGGTCCGGCGACCTGGATATTGCAGAGCGCATTTCTGCCTCGGACGCAGCAGCGGTGAAGGCGGACTCCAGCCTCACCTATGCGGACGTCATCGGCCCGGGCTACATGGCCATGTATGTCAACGTCGGAAACGGTGCGAGGGCGGAAAACCCGCTCGGCCAGGACAAGCGCCTGCGCCAGGCTTTCTCGCTGGCCATCGACCGTGAGGCCATCAACCAGATCGTCTTCGAAGGCACGGCGAAGGGCGGCAACCAGCCATTCCCGCCGACGAGCCCCTGGTTCAACCAGAACCTTCCCGTTCCTGCCCGCGACATCGCCAAGGCCAAGGAGCTGATGAAGGAAGCCGGTCACGAGACCCTCGACGTCGAACTGCAGCACGCCAACAACACCACCCAGACCCAGATGATGCAGGTCATCCAGTCGATGGTGGCGGAGGCCGGCTTCAACGTCAGCCTGCGGGCGACGGAATTTGCAACGCTCCTCTCCGAACAGACGGCCGGCAACTACCAGCTGAGCCGCTCCGATTGGTCCGGCCGTATCGACCCTGATGGCAACATCCACCAGTTCATCACCTGCGAAGGCGGCATCAACGACGTGAAGTACTGCAATCCGGAAGTGGACCAGCTGCTGAACGACGCCCGTGCGTCCACGGATGATGCCGTTCGCAAGGAGAAATACGATGCGGCAAGCGTCATTCTCGCCGACGACATGCCGATCATCTACCTCGGCCACCAGCCCTATGCCTACGCCATCGACAACGGCGTCACGGATTTTGCCCCGTCCCCGGACGGCATGATCCGCCTGGTCGGCGTCAAGAACGCCGACTGATGTCCTCTGGCCGCACGGATCCTCCGTGCGGCCGTCCCTGACGCGAGGGCCCTGCCATGCCTGTCTACATCGGAAAGCGGCTGCTGGTCGCGATCCCGACACTCATCATCATCTCGATCTTCGTCTTCTCGCTGCAGAAGCTCCTGCCGGGCGACCCTGTGCTGGCCATGGCCGGCGAGGAGCGCGACCCTGCCACGCTCGAATTCCTGCGGGAGAAGTATCGGCTCAACGATCCAGTCATCATGCAGTATTTCTATTGGCTTGGCGGCGTGGTCACCGGCGACTTCGGCATTTCCCTGCGCACCAACCAGCCGGTGCTGGAGCTGATCGGCGACAAGCTGCCGGTCACCATCCAGCTTGCGGTGATGGCGATGATCTTCGCGCTGGTGATCGGCATTCCCATGGGCATCCTCGCCGCCGTCTGGAAGAACAGCTGGATCGATTACCTCGCCAACCTCGTGGCGCTGTCGGGCCTCTCCGTTCCCAACTTCTGGCTCGGCATCATGCTGATCCTGCTGGTCTCGGTAAATCTCGGCTGGCTGCCCGCATCGGGGTACGAGTCCATCTTCGTCGATCCCGTCCGTTCCATTCAGACGATGATCATGCCGGCCTTCGTGCTCGGCACGGCGCTGGCCGCGCAATTGATGCGCCACACGCGCTCCTCCATGCTCGGCATCCTGAGCGCCGACTATATCCGCACGGCACGGGCCAAGGGCCTGTCGCCCTGGGAGGTGATCATGAGCCACACCTTCCGCAACGCGCTGCTGCCGATCGTCACGATGATCGCCCTGCTCTTCGGCGAACTGCTCGCCGGTGCCGTGCTGACGGAGCAGATATTCACCATCCCCGGCTTCGGCAAGCTGATCGTCGATGCCGTCTTCACCCGCGACTATGCGGTGGTCCAGGGCGTCGTCCTGTGCACCGCCGTCGGCTTCATCCTCATGAACCTTATCGCCGACGTGCTTTACGTCCTCCTGAACCCGAGACTGAGGGCAACGCTATGACCGTGGTCGAAACAGTCAACGCCGCCCCGGCGCGTCAGAAGAGCCGCGCCTGGCGCAAGATGCGGGCAAACCGCGGCGCCCTCGTCGGTCTCGGCATCATCCTGTTCTTCGCGATCCTGGCCGCTGCGGCACCGCTCCTGCCCATTCCCGATCCAGCCGGCACCGACTGGTCGGCGCTGCGCAAGGCCCCCTCGGCCGCTCACTGGCTCGGCACCGACGACCTTGGCCGCGATATCCTCTCGCGGATGATCTGGGGCGCGCAGGCCTCGCTGATGGCAGGTGTCTTCTCGGTCGCCATCGCAGTCTTCATCGGCGTCCCCTTCGGCCTCGTCGCCGGCTATTTCGGCGGCTGGGTGGATCAGGTGATCTCGCGGGTCACCGAAGCGCTGCTTGCCATGCCGTTCCTGATTACGGCCATTGCGCTTGCTGCCTTCCTCGGCCCGAGCCTGACGAACGCGATGATCGCCATCGGCCTCTCTGCCATGCCGATCTTCGTGCGGCTGACGCGCGGTCAGGTGCTGGCGGTCAAGACGGAAGATTACGTCGAAGGCGCACGCTCGGTGGGGCTTGGCCATGTCGACATCATGCTGCGCTACATCCTGCCGAACGTCTTTGCGCCGATCATCGTGCAGGCGACGTTGACGATCGCGACCGCCATCATCGCCGAGGCAAGCCTTTCCTTTCTCGGACTCGGCCAGCAGCCGCCGGCCCCCAGCTGGGGATCGATGCTGAACGTCGCCAAGAACTTCCTGAGCCAGGCGCCATGGATGGCGATGTGGCCCGGCGTGGCGATCTTCCTCGTCGTCATCGGCTTCAATCTCCTCGGCGACGGCCTGCGCGATGCGCTGGATCCGCGCGAGGCATGACTTTTACAGGGACTGTGACACATGACTGACTTTACCACGCGGCCCGAAATCCTCGGTACCTTCGGCGTCTTCACCTCCACCCATTGGATCGCCTCGGCTGTCGGCATGAGCATCCTGGAAAAGGGTGGCAATGCCTTTGATGCAGCCGTTGCCGCAGGCTTCGTGCTGCAGGTCGTCGAGCCGCATCTCTGCGGTCCGGGCGGCGACATGCCGGCCGTCATCTATTCGAAGAAGAAGGACAAGGTCGAGGTCATCTGCGCCCAGGGTCCCGCCCCGGCCGGCGCGACCATCGAGCACTATACCGCCGAGGGACTGACGCTCATTCCCGGCGACGGCCTTCTCTCCACCGTCATCCCCGGCGCCTTTGACGGCTGGATGCTGATGCTGCGCGACTACGGCACGATGAGCGTCCGCGAGGTCCTGGAGCCTGCGATCTATTACGCCGAACAGGGCCATCCGGTCCTCGAGCGTGTCTCCAACACCATCAAGGGCCTGGCATCCTTCTACGAGAAGGAATGGCCGACCTCCTACGCCACCTGGATGCCGGGAGGAGCCGCCCCCGAACCGCTCAGCAACTTCAGGAACCCGGTCCTGGCCGAAACCTGGAAGCGGGTGATTGCCGAGGCAGAGGCAAAATCCGGACGCGAAGAGCAGGTGGAGGCAGCGCGCGACGCCTTCTACCGCGGCTTCGTCGCGGAAGCGATCGACACCTACCTGCAGGATGCGGAGGTCATGGATGCCAGCGGATCCCGGCACAAGGGCGTGTTGACCGCCGACGACATGGCCAACTGGCGCGCCACCATCGAGGCCCCGCAAACCTACGACTACCACGACTGGACGATCGCCAAGACCCCCGCCTGGGGCCAGGGGCCGGTGCTGCTGCAGTCTCTCGCGCTGCTCAAGGGCTTCGACATCGGCGCCATGGATCCGACTGGTCCGGACTTCGTGCATACCGTGGTGGAGGCGATGAAGCTCGCCTTCGCCGACCGCGAGGTCTACTACGGCGATCCCGAGTTCGCGCAGGTCCCGACGGAGTATCTTCTCTCCGACAATTACAACAACGACCGTCGCAAGCTGATCGGTGCCGAAGCCTCCCATGAGCTGCGGCCAGGAAAGGTGCCTGGCTACGACCACCAGCATGACCTGACGCTGGCCATGCTGAGCGAGATGAGCGGCACGGGCACCGTCTACGAACCGACCATGTCGCATCTCTCCGAAAAGCGCGGCGACACCGTGCACATCGACGTCATCGACCGCTGGGGCAACATGGTCTCGACCACCCCGTCCGGCGGATGGCTGCAGTCGTCGCCGATCGTGCCCGGTCTCGGCTTCGCGCTCAATTCGCGCGCCCAGATGTTCTGGCTGAAGCCCGGCCTGCCCACGTCGCTTGCACCCGGCAAGCGTCCGCGCACGACCCTCACCCCATCGCTGGCCCTGCACGAGGGCCGGCCGACGCTCGCCTTCGGCACGCCCGGCGGCGACCAGCAGGACCAGTGGCAGCTGCCCTTCTTCCTGCGCTACGTCCACCACAAGAGCAATCTGCAGGCGGCGATCGACATGCCGCTCTTCCACACCTCGCATTTCCCGGGCTCCTTCTATCCGCGCACGAGTTCCCCGGGCGAGATCATGGTCGAGAGCAACATCGGCACGGAGGTACTCGACGAGCTTCGCCGCCGCGGCCACAAGGTGACCGTCGCCGATCCCTGGACGGTCGGGCGCTTGACGGCCGCTCGCCGAGACAAGGACGGCCTGCTGCGGGCAGCCGCCACCCCCCGCCTGATGCAGGCCTATGCGATAGGGAGATGACCTCGATGGCCGATGCACCGGTTCTTTCCGTCCAAAACCTGCAGACCTCCTTCCTGGTGGATGGCGCCTGGAAGAGCGTCGTTCGCGACGTTTCGTTCGACGTGATGCCGGGGGAAACCGTGGCGATCGTCGGCGAGAGCGGCTCCGGCAAGAGTGTCACCTCGCTGTCGATCATGCGGCTTCTGCATGCGGACTCCAGCCGGATCGACGGGAAGGTCCTGCTGAACGGCCGTGATCTTCTTTCGCTCACCGAAAAGGAGATGCGCGGCGTCCGGGGCAACGAGGTCTCGATGATCTTCCAGGAGCCGATGACGAGCCTCAATCCGATCTTCACGATCGGACGACAGATCTCCGAAGTCCTGACCCGTCACAAGGGGATGTCGAAGCAGGAGGCCCGGGCCGAGACGACGCGTCTCCTGGAAAAGGTGCGCATTCCCAACGGCAAGGCCCGCTTCGACGATTACCCGCACCAGTTCTCCGGCGGCATGCGACAGCGCGTGATGATCGCCATGGCGCTTGCCTCGCGACCGAAGTTGCTGATTGCCGACGAACCCACCACCGCGCTCGACGTCACCATCCAGGGCCAGATCCTCGACCTCATCAAGGTCCTGCAGGAGGAGGAGGGCATGTCGGTCCTCTTCATCACCCACGACATGGGCGTCGTGGCGGAGATCGCCGACCGGACGATCGTCATGTACAGGGGCGAACAGGTGGAGGCGGGAGCGACGGAAGATATCTTCCTGCGCGGCCGGCATCCCTACACCCGAGCCCTCCTTTCGGCGGTCCCGAAACTGGGCTCGATGGCCAACCGCAGGTGGCCGACACGCTTCCCGATCGTCGATGCCACCACCGGCGAAGCGGTGGAGCCCGAAGAGGTGGCCGACACCGTCGGGAAGGGAAAGACGCCCATCCTTTCAGTCAAGAACCTCACCACCCGCTTTGCCGTCCGCTCAGGCCTCTTCGCCCGCCAGACCGGCTCCGTGCATGCGGTCGAAAACCTCTCCTTCGACCTCTTTCAGGGCGAGACGCTGTCGCTGGTCGGTGAATCCGGCTGCGGCAAGTCCACCACGGGACGCTCCATCATGCGGCTCGTCGAACCGACAGACGGCGAGATCTATCTGGACGGCTACAACGTTCTGCAGCTCGACCAGATCGGCATGCGCAATATGCGCAAGAGCGTCCAGATGATCTTCCAGGACCCTTTTTCCAGCCTCAATCCCCGCATGACTGCGGGTGCCTCGATCGCCGAACCCTTCATCAAGCACAAGCTCGGAACCACCCGCGAAGCGCGGGAAAAGGCGGCCGACCTTCTCGAGCGGGTCGGCCTCTCGGCGTCCATGATGAACCGCTATCCGCACGAATTCTCCGGCGGTCAGCGTCAGCGCATCGCCATTGCCCGCGCGCTCTCGCTCGATCCGAAGGTCATCGTTGCCGACGAAAGCGTGTCGGCACTCGACGTCTCGGTGAAGGCGCAGGTCTGCAACCTGCTTCTCGACCTGCAGCAGAGCCTCAACCTCGCCTTCCTGTTCATCAGCCACGACATGGCCGTTGTGGAGCGCATGAGCCACCGCGTGGCGGTCATGTATCTGGGGGAAATCGTCGAGATCGGTCCGCGCGCCGCCGTCTTCGAGAACCCGCAGCACGACTACACGAAGAAGCTTATCGCGGCCGTTCCCGTTCCCGATCCGGCGCGCCGGGGCATCCGCCGCGGCCTGGCCGACGATGAACTGAAGAGCCCCGTCCGCCCGTTCGGCTACGAGGTGCCCTCGCGGCAGTACCGCGAGGTTTCGGCAGGCCACCTGGTGCAGGTGGCCTGATCCAGCGCATCAGACAGTGCGCGCCCCGATGGGGCGCGTGTTTCCGTAATGTAGTGATCAGGCCGGCTTCTTGATCGTCGCGTAGACGATATTGCGGTTTTCCCCGAAGAAGATCTGCCGTTCGGCGCGCTCTCCTTCCAGACTTGCGTCGACGATGTTGAGCATGTCGGCGTGTGAGCGCAGCAGCAGGGTCCAGTTCATGATGGTTTCCATGTAACCGTCATCGGGCACTTCCGTTGAGAAGTTGGCGAACAGGAAGATGCCGTTCGGCTTCAGCATCGAAAGGCACTTCTGCGTCAGTCGGATGGCTACCTTGTCCGTGAGATAGTCGTAGAGGCCTGCCGCATAGATGAGGTCGAAGGTCCCGAGCGAATAGGCGTTCGTCAGCAATCCGCGCACGGAGCCGTCGATGGCGTCGACGGCGGTGCCCTGAAAGTCGCGCACAGTGGAGCCGACGCTCTGCGGGTCCTGGTCGAGCGCTACCCACCGCTGGATTTTGCCCTGATGCAGCGCCGCGGAGCGATCTGCCTCGCGCAGGTGTCCCGCCGCGACCGTGAGGATCTCTGTCCCCGTGCCCCGTTCGTCAGCCACGGAATCAACGTATCGGGTCAGCAGATCCCGGCGTTCGCGCACGGCAACGGCGGACGGAGCCTGCCTCGTGTAGCCGTAAAGCGTCTTTCCAAGCGGCGTGGCGCGGGCGATCTCGTCGGCAGTGCTGGGATGGCCGTAGATGAAGTCGATCAGATGCGCATCGCCGGAATAGCCGCGAGGCTTTTCGAACGACCAGCGTGTGAAGGGGTCCTCATGAAAATAGGCGGCAACCGGATGGTTCTGCACCAGCGGGATCAAGTCTCGCCAGAGAGCACCGGTCTTTTCCCGCAGGTCATGCAGCGAGCTGATCAGCCGGCTGATGATCTGCGCCGGCGCGCGCTGCTCCTGAATCTGGCGGGCGGCAATGTTCAAGATCAGAGCAACCTCGGCCTCGGCCATCGAGCGATCGGCTTCAGCACTCCTTGCGTTGGCAGGCGACAAGACCTCGCGATTGACCGCAGCTGGGGTGATCAAGCTGTGGCCGTCCAGTGTAGCAATACGGTGCATGGGGTTAAGCCCTTTGGTTAAGGCGACATTAACGACACCGCAAACATGACCGATCGCAGGATATAAATCCTGTTCAATCGCCGGTTATGGTTAACGCTGTCGATGCAGTTACGGGGCCAAGGGGTTGGCAAAGCGTTAAGCCCTTTGGGCTATTTTTGCTCTTGCAGTTCGTTTGTCTGCTAGGGAATGCCTGTCGAGGAGGCGGTGCATTGATCGCATGGCGCACACACCCTCTTGGGCGGCACTGACGTTGACAACCCACAGCAGTGAAAGCGGTGGACCGTGCATGATGCACAAAGTGACAGACCCGATCGACGTCGATGCTCCGCGTGATCCGCGTGCGCAGCCGGCTGCCGTGCTTCAGGCGCTGTATCAGGAGCACTCGGAGGAGTCCCGCAAGCACACGACCCGACAGGGGCTGTGGATCGCGGTCCTGGTCTATCTGCTCTTTTCGATCAGCGACATCCTGCTGATCGCCGATGTCGCCCGCCACACGGTTGCGGCACGGTTCGCGATCTCGGCCATCATGCTGCTGGCACTGGAGTTGCAGATACGTCTCCGGCAAGACGCTGACGCCATCGATCGAACGGCGGCCTTGGCATTGATCCTGGCCTATGCAGGCTGGCTAACCACGGCGCTGATGACGTCCCAGACCGCCGTCATGTCCTACTACATGGTGTTCGGTGCCATCTTCATGATGAGCATCAACCTGTTCTTCAATTTCCCGTTCCGCCTGTCCTTGATGGCATCGACGGTGATTGTCCTCTTGTTCTTCGCCGCCTTGCTGTCGTTTCCGCAGGAAGAGCAGGTCTACAAGCTCACGTTCGGCATCTTCTGCCTCTCCTGCTTCATCTTCACCTCCTATGTGAACTGGAAGCTGAACCACGAGCGTTACAACGTCTTTCTCAATGCGCTGGTGGCAAAGGCCCGGCAGGAGGAGGCGGCTGAGCGGGGGGAAGCACTGCTGCGCTTGTCCAATACCGATCCCCTGACCGGGTTGGCCAACCGCCGCGCCATCGATGAGACACTGCGGGCGCTCTGGGCCGAGTGGCGGCAGAATGGCCAACCGTTCGCGGTTGTTCTGGTCGATGTCGACTTCTTCAAGAGATACAACGACTACTATGGCCATCTGGACGGTGACCGCTGCCTCGTGGTCGTGGCGGAGGCGCTGCGGGCACTCGCCGATCGCCATGGCGCCTCCCTTGGCCGCTACGGCGGCGAGGAATTCATATTCCTTGTCAATCTGGGCAATGAAGACGGGGTTGCCGCTTTTGCCGAAGCCATTCGTGGTGCTGTCGAAGACCTTTCGCTCCGCCACGAGCAGCGGCGGGACGGGACAGCGAAAGTGACGGTGAGCGTCGGTGCAGCCCTGACCAAGGACGTAGCCGCGCCGAAGGTGGAGAAGGTCATCCACCAGGCCGACAGGGCACTTTACAGTGCCAAGGCCGCCGGCCGAAATTGCGTCAAGCTCTTTGACCCCGATGATCCAAACAACAGCGATGACAGCGAGAACATCGCGGCCTTGTTGAAGATCGCGATCGCACAGGATCTGGTGTCGATGGTCTACCAGCCGGTACAGGACATTGTCACCGGCGAGACGGTTGCGGTGGAATCCCTGATGCGACTGCGCATGCTGGACGGCACTGCGATTGCGCCCTGTGCCTTCATTCCGGCCGCCGAGCGCACCGGTGCGATCGTGGAGCTTGGCCAATGGGCGATCCGCAGGGTCTGCGAGGATATCCTCGTCAAGGATCTGGCTCGCGTGGTGAGCGTCAATGTCTCGCCGATCCAGCTGCGCATGCCCGGCTTTGCTGCCGGCGTCGCGATGACTCTAAGCGAGTTCGGGATCTGCGGTGACCGCCTGGCGTTCGAGATCACCGAGGGCCAGGAGATGGAGATCCATTCCAGCCTGCTGCGCTGTATCAGCGACCTGAAGGCCCTCGGCATCAAGATCTGGCTGGACGACTTCGGCACCGGCTTTGCCGGCCTCTCGTGGCTGCGGCTGATCGACTTCGACTGCGTCAAGATCGACAAGTCGTTTCTTCACGACTGCGAGACATCCAAGGGCTCGGTCATGCTGGCCGACATCGTCAGGCTGGCACGAAACACGAAGGCAAAGATCCTGGTGGAAGGGATCGAAACCGTAGAGCATCTGACCCTCGTGCGTCGACTGCAGGTCGATTTCGGACAGGGGTACCATCTGGGGCGCCCCGCACCGGCCAGGACGATGCAATTGCCCGTTCCCAGATGGGGCAAGGCCATCAGCTAATCAAACCGCCGGCGGACGGACGCGGCTTCCCGGCTTACGGTGTCGCCGGTGTAGCCTTTGCCGCAGGCCGCCGCGTGCGGATCTGGATCTTCCGCGGGATTGTTGCGGGCAGGGGCGGTGCGTCGGAGAGCACCTCGTGCACGGCCTCCGTCAAGGTCGTGGCGACGAAATCCCCGCCTTCCAGCAGTTGCTTCGGCCGTTCGTCCTGAGGCTCTGACCAGAGTGCCGCCCCGACCCGTACGCCCGGGTGGCGCCGCTTGAAACGGCGCACCAGGATCCGCGCGTATTTGCCCGAGTCCTCGTTGAGGAAACAGATGATGATCCCGTCCACGTCTTGCGGGACGATGTCCTTGCCGCGACGGTCAGCGACGTCGGAATGCCTGGCTGCCACCACGTCGGCCCCCTGCACCTGAAGCACCTGGGCCAGCATGGCAGCGGAAGCGTCGTCGAGCGGCCCTCTGCCACCGACACACAGGATTGTCTTGCCGGTGCCGTCGGGCAGTTCCGCGTCGCCGGCGGTTGCACCCGTGGCGGGCGCGAGAGGCGTCTGCTCCGTCGCCTTGCCCGCCTCGTGCCCGTCCTCATGTTCTTCTTCCTGGGCGATTTCCTCGAGGTTGGAGACCAGCGTCATTGCCGTCCCGAACACCCTCTCCATCTGCTCAGGTTTCAGGACGCCCCGTCGGCGGTCCTGTTCGGCCAGCAGAAGAGCCGGAATGGCAACCGTTCCATAGTAGTCCTCGAGATAGTCCTTCTCGAGAATCTCCTCCGCATGATCGGTCGCCTCATCGGGGTCTCCGGCCAGAAGCCTTTGGTAGAGGCGCTCCTTCGGATCCAGCACCGGTTCGCTTCCAAACAGGACCTCGAGGAATTTGAACTGCGGAACATAGCGTCCCAGGACGGCAAGACACACCGTCAGGGGCGTCGACAGGATCAGGCCGACGGGCCCCCAGAGCCAGGCCCAGAAGATGGCGGCAACGATGATGGCGAGCGGTGAAAGGCCCGTTCGCGAGCCGTACAGCCACGGTTCGACGATGTTGTTGCTGGTCAGCTCCAGCACGAGAAAGATGGCGCCCACCCACAGCACGAGGCTCCAGCCCGGATCGACGGCGAACGCCAGAAACAGCGGCAGCACGGTCGCGATGACGGGGCCGATGTAGGGGACGAACCGCAGGACGATGGCGAGCATTCCCCACAGCACCGCGTTCGGTATCCCGACGATCCACAGGCCAAGTGCCAGCGGAACGCCATAGGCGCAGTTCACGACCAGCTGCATCAGGAGATAGCGGGCGACGCGGCTGCCGGCTTCCTGAAGGGCCTCCGTGGTGCGGTGAAGATCGCCATAGCCGACGAGCCGGATGAAGCGGTCGCGAAGCTCCTCACGCTCCAGAAGCATGAAGACGACGACGACGATGATCAGGCCGAGCGACGCAATGGGCCCCAGCAGGGGGCCGATCAGACTCGTCAGCGTGTCGATCGGACGGCTGGGCGCAAAGATCTCGACGAGCAGGGGCTCTCTTTCCGACGCTGCACTGCTTGCCGGCGCCGGCGCCTGATCGACACTGTCGAGTTCGCGTCCGACGCTCTCGACGACCAGCGTGAGACGCCGCATGATGCCGCTGTCGGCGCCGCTTTCCTGGAGGCTGCGGATCTTTCCGATGATGTTGCCCTGGTAGGCCGGAAGGTTCTGCGCGACTTCGGCAACCTGCGACGCCACGACGAGACCGAAGAGGATCAGGACCGCAAAAGCGAGCACGACGGTGGTGACCACCGCCAGGATACGGGGAAGGCCGAGCTTGCGAAGGCGCGACGAAATCGGAGCCAATGCGAAGGTCAGAAGAACGGCAATCGCAAGCGGCAGCAGCACGTCCTTGGCAAAATAGAGGATGGCGATGATCGCCAGCACGCTGGCAAAGGCGGGCATGTGGGATGGGGAGGAGGGCGAAACCGAATAGGGAGGCCGCGGGCCCCCGGTGACATCTTGCAATTCAGCCTCCGTTGCCCGGTCGTCTTCGACGCCAATAAGTCCGGTTTCCTGTCTCAAGCAGGTAGGGCGCCGCCGGGGCTTTGCAATGAGAGGAGGCCACGCTCCGACAAACCACCGGCACCCCGCAAAAGCGGACGAGATGACGATGCCGGTGCGCAATCCGCACGACTGAGCCTCGAAGGGCGAGGGCGGCCACACGACGCTTCTGACGGAACCGCAAGACACACTCCTCCCTTGGTGATCCTCGGAATTTTTGCAGTTCGGACGGGGCGCTGAAAGCTGCCTCGT